>JAFULL010000055.1 GCA_017473345.1 Clostridia bacterium | reverse complement strand
TGCACCATTAGCTCAGTTGGTAGAGCACCTGACTCTTAATCAGGGTGTCCAGGG
The DNA here is from genome assembly GCA_017473345.1 of Clostridia bacterium. Taxonomy (GTDB): domain Bacteria; phylum Bacillota; class Clostridia; order Christensenellales; family Aristaeellaceae; genus Limiplasma. The sequence continues at coordinate 5,851 of JAFULL010000055.1, read as the reverse complement.
TTCGAGTCCCTGATGGTGTACCACAGCACCGTGACGCAACGTCATGGTGCTTTTTCTTTTACCGGAGGGGCAGATGGATATTTCTTTCAGGGTGGATCAGCAGAAATTCAATTACCGGGTATGCGCCGTCATCATGAATGAAGGCAAAATTCTGGCCATGCATGATGAGCGTTCGCCTTACTTTTATCTGCCCGGCGGACGAGTGCGCATGGGCGAAACGGCGGAGGCTGCCGTCCTTCGTGAGGTGCAAGAGGAACTTGACATCGTGGCGTCGATCCAGCGCCCGCTGTGGCTGAATCAGGCATTCTTTATTGAGGATGTAGACCGGCTGCACTATCACGAGCTTTGCCTGTATTTCCTGATGGAAATCAGCGGCACCGGGCTGCTGGAACGCGGCGAATGCTTTGAAGCGAAGGAAGGCGCGCGCGTGCACCGCTTTGAGTGGCTGACGTTTGAAAGGCTGGAAGAGGAATATTTCTATCCGTTGTTTCTGAAAAAGGCCATTTTTGATTTGCCGGAGACACTTACACTGAGAACGGAGTATCAATAAAAAAGGTCCTGCAGATGCAGGACCTTTTTACGTTTATTCTTCTGTCTCTTCAATCCACGGTGCGGTGCGGATGCCCAGCTTCGTCAGCCAGTAGCTGTCAGTCCACTCTGTACCGGTGGTGCGCCATGCGTCGGGGCCGATCCAGCTGTTGGTGGTATCGGCGCGGTGCAGGGGGCCAAAGGCGTTTTCACGGTTGCCAAGCAGCGTCAGCGACAGCGTGTGCTTGCCTTCTGCTGGATGGCCCAGTGCCATGCGATACGGCGGATAGGCGATGTGGCCAAGCTGATGGCCGTCCAGCGCAACGCGCACGGCGGCTCCGCTGTAATGGGGCACGGTCACCTGCATGGGCTTGCCGGTGCTTTCGAAAGGAATTTCATAGGTGATGTTGCCGCCATAGTGGGGCAGGTCCTGAACGGTGACGTCGGCAAAGGCCAGTTTGCCGGGACGGGTGGTGATTCTGCGGTATTCGCCGGCCAGCTTCACGCCGAAGTCGCCCAGCAGATAGCACCATTCCACATTGGTGCGCAGGCCGAAGGGCAGAACCACTTCAATGGTGTTTTCGCCCGCCAGCAGGTCACCGATCGCAACGCAAGCGATGGACTTGTCCACATACCAGCCTTCCGGCGCAGCGGAAACGGGCTTTCCGTTGAAAGTGATGCGCGCAACGGCGGCATCCTCTAGCGCCAGCTGTACATTTGGCACGGCGACGTCGCTGTATACGCTGAAGCGCAGGCGTACGGTGTGCTCCGCCTTTTCTTCCTCAACAGTCCACGGCTGTGCGACGGCACCGCGGCGGCTGGGCCAGCCCAGCTTTTCGCGCAGTACATTGTCAGCGCGCAGCAGTTCTTCAGCAGGCAAATAGTCGCCGTTATCCAGCGCATACTCGGCCTTATCCAGCAGATATACGTTGGGTTCGTCCAACTGATAGTTGACCAGCGCAGGCACCGGCAGTCGGCGGCTGACACTGGGGATGGCAGCAGGCATACGGGTGGCTGCGCCTTCGTCCAGACGGATCAGCAGGCTGTCATAGTCGTACAGGCTGGCACGCAGAATGGTTTTTCCAGAAGCGTTTTCAGCATCTGCAGGAAGAATGCGGCCGGTCTGCGTGTCGTAGATCTGGGCGGAATATTCGCCGCTGATCGTGAGGCGCACGTCTTGTTTGCGGGGAATATCCTTGCTGTAGGGCTCGCAGCAGTGGGCGATGAACAGCCACAGACCGTCGCCGTCGCGGCGCAGCTGATGGATGAGGTTTTCAGTGCGGCTGCCGTCGGCGTTGCGCAGGTCGATCATACGCACGTCCTGCAGCGATTCAAGCACGGCCTCCTGACTGAAAAGCGCATGCTGGCTCTGCCGCCACAGCTTCTGTCCGCGGGCGCTGGGAACGGCGTCCTCCAGCGCGGGCGCATCGCCCAGGAAGATCAGCTTACCGCCCGCAGCGCGGAAGGCTTCCAGCCGTTCCAGCGTGGTGGCGCGCAGCGTTTCACAGCCGGGCACGATCACGGCATCGTACGCCATTTCGCCCACCTTCAGCGGGGCGCCGGCTTCGGCGCACTGTGAAGGCAGCAGCGATTCGCTGATGAAATCAAAGTCGATTCCGCCGGTCAGCAGCCAGCGGGTGAGGTTCTGGAACTGCTGGTCCAGCTGTTCGCGTACGCCGTGCGTCTGCTCGGCAGGGCCCCAGTGCAGCCAGTAGCTTTCCACCGGGTGGATCACGCCTACGCGCACCAGCGGCTTGCCGCGCGTGAGGGCGGTGTTGACACGGGCAAAATGGTTTTCAACAAAGGAATAGTCCTTCCACCAGGGAGACTGGTAGTGGATGGAGGCCGGGTAGTCGCGCTTGGCCTCGCCCTTCATGGATACCCACGACAGGTGCTGCACGCGCACCGTCACACCCAGCGCCGCCTGCCAGTCGCCGTGAAGTTTGTGACCGCGGAAGTCAAACGCCCAGCCGGTCACGCCGTACAGCTCGCTCAGTACGCCGGGGCGGCCGTACTGGTGTGCCGCAGACTGCGCCTGCTTGGCGGTGGTCAATTCGAACTGGGCGCACAGCATGTCGATGCCCGGCAGCTGGAAGCTGCGGTAGGAACGCATGGCTTCGCCCAGCGCAGCCGTCTGGCTTTTGAGCGTGGGCTCCTCCATCATATGGCCGGTGAGCATCAGGTTGTGATCGGCGCACCATTTGCCGCAGCGGTCGGCAAAGGCGCTGGCAAAGCGCTCGGCAATGTGATCATGATAATGATAGCGGATCAGCGAACGTTCTTCATTCGGCAACTCCCACAAAAGCTGGGGCAGATGGGCAACGATGTCCTCATCATAGGCCTGACGGAAGGTGTCGGGCACATCGTCCGACCAGGGAAGCATCACGTCACGTGCCTCATGGGCAAAGCCCAGCGTGGACTTGTGAGAAAACTGCGGTTCGTCGGTGAAGATGGCGGGCACCACGCCGCCGAAGTCATCGCCCACGGTTTCCAGATAGCGCTCGTAGGTCACTTCGATGAAACGGTCAATAGTGGCCTTGTCCAGCGTGTTGGCATAGGTCTGGTTGTTGTACCAGGGGTTGGCAGGATCGGTCTCCACATAGGCATACCACTTGCGGCCCTCGGCGGGAGCGTCGGGGCTGATGACTTTATAGGAGGACAGACAGCCGTTTTCGTCCAGCTGCACGTCGTAGCAGGCCAGCAGCCAGCCGTTTTCCGAACGGCCGGATCTGCCGGACATATGGGCGCTTTCAGCATCCTTGCCGGCGGTGCCGTAGGCATAGGGCGTCACCAGCAGATGACGAGCACGGTACTGCGGGTCCTTCGTCACCAGTCCGCCCGCTGCGCCGCTGGGCCAGCGGTCTTCATCGTAGAGCCATGCAAGCATGTTTTCCTGACGGCACTTTTCCACGCACGCCTTGATCAGCGCCATGTGTTCGTCGCTCAGGTACGGCGTGGCCATGCCGGTGCGCACGTGCATATGCGCGCCGCCAAGGCCCATTTTCTTCAGCACTTCCAGCTGCCAGAGCAGCTCGTCCTTTTCCAGAGTACAGTTCCATGCCCAAAAGGGCGTGCCGCGGTATTCGCTGCCCGGGTTTTCAAACAGCTCGCGGCTTAAGGTTTTGTCTTTGCTTCGGGGGTACAGCATCGTTTTGCCTCCCGTTTTTATTTTTTATGCTGAGTCTATTTTATCACAAAAATGTGTGGGAAGAAATACTCATATACACGTTTCTGCGCCTTGCTCTAAAATGGCTTTTGGGGTACAATACCGGTACAGCTCTTTTTGAAGGAGGATTTTTTTCATGAGCGAAACCATGCTGCGCAAGGACATCCCCGCTGAGTACAAGTGGGATCCGTCGCATATCTATGCCACTCAGGAGGACTGGGAGAAGGACTTTGAGTGGATAAAGGAAAACGTCGCCAAACTGGCCTCTTACGCGGGCACCCTGGCCCAGGGCCGCGAGCAGGTGCTGGCGGTGCTTGGCCTGTATGCCGAGGTGGGCGAGCATCTGTCCCGTCTGTACAGCTATGCCAGCACCAACCTGAATTCCGACAACTCCGATCCTTTCTATCAGGGCGTGTCGGCCCGTGCCATGAGCCTGTATGCCCAGTTTGCCGCTGCGGTGGCCTTCATCAGCCCCGAACTGCTGGCGCTGGATGCAGATACCCTCAACGCCTACATTGCTGATCCTGCCTTTGCCGACTACGACGCTATGCTGAAAGATCTGGAGCGCATGCGTCCGCACACACTGTCCACCGAGATGGAGACTGTGCTCGCCAGCGCGCAGGAAGCGCTGGGTAGCGCCGGCAATATCTACGACATGTTTACCGATGTGGATATGAAGCTGGGCAAGGTCAAAAACGAAGAGGGCAAGATGGTCGAACTGACCCACGCCCGCTATGGCAGCATGATGGAAAGCCCCAGCCGCAGTGTGCGCAAGGCTGCCTATGAGCGCATGATGAAGGCTTACGCTGCCTACGGCTCCACCTTTGCCGCCGCCTATGCCGGCAATGTGAAGGCTGACGTTTTCAACGCCCGTACCCGCGACTATCAGTCCGCCCGTCAGGCTGCGCTGTATCCGGATGATATTCCCGAAAGCGTGTACGACAATCTGCTGACCGCCATCCACGACGCGCTGCCCATCCTGCATGCCTACTGCGGCCTGCGCCAGAAGGCGTTTGACATTCCCACCGTGCATATGTACGATCTGTACGCTCCCATGCAGAAGGGCTTTGAAAGCAAGCTGAGCTTCGAAGAAGCCTACGACCTGCTGCTGGAAGGCGTCGCGCCCCTGGGCGAGGACTATGTGGAAACTGTGCGCAAGGCCAAGGACGCCCGCTGGATCGACGTTTACGAAACGCCCAACAAGACCACCGGCGCGTATTCCAACGGCTCTGCCTACGGCGTGCACCCCTATGTGCTGCTCAACTTCCGTCCTGAGCTGGACGGCCTGCTGACTTTGGCTCATGAAATGGGTCACGCCATGCACAGCTATTATTCCAACGCCAGCCAGCCCTTTGCCAAGAGCGATTACACCATCTTTGTGGCGGAGGTCGCCTCCACCTGCAACGAGGTGCTCACCATCCACGCCCTGCGCAAGAAGTACGAGGGCAACAAGGCGGCGCAGATGGCCCTCATCGGCCGCCTGCTGGAAGGCTTCCGCACCACGGTGTTCCGTCAGGCCATGTTTGCCGAGTTTGAAATGAAGGCCCATGCCATGGAAGAAGCCGGTCAGCCCCTGACCCGCGAAAGCCTGTGCGCCATGTACTACGACCTCAACAAGCAGTACTACGGCGGCGGCTGCCGTGTGGACAAGGTGGTTGAAAACGAGTGGATGCGCATCCCGCACTTCTACCGTTCCTTCTATGTGTACAAGTACGCCACCGGCTTCTGCGCGGCTGTTGCGCTGGCCAACCGCATCCTCAACGGCGGCGAGGAGGCTGTGAAGGCCTACCGCAAGTTCCTCACCCTGGGCGGCAGCATGTCTCCCATTGAAGAACTCAAGATTGCAGGCGTGGATATGTCCACTCCCGAACCGGTCGTTTCGGCGCTGGATACCTTCGCGGAGCTGCTTGCAGACTTCAGCGAAATGATGGACTGAAACTTTTGCATTCTGCGTGAAAAAAAGTCTTGCAAATGCATGGTGACTGTGCTATAATTTTTCGTGCGGTTCAAAAAGCAACCCACAGCATGCGCAAAAGAGGTGAAAGTGCGTGAAAGAAAAGATCCATCCCAAATATGGCAAGTCCATCGTCCGTTGCGTGTGCGGTGAGACGTTTGAGACGGGTTCCGTGAAGGGTGAACTGAAGGTCGAAATTTGCT
>JAFULL010000054.1 GCA_017473345.1 Clostridia bacterium | reverse complement strand
CTGGTGAGGTGGGGCGAGATGAGGCAGTGTGAGCAGTAAAGCTGGACTGTCCTCTGCTCCGGGGGACAGTCCATAGTATACAGGGCGCTCTTTTTGTGCAAGAAAAAAACCGAGCTCGTTGCAAGCTCGGTGAAGTGGAGCATAGCGGATTTGAACCGCTGACCCCAACACTGCCAGTGTTGAGAATAAGTTACATCAAAAACCATCGAGAGGCAACAAAGCCTTTCTTGTCAAGGCATTGAGCAATTCTGTGTCGTTGACTGAAAATGTCATACTTCAGGTGCTGCGGGCTTTTGAAGCCCGCTTTTTTACTCAATCTTTTCGGCCCATTGAGAAGGTGTATATCCGGTTGCTTGATGAAAAACCTTGCTGAAATAGGATGGATCGTCATAGCCGACGCATGCAGCCACATCCCGGAGCCGCATATCGGGATGTTCGCGGATCAGTCCTTTTGCGCTTTCAATGCGATGCTGTGTAAGATAAGCCTGGAAAGACGTATTTCCGTATTTGCGGAAAAGGCGGCTTAGGTATGTTTGAGAAATACCGATCTCGCTGCATACATTCGTTATGCTGATGGGCTCGGCATATCTTTCATGAATGTAGCTTGTAGCATAGGAAAACAGTTCTTCAGGCGACAGCTTTTTATCTTTTGCAAGGCCTTCGTCAAGCAGAAGCGAATAGAGTCCTGCCATCAGTTCGCCATAGTTCGTTGCACAGATAAAGAGATCCCATACGTTCTGTAAAAGTACATCCTGAGAAACAGGCTGCACAGGAAGAATGGGCCTGATGGTATGGATGAGCTGCTGAACCATGTGATAGGTTTGTACTTGAGTAATCTGCCGTTTTTCCCAATCCGTCGAGAGGGTGATAAACAAATCCTTGATCAGCTTTTTGTTGCCATTCTGGCAGAAATATTCAAGCTTTTTGAGTGTTGCAGCGGGAATATGCGGTATCTCGGCATCGGGCCTGCTGCTTTGAAGGTAGATAAACTGCCGCCTGCCGATAATAACGCTGTTGCGCATCGCATTTTCTGCCTTGCGGACAAAACGCGGAAATGCTGAAAATTCCATGGCGTTTCGACAAAAAAGGATGGTCCATGTGGCACAATCGGTATGCTGGGCCACATAGGCTTTGACGGCGGAGAAAAAATCGACGCCGGGTGTTTCCTGCTTCATATACAGAATTTGTTCTTCTTTATAGCGCCCGCTCAACACGTGAAAGGGGACGCCCTGGACAGGAATAGCTGATGTTGTGCGCAGCGCTTCTTCCCTGATGGTTGTCAGGTTTCCCCAACGAACCATGGCAAAATAGTATTTTCCGCTTCCGTACAGCTGGCGAAGGAGTTCCTGATCAACCGTTGCGGAGGAAAGCATGGTTTCCAGCAGTGCAGGCTCCTGATCGGCGTTGGCGCTGTCCAGCCGGACTTTGATTTTATCGAGCGTAGCTGTCATATGCGAAATGGATACCGGCTTGAGGATGTAGTCATCCACAGCAGCCTGAATCGCGCCCTGTGCATACTTGAATTCTGCATATCCGCTTACAATCACCATGCGCATATCAGGGTAATGACGCCGCACCTGCTGCGCAAGGGCGATGCCATCCATGCCAGGCATGCTGATGTCCGTCAGAAGCAGGTCTACCCGATTGTTTTGCAGATAGTTCAGGGCTTCTTCCCCGCTTTGGCAAACGGCGGAGACTTGAAAATCATGAGCATATTTTTCGAAAATGGCCTGCAAAAAGCGCAGGGCGGGCACTTCGTCATCCACCAGAAGAACCTTATACATGATCATTGCTCCTTTCGCCCGGGAAAGTCAGGCAGACGACGGCTCCGCCATCGTTGAACAAGGACATATGGATTTTGCCTTGGCTGTAATAGTGGAGTCTTAGATAGGTATTGATCAGACCGATATGACCGTCTGAAGGATCGGCGAAGGGCGTCAGTTCCTGGTCAATCTGGTCGAATGCTTCTTTCATCTGCAACAGCACCTCTTCGCTGAAACCGCATCCGTTGTCCCGGATCGTGAGAACAAGATTGTTTTCCCGTAAGGTGCCTTCCAGGCGGATGATATGCTTGCCCAGGCAGCCTGTGAAGCCGTGGCGCAGAGCATTCTCTACAATGGGCTGCAGCGTCAGCTTCGGAATCCGAAGTTCGACGGTATGCTCAGGCATGTGGATATCAAATTCAAGCCGATCCTCGTATCGCGCCTTCGCCAGCAGAAGGTAGTGACGCGCATTGACGATTTCCTGATCAAGCGTTGCTGTGCGGGAACGGGTATCTGTGGAATAGCGCAGCATTTGCGCAAAGCGGTCGCAGATGTCAATGATCTCCTCGTTTCCACATTCCATGCCTTTGGCGCTGATGATGTTGAGCGTATTATATACAAAGTGCGGGTTAATTTGGGTTTGCAGTGCGTTCAGCTGTGCTTGCAGTGTGCTTTGCTGCAGCGCCAGCTCGTTGATCGTGGCTTTTCTCAGACGCGTCAGCAGATCGTTGAACACCTGCTCAAGCCGATAGATTTCCTGGTCGCGCGGGCTGGCGACATGCTGGAGGGCAAGGTCGTCGGGAGGATTCAAGAGGTTTTCATTGGGTAGGTTGCGAATGCGCTGGGTCAGCAGGCGGATGGACAGTGTCAGCCTTTTGGAGGATACCACAATAAACACGATGCCGAAGGAAAGAATGACGCCGCCGACGCTCAGACTTTGCAGGAGAAGTTCCTGGGCTTTCTGGCGGTAGCTGCTCATGTCCTGAGAGACAAGAATGCTTAAATTCAGCATTGTCGAGGGGATTCGCAGCGCGAAGCATTCGCTGCCGTTGCTCAGCAGACATTTGGAAATGATGTTTTCATCCAGCCCTCCGAAGGCTTGCTCATCGGCGTCTGGAGACAGATCAGGGCTTGCAGACGGGAAGTGCGCATAGGCAGTAAAGCCGTCAAGGTTTTCCACGCTGAAGATGTGGGTAAAATCGCTTAGCAGCGAAGAAACTTCAATATAACCGACGAAGGCGCCATGCCAGTAGACCGCCTTCACCGCCGAGATGACCGGAATGTTCTGTGCCAGAGACCAGGGATCTGAATGCGGGCCTACCAAGTGGAAGACGAACGGATCCTTTTTTACCTGCTCAAGGTAGTCCAAGGAGGCAACCAGTTCCTTTGCTTCATCGGAAAAACAGGCGACGGTATCCGTTTTTTCAAAGCGGCTGGAAAGATAGAGCCCGTTGGGCGCGTACACGTTGACGCGGAAAAAGTTACCCAACAGCGGCTCCTGATACAGCCAACGTGACATAACGGTTTGCATGGAAAGCTGATCATAGACGGACTCGCTTTCCTGAACGGCGGAAGCGAGGTACATCGCATCCATAAATTCCACATTTGAATGCAGTTCGTCTACAGCATAGTTCATCAGCTGAACATGCTGCTCGACTTCGTTCAGGATTTTACTGCCCAGCGCATTGAGCGTATCGCTGGTGTTTGCATCCAACAGCGACAGATTGCTGTAATAAGCGTAGACGGACACGCACAGCGTCAGCACAACAGCAATAATGGAAAATAACAGCACCAGCTTAT
>JAFULL010000053.1 GCA_017473345.1 Clostridia bacterium | reverse complement strand
GTGGCTTTGGTTATGATCCACTGTTCTGCGTCAACGGCGAAAGCTTTGCTCAGATGGGTGAAAAGCGCAAAAATGCCATCAGCCATCGTGCTGTCGCCAGCGAAAAAATGCGCGAAGTCATTGCTGAGGTGCTGTAAATGAAACGCGTGATCGCTGTTTCGGACGTTCATGGTGACATCGACGGCCTGCGTGAAACATTGGCTTTGGCTGGTCGCAATGGAAAGATCGACGCCGTGGTTTTTCTCGGCGACGGCATGAGGGAGTTTGACCAGGTGCGCGAGGAGCTGCAGCAGCGGGGAATCGCATGCTATGCAGTGGCCGGAAACAATGACTGGAGTACCCATGAGCCACAGGAAACGGTATTTGCGATTGGCGGGGTACGTTTTTATGCCTGTCATGGTCACACGCGCTATGTGAAATACGGGCTGGAACGGCTGTGGTTTGCAGCGCGGGAACGTGAGGCGCAGGTTGTGCTGTATGGCCATACCCATTCTGCAGACATCGAGATTGAATACGGTATGTTTATGATCAATCCCGGAGCAGTCTGTGATCGCAGAGTGAAACGCTCAGCATATGCGGAAATACGTGTGGAGGATAATGGGGCAGTACTGCCGCAACTTATCCGCTGGTAAAATAAAAGAGACATCCTTTTACGGAATGTCTCTTTTTCTATTGACAGCCTGGTTGAAAAATGGTATTCTTTCATCAGGAAATCTGATTAAAATAGTCGGGATTCCAAAAGGAGAAGAGATGAAACTTTCCACACGCGGTAAATATGGGCTGTATGCCATGTATTATCTGGCGCTTCACGCCGGAGAGGGACCGCAGCCGCTGCAGGATATCTCTACAATGGGGATTCCAAAGCTTTATCTGGAACAGATTCTGGGAAACCTGAGGCGTGCCGGTCTGGTGAATACTGTACGAGGACAGCAGGGCGGCTATCAACTGGCCGGTAAGCCGGAAGATATTACGCTTCTTGATGTGATGGATGCAGTTGAGGGGCCCATTGAACTGAGCGAATGCACCAGTGCAGAAAACAACTGCGAGCGTTCTGCAACCTGCCCGGTACGGTGGGTGTGGCAGCGTATCAGCCGTACCATCAATGATGAACTTGAAAAAATCCACCTGAGCGATATGCTTGCTCCAACATGCGAAAGCGAGGAATGAATATGAGCGTTGATCGTTTGATTTATATGGACAATGCGGCTACCACCGCAACCCGGCCCGAGGTGCTGGAAGCCATGCTTCCTTACTTCAGCCAGACATATGGCAACCCCAGCTCCATCCACCGTGCCGGACGTGAATCGCGCCGTGCCATCGAAAATGCACGCAAGCAGGTAGCTGCTGCGCTTCATTGTGAACCGCGGGAGGTCTATTTTACCGCAGGCGGAAGCGAGAGCGACAACTGGGCCATTCGCTGTGCTGCAAAAGCTCTTGAAAAGAAGGGTAAGCATATCATCACCAGCGTTATCGAGCACCATGCTGTTTTGCACACCTGCGAATACATGGAAAAGCAGGGATACGAAGTGACCTATCTGCCGGTGGATGAGTTCGGTCGTGTCAGCGTTGAAGATGTCAAAAATGCGATTCGTCCGGATACGGTGCTGGTTAGCATCATGGCTGCCAACAATGAGATCGGCACACTGCAGCCCATTCGTGAAATCGGCAAGATCACCCGTGAGGCAGGCATACTGTTCCATACCGATGCTGTTCAGGCAGTAGGCGCGGTGCCTGTGGATGTGAACGATTGGAATGTCGACATGCTGAGCCTGTCCGGTCACAAGTTCCATGCGCCCAAGGGTGTTGGAGCATTGTATATCCGCAAGGGCGTCAGGATCTCCAACCTGATCCACGGCGGCGCCCAGGAGCGTGGCCTTCGTGCCGGTACTGAAAACCTGCCAGGGATTGTCGGCCTTGGCAAGGCCATCGAACTGGCTGTGGAAGAACTGCCTGAATACACTGAGCGCCTGACCGGAATGCGTGACAGGCTGATTGAAGGCATTCTCAAGGCGATTCCTGACACCCGTCTCAACGGGCATCCCACTGAGCGACTGCCCGGAAATGCCAATGTTTCCATTCGATACATTGAAGGCGAGGCGCTGCTGATGCGTCTTGATCTGGCTGGCATTGCCGGTTCCAGCGGTTCAGCATGCACCAGCGGCTCACTGGATCCAAGCCATGTGCTGCTGGCCATTGGTCTGCCGCATGAGATCGCTCACGGAAGTCTGCGCCTGTCGCTGGGTCGTGACACCACGAACGAAGAAATTGATTACGTACTTGAAACGCTGCCGGAGGTCGTGCGCAAGCTGCGTATGATGAGTCCACTGACGCCCAACGGCTATGCCGGTGTATAAAACTGACCGATAAAGGAGGAACATAGAGTATGTACAGCGAAAAAGTGATGGACCATTTTGAAAATCCGCGCAACATGGGCGAGATTGCCGATGCTTCCGGTACGGGAACGGTGGGCAATGCCAAGTGTGGCGACATCATGAAGATGGATATCAAAGTTGAAAACGGCGTCATTGTTGATGTGAAGTTTAAGACCTTCGGCTGCGGCGCGGCGATCGCCACCAGCAGCATGGCGACGGAAATGGTCAAGGGCAAGACGCTTGATGAAGCGCTGACGCTTACCAACAAGGCGGTCGCCGAGGCGCTCGACGGACTGCCACCGGTGAAAATGCACTGCTCCGTGCTGGCCGAAGAGGCTATCCACGCGGCAATTCAGGATTACAAGGAGAAACATCCCAACGGCTGATTTCCCCCCCTGAAAGAAAGGAAACACTATGCCTGAAGTACATGGCAATATTGAAGGAATCCGCAAAAGCGTTCTGGATGAGCTGACGTCACTCTACGACGTCCAGCTCGATCCTGACGTTTTCCTGCCGCAGGAGCTGCTTAACGGCCTCTGCGGCTATTCTGCGTCTATGAACCGTGAGATCGCAGTGTATATCACCCGATACGGTGAGATAGCAGACGTGTTTATCGGCCGTTCTGATTCTATTGATCTGCCGGATCTGCGGCTTAGACGCAGCGAACGCAGGCTGAGCATGATCCGCTGCATCCACACCCATCCCAATGGATATGGCGAACTGAGCGATGTGGATATCAGCGCCCTTTTAAGCATGCGCTTTGATGCAATGTGCGCAGTGGGCGTCAGCCGTGATGGCAGGCCGACTTCTACACAGTGTGCATTTCTTGACCCGCAGCACGAAGGTCAGGTGCGCCGTACGGAATTAATCAATGCACGCAGAATGCCGCAGGCTGAGTGGATGGGGCTGATTGAAGAAACCGATGCAGCATATCTGGCTGAAGCGCCCAAGCTGCAGAAGGAAACGGAACGCGCAGTGCTTGTGGGCATTGAAAGCGAAGAGTCTCTTGCAGAACTGGAGGAGCTTGCAAAGACTGCTGGCGCAGAAACCATTCTGCGTGTGCTGCAAAAACGCCCGAAGCCTGATACGGCCTTCTGCATCGGCCGCGGCAAGGCAGAGGAACTCAGCCTGCGCGTACAGGCTGTGCAGGCTGATCTTGTGATCTTTGATGAAGAGCTTTCCGGCGTGATGCAAAAAAATCTGGAGGAAGTGCTGCGCGTAAAGGTTATCGACCGTACAGCGCTGATCCTGGATATTTTTGCTGCACGTGCAAATACTCGTGAGGGTAAGCTGCAGGTTGAAATGGCACAGCTGGCCTACCGCAGTCAGCGCCTGCTGGGGCAGGGCCTTGTGCTCAGCCGTCTGGCAGGCGGCATTGGTACGCGTGGCCCGGGTGAAAGCAAGCTGGAAGTCAACCGCCGCCGCATTCGCGAACGTCTGACCGATCTGAGGCGCGAGCTTGAGGTGATCGAAAAGCAGCGCGGCCTGCGCCGGCAGAGCCGTGAAAAGAATGGCGTGCCTGTTGTGGCGTTGGTTGGATATACAAACGCTGGTAAATCAACACTGTTCAACCGTTTGACCGGTTCCAGCGTCTATGTAATGGACCAGCTGTTTGCAACCCTTGACAGCGTCAGCCGTCCGGTGACGCTTCCGCACGGCAGCAAGGTGCTGCTGGTGGACACGGTCGGCTTTATCCGCAAACTTCCGCACGATCTGGTGAGCGCCTTCCGTGCAACGCTCGAGGAGGCAAAGCTTGCAGACGTGCTGGTGCTTGTATGCGACGGCGCCGACAGGGAACTGGAAAGCCGTCATGCGACGGTTGAGGAAGTGCTTGACAGTCTGGGGGCGACGGAAGCGCCGCGTATTGTTGCGCTCAATAAGTGCGATCTTTTTGAAGATATTCCTGACCGCATGCCTGGTGCTGTACGGATCAGCGCTGCGGATGGAACAAATCTGGATGAATTGCTGGAATGCATCGAACAGCAGCTTGATGCAGGTACTGAAGAGGTGACGCTGCTGGTGGAGTTCAGCAACTACGGCCTCATCAACAGGCTGCACTCCATGGGCAGCGTTCTGAAGCAGGATTATGCTGAGGACGGCGTGCGCATCACCCTTCGCATGGACAAACAAAATGTAAATTTTGCCTGCCGCGAGGGTGCGAAGCTGCTGGATGGCGAGCGATGATGGTGTTTTTGACAGCTTTTTACGCAACAGGGCAAGATTAATGGTTGCGCAAGTATTACAAAAATGATACAATAAAGGGAAAGGGGAGGGATGAGGTTTTGCTGCTGGAAAAGGTGATTTCCATTGTGGCGGTTTCTGCTGCACTGCTCAACGGCAGTATGGACGCCGCTTTGCCTGACAAGAACATGGACGGCACGGCGTTTTTGGTCAACAGGCAGCACGCCATCAGTAAAAACTTCGTTCCTGTGACCCGCAAGGTCAACGGCCCCGGAATGTCGCAGACAATGCGTGCGGACGCTGCGGCGGCGCTGGAAGAAATGTTTGCGGCTGCTAAGGAGGACGGCATCAACCTGGCCATTGTTTCCGGCTACCGCAGCTATTCCAAACAGTCGTCCATCTACGGCCGCAAAAAAGCCGAAAATGGTCAGGAGGCTGCTGACAGGGTGTCCGCCCGTCCCGGAACCAGCGAGCATCAGCTGGGCCTTGCGATGGATTTGGCAAAGAAAGGTTCCACACAGCTCAACACTGCCTTTGGCAAAACCAAAGAGGGACAGTGGGTGACGGCAAACGCACACCGGTTTGGTTTCATCGTGCGGTATCTGGAAGGGTACGAAGATGTGACCGGCTACATGTATGAACCATGGCATGTGCGTTATGTGGGAAAGGACCACGCCGAAGCTTTGTTTGAATCCGCCCTTCCCATGGAATGGTATATGTCTGATCATAAGCTGCAGGTATACGACTATCTGATCCATCAACTTACGAATGAGGTGCTACCATGAAAAAGCTTGTATGTGCCATCCTTACCATGATCTTCTGTGTGTGCTCTGCATGCGTCCTTGCAGAGGAACAGCTGGTTCCTCCTGAAGTTCATTGGAATTTTCCCGTTCCGTTGACGGATATTCAGTCGAAATATGCCCTGCTGGTCAATGCTGACAATCTGCTTGAAAAGTCCTTTGAGCCGGATCCGCTGATCAAGGTCACCGGTATCAAGCGTGCAACTTCTGCAGCTGTTTATCTGGAAGAGACGGCAGCCGAGGCGCTCAAGGCCATGTTTGAAGCTGCGACTTTTGTAACGGAGTATTCCTATGTGACCGAGACCGGCAAAACTAAGGTGATGGAATACGACGAAGGAGGCATGGTGTTGTTCCTTAAGAGCGGCTACCGCAGCTACGGCACGCAAGCAACGACCTATGCCAACTATCTTGCTCGCAATAACAATGTTGATGATGGCTATGTGGCCAAGCCCGGCTCCAGCGAGCATCAGACCGGTATCTGTGCAGATATTCTCAATGACGACTATGCCAGCCGTCCTACCATGACGCAGGACTTCAAATGGACGCCTGAAGCGCAGTGGATGAAGGAAAACTGTGCTGATTACGGTTTCATTCTTCGCTTCCTGGAGGATGCTGAAAAGGAAACCGGCATCAAGTTTGAGCCTTGGCATTTCCGCTATGTTGGCAAGAGCATCGCTTCTTACATCATGGCCGAAGGGATCACGCTGGAAGCTTTTACCGTTCAGGCGAAGGAAGCTATGGACGATTTCCTTTCCCGCGGCGGCGACGTGGACGAACAGATGGCCTATGAATACAAAAAGCTGAACCGCCCGCCGGAAAGCTATGTACTCAACGAGTTTGGCGAAGATGGCGATGCGGAAGTCTCGCTGGTATTCTGAACATTCCGGTGTTACGAAAGCAAATGGATGAGGACGGAATATGGGCAAGACAATTGCAATTACCAACCAGAAGGGCGGCGTTGGCAAAACAACGACCGCTATCAACCTGACCGCCTGTCTGGCTGAGGCCGGAAAGCGCGTGCTGCTGGTCGACCTTGACCCGCAGGGGAACTCCAGCAGCGGTCTGGCGATCAAAACCGGCAAAAACTCCGTGTACGAGGCACTAATGGGACGTGCGAATATCGCTGACTGTATCCAGAAATCTGTTGCAGACAGGCTGGATGTGGTTGCGTCTGATATTCGCCTGGCGGGTGCAGAGCTGGAACTTGTTGAACTCGACAAGCGTGAATACAGGCTCAAGACTCTGCTGCGTACCATTGAAAGCAAATATGACTTTATTTTCATTGACTGTCCGCCTTCGCTTGGCTTGCTTACGCTCAACGCGCTCACTGCAGCGCAGCGTGTGCTGATTCCAATCCAATGCGAATATTACGCGCTGGAAGGCGTCACCAGCCTGATGAATACAGTAAACCGTGTCAAGCATTCCTTTAATCCGGGTTTGGATATCGAAGGCGTGCTGCTAACCATGCTGGATGGCCGGACCAATCTTGGCCTTCAGGTGGTGGAATCCGTCAAAAAGCATTTCAAGCATCGTGTGTTTGCAACGGCGATCCCGCGCAATGTCCGCCTGGGCGAGGCTCCCAGCCATGGTTTGCCCATCCACATGTATGATTCGCGGTCGATCGGCGCGGAAAGCTACCGCAGACTTGCACAGGAGTTCCTGCAAAGGAATAAATAAAAACCCCTGATTTGTGAAATACAAGGAGTAGGTGAAAATGAAACGCGGCGGACTTGGCAGAGGACTGGATGTTCTGCTGCCCCAAAGCGATGACCTGCTGGAAACGGTTGTAAGAGATATCGATATTGAAGATATTGATCCCAACAGTGACCAGCCCAGACGTGATTTTGACAAGGCTGCTTTGGAACAACTGGCGCAAAGCATTCGTGAAGCGGGCGTTCTGTCGCCGATTCTGGTGGTTGAAAATGGTTCGCGTTATCGCATTGTTGCGGGCGAAAGACGTTTCAGGGCCTCACGGCTGGCGGGGCTTTCAACGGTACCGTGCATCGTGCGCAGCATGACCACTGAACAGCAGATGGAAGCAGCGCTGATTGAAAATATCCAGCGTGAAGACCTGAACCCCATCGAAGAAGCCACGGCGATTCGTAGCCTGATGCAGGAATGCGGCTATACGCAGGAGCAGGCCGCCAAGAAGCTGGGAAAAAGCCGCCCTGCTGTGGCAAATATTCTGCGTCTGCTCAATCTGCCGCAGGCGATTATGGATATGGTTATTGCGGGTGACCTGAGCGCGGGCCACGCACGCGTGATGGCTGGTCTTGAGGCTCAGAGCCGACAGCTGGAGCTTGCGCATCAGTGTGTTGTTCACGGCTGGAGCGTACGGCGTCTGGAAGAGGAAGCACGCGAAAAACCCAAGCCCGCTCCCAGAACCCGCACCCTTGCCCCTGAACTCGAGGAACTGCAAAACAGCATGCGCGAGGCGCTGGGCCTGAAAACCACGTTTAGCGGAAATGAAAAAAAGGGCAAGATCACGCTTTCTTACAACAGTGCTGATGAACTGGAACATCTCTACGAGGCAATCGGCCGTCTGTTGAGCTGAGAAACAAGAAAAGGGTGGTATCGTATGCGTATCAACACCAACAAAAAGGTTCACAAAATGAAGCGCGATCCTTACAAGATGCTGCTGCGCCTTGCGGGCATTCTGGCAGCCGTTGTGGTTGTTGGCATTGGCGTGCTCTACCTGTGCACGCTGGCTGTCAACAGCGACTACGTTTCTACCCGTGAACGTATCGAGGCAGAAAACGCCGAGGCTGAAGTAGAATTCTACACGCAGCTGAACGAGCTGCGCAGTCAGAATGCTGCTGCCAAGGAAAACGAGAGCGGCATTGTTGATTCGGCAGATCTTCCTTCCTGGGAAAAGGAACTGGCCGGATCTGTGTGGCGCGTAGAGGATGAGGGCAGTATTGGGCTGGAAAACACCTCTACCATTACGCTCGACCGTGCGTCTCTCATCAACGGCGGCCTGCTGCTGGTGAATGCATGGCATTCGCTGCCCAATGACTTCAGCGAAGAGGGACTCATCAGCGTTGGCCAGACCAGTGGTTTCGATATTCAGGTGCAGGATAATTCCGTGCAGTTGTTCCAGCCTGCTTACGACGGCCTCAAGGAGGCGATGGATGCTGCAAAGGAAGACGGCCTTGAGTATTTTATCGCGATGGAAGGCTACCGTTCTGTGGCCGAGCAGGAAGCCCTGTTCAGCGAGGAAATGCAGGATCTCAGCAGCCGTTATTCCGATGAGCGCCTAATTGCTGAGACGAAGAAAAAGGTCAACTATCCCGGTACAAGTGATTATCATACCGGCATGACTGTGCGCATGGACGTTTATCAGCGCGGCAATTCTGAACTGAACGATCAAAAGTTCCAGGCTGAAAGTGCTCAGGGTGCCTGGCTCACGGAAAACTGCTGGAAGTACGGCTTTGTATTCCGTTTCCCGTCCAAGGACTTCCCCAACAGCAAGTGGGAGGACAAGAGCTATAAGACAGGCGTTTCTTCCCAGCTGAACATGTACCGTTTCGTGGGAAAGGCTCATTCCGCTGCGATGCGTGTGCTTGATATGTGCCTGGAAGAATACATCGAATTCCTGATTGCCCATCCGCACATCTGTATCTATGAAAATGGTGCGCTCGTTTATGAGGTCGTTCGCATCAATGGTGCAGGCGACAACAGCAGCTTTGCATTGCCGGTTCCCAATCCTGCAAACAGCTATCAGGCCAGCCTTGACAATATGGATGGCGTCGTGATGGCATACAGCTACAAATAAAAATATGCAAATCAAAAGCCCGCTGCTTGAAGCAGTGGGCTTTTGATGCATTTACATGGTTACATCGGCGATTTCATAGTCGACCACCTGTTTGAGAGTTTCAGGTGTCATTTCAACCTGGTAGCCGATCTTGCCAGCACTGAACATAATGGTTTCACACAAAAGCACAGTTTCATCAATAACCGTCGGAAATGCTTTTTTCATGCCAATGGGTGAACAGCCACCGTGTACATAACCGGTTAAGGGAAGAAGATCCTTGCTTCTAAGCATTTCAATGCTTTTTTCATGCACGGCCTGAGCAGCTTTTTTCAGAGAAAGCTCTTCTCCGACAGGAATGACAAAAACATAGTTTTTCTTTGAAGCAGCCACAGTTACAAGCGTTTTGAAAACATGTGTCGGATCCTGATTCAAAATTGCTGCAACTTCAGTACCGCTCAGTGCCTCAGTGCAAGGATAGGCATGTGCTTCATAGGATAATTTGCGGCCGTCAAGGACACGCATTACATTTGTTTTTTCCAAGGATATCCCTCGTTTGCTTGTGTGTTAGTCCAGCGTGTTTGTAGGAGCGCCGCAGCGCAGACAGGGTACCAGGCCATTTGCGTTTTTCACTTCTTTCAACTCGCCATAGGAAAACGTAACGTCAAATGGCAGGTTATCCGCGTTTACACTGGGACAGTTGGGATCCATATGGTAGCTGTTGCCGCCCATGTTGTAGTACAGCGAAGTAGAGGCAGGTGGGGGAGGCGTTACTGTGGTACGCGGAGCTTCTGTTGCAAGACCAACGGATTGGGTTTTGACCACATTTTCATCCGTAGCAGCAGCCTGTTCGTCATTGGTGGCAAGCGAGTTGGGGTTGACGTACCATTCGCCGCCCTCCTTGACCATCATGATCATAAAGCGATAGATGGAAGGCGCCTTTCCAGTATTTTTGTTAATGGTGGCACGCATGGTGACAGTACGGCTGTTATCAGTTTCTGTGCCGCTGATATCCTCAATGGTGAAATCCTCAGGCGTACGGTTTGCCAGCACCATGAACAGGGCCATGGAGGGATTTTCTTGCGCGCTGCACCAGCTGGGCTGGACCAGATGGACCATTTCCGTCGTGTTGTTCACAGACCAGAGATTCATGAACAGACCAAGACGCTTTTCAGCTTCGGAAGGTCCGCTCACAGGGGAGGGCGTTTCTGTCGGAGAGGGGATTTCAGATGGCAGTGCAACAGCGGTATTCTCTGTCTGCGACTGTTGCTGCTGAACAGCTGCTTGCTGGTTCATGTTGGAATTGGTCTGACGGACATCCGACGTGCTTTGCATGGTCATGGCGATTGCACCAATGCAAAGTGCAACATATACCATGCTGATAATCAACCGCAGGGAAGGCGTGTACATCTGACGATACCACATTACGCCCAGCCCAATAACAGCTGCGCCAATAAAAATGAAACGTACAAAGTTCCATATGCCTGTAACAAACAGACAGGGGATAAAAAGCAGAGGCAAAATACCAAACAGGAAAATAGACCAGAGCTTGTCCGCATCCATAGGCTCGCGCGGAGGGCGTACAGGCCCAGACTGCTGGGGAGTGGGCTGTGTAAAAGCAGCATTTTGCTGCGCCATAGGCGGATAGCCATAGGGCTGCTGTACGGTGGTTGAAGACATTACAGGCGGCATACCGCCAAAGGGCTGAACGGGCTGCTGAACAGGTGAAGTAAAAGGAGGCTGCATGGCAGGGGCGGCCTGTCGAACCACAGGCCGGGCAGCGGGCTGCATGGCAGGTGGGACGAAGCCCTGTGCATGTGATGAAAAACTGCCGGTAGGCTGAATAGGCGGGACTGTGTTGCCTAGCGGTTGATTCAGCGGCTGCTGCATACTGTTCTGCTGTGCAGGAAACATATTGCCCGGCTGAACAAAAGAGGGCATTGCAAACTGCATTTGCATGTTTTGCACAGGTGGCGTGGGCTGTACAGGCATTATCGGCTGATTCTGCGCCGGATAAACAGGTATACCCTGCTGTTGAAAAATGGGTGCAGGCTGTGAAACCGGTGACTGAGCCTGAAAAGGCATGCCAGTGAGCGGAGCAGGCGCCTGAGAAAAATCAGGTGCTTCTGAGGCAGGACGGACAGGCCCAGTTTTTTTGGCAAAGCTGCGCTTCTGCATGCCGTAAGTTGGGGTAGAGGTATATCGCGAACGGTTGGAATTCATGCTGCATCTCCTTGCGTGCATTCGGCGTTCAAAAAGAGGGTATGCGACTTTGCATACGCCCTTCTATTATAGCACAGAAAGCCCCTTTGTAAACATCAATGGACAAAATTATGAAAGAAAAGAAACGAAAATATAACAAAATATGGACAAAAAACGTTTTCAAAATGGAAATGTTTGAAATGCTGTAACAATTATGAGGGAGAAAACTAGGGGTGTATCGGTTGCGAAAAACGAGACAATCATGTATAATTACTTTGACCTGTTGTGCTTTGGCATACGGGGTCATCATTGTGGGCGGTTATCCGCCGCGCAAGGAGGCGCAAAGCTATATGGAATGCAAAGTCAAAAATGACGTCGGCACGATCTATATCACCGAAGATGTTATGCTGAAGGTCGTCGGCTACGCTGCTCTGGAATGCTACGGCATCGTTGCAATGGCCAGCAAACGTGCAAAGGATGGCCTGGTGCAGTGGCTGGGCCGCGAAAATCTGTCCAAGGGTGTTCAGCTTAAACTGGTGGACGACATGCTGGATGTGGATTTGTTCATCATTGTTGAGTATGGCATTTCTATCGCCGAGGTCTGCAAGGCCATCAGCGAACAGGTGCGCTACAAGCTGGAAAGCATGACTGGCGTAAAGGTGCGCCGTGTCAACATCTCTGTTGAAGGCGTTCGCGTCTGATTGAGTAGTGTATCGGGAGGAAAAACCTGTGATTCAGACAAAAACCATCGATGGTGTGCTGCTGCGTGATATGATTGTGGCAGGCGCTGCTATGCTGGAAAAGAACCGTGAAGCGGTTGACGCTTTGAACGTTTTCCCTGTGCCCGACGGCGATACGGGTACCAATATGAGCCTTACCATGACTTCTGCCACGCGCGAAATGTGTCAGAAGGAGTATCTGAACGCTGGCGAAGCTGCCGCTGCCATGGCCAAGGGTGCTCTGCGCGGTGCACGCGGCAACAGCGGCGTAATTACTTCTCAGCTGTACCGCGGTTTTGCCCGCGCGCTGGATGGGGTGGAACGCATCACTCCTGTGCAGTTTGCGGCCGCTCTCAAGTCCGGTGCTGAGACTGGTTATAAGGCCGTTATGAAGCCCAAGGAAGGCACCATTCTGACGGTTGCCCGCGTGATCGCTGAAGAGGCTGTCAAGCAAGCTGAGCGCGCCCCTGAGGATTATGATGCTCTGTTCACCAACATCCTTACCACGGGTGAAAAGATCCTCAAGAAGACCCAGCAGATGCTGCCTGCGCTGACGCAGGCCGGCGTTGTTGATGCTGGCGGCCGCGGTCTGCTGCTCATCTATATGGGGTATGCCGCCTGCCTGCGCGGTGAGGATCTGCCCACCGCCCCCGAAGGTGATGAACAGGCTGCCCCCACCTTTGAGGACGATCACGATGCACTTGGCGAAATCAAGTTTGCCTACTGCACCGAGTTCCTGATCCAGAACCTGTATCCCGATATTCTTGAGGAGGATATCGACTCCTTCCGCCGTCGCCTCAACCGCATTGGCGACTGTGTGCTGGTTGTGGGCGATCTGGGCCTGGTGAAGGTGCATGTTCACACCAACGAACCCGGCAAGGCCCTCGAGTATGGCCTGAGTCTGGGCGAACTGGTCAACCTGAAGATCGAGAACATGGTACAGCAGCGCCGTGACAATCAGGCTGCCGCCGCCAAGAAGGCCGAAGAAGAAAAGCCTGTCAAGGAATACGGCATGGTAGCTGTCTCCCTGGGCGAAGGTTTCAACAACATCTTCAAGGATCTGACGGTGGACAGCATCGTCGAAGGCGGCCAGACCATGAATCCCTCCATTGAGGATCTGTCCGACGCCATCGAAAAGGCCCATGCCAAGACGGTTTTCGTGCTGCCTAACAATGGCAACGTCATTCTGGCTGCACAGCAGGCTGCACAGCTGGCCGAAAACAAGAAGGTTGTGGTCATTCCCACCAAGAACGTTGCTATGGGTATTGCCGCGGCGATTGCTTTCCAGCCTGACATGGATGTGGATGAGAATGCCGCTGCCATGGAAGAGGCTGCTCAGCGCGTTCGCACCGGTACCGTCACTTATGCAGTGCGCGATACCGATATTGATGATCTGCACATCAATGAGGGCGATATCATCGGCCTGTACAACGGCGCGATCCACACTGTTGGCAACAGTGTGCATGATGTGACCCGTGACCTGATGAAGGCCATCGTGACGGAAGATGATGAACTGATCACCGTCTATTACGGCAAGGATACTGCTGAGGCCGACGCGCAGGCTTTGACCGACGAGCTTGCAGACCTGTACGGCGACTGTGATGTGGAAATGCAGATGGGTGGTCAGCCCCTGTATTATTATCTGGTCTCTGTGGAGTAATATGCAGCTTTCTGATATTAAAGGCATAGGCAAAACAAGGCTGAACGCCTTACACGCAGCGGGCATTTGCTCGTTGCGTGATCTTTTATATGTCGTTCCTGCACAGTACCGCGATCTGGGCAAAATCACTTCTGTTGCTGATGCTCAGGTCGGTATGCGCAATACCCTGCACGTGGTACGGGAGGGCGAGGCAAAGTTTAGCCGGCATGGCAAACTCAGCCGTGTTACCTGTACGTTTACAGACGATACAGGGAAAATTACCGGTGTATGGTTCAATCAGCCGTATATGCGCAATGTGCTCAACAACGCTACGCGTTTCACCTTTCATGGTATGGTGGAAACACAGGGAAGAGGCAAGAAGATCCTCAATCCAAGCATTGAAAAGGAAATGCGCATCATTCCTGTCTACAAGCCTATTGAGGGGATCGCGCAGCGTGTGCATGAGAAAATTGTGCATGAAGTGCTGGACTATGCGGATGAGCTGTGTCCTGAAACCCTTCCGCAGGAAGTGCTGGATGAGCATCAGCTTTGGCCCTGTGCAAAGGCAATTCGCGCGCTGCATGCACCTGTCTCGATGGACGAGGTGGTGCAGGCGCAGCGCCGCTTTGCGTTCGAGCAAATGCTGATGTATCAGGCAGCAGTACGCATGATGCGTCAGCTTCGGCGTGCTGGCACGGCGATTCCTGCCGATGCTGAAGCACAGCAGGCTTTCTGGCAGGCGCTTCCTTTTGTGCCTACCGGTGCGCAGCGGCGTACGCTTGCTGAGATTGCGCATGATTTGTCTGAGGGGCTGACTATGGCACGAATGGTGCAAGGTGACGTGGGCAGCGGCAAAACAGCTGTTGCGATGGGCGCTATGCTGCTGTGTGTACAAAGCGGGCATCAGTGCGCACTGATGGCGCCGACGGAAATTCTGGCGCGTCAGCATTATGAAGGCATGAAAGCCTTTTTCGAATCGCGCGGATACGGCTGCGGTCTTTTGATTGGCGGTATGTCAGCCAAGGAACGTCGAGAGGCCAAGCGATGCCTGGAAACGGGCGAATGGCAGGTGGCGATTGGCACACATGCGCTGATCAGCAAAACCATTCAGTATCACGATCTGGGGCTCTGTATTACGGATGAACAGCACCGCTTCGGCGTGGCGCAGCGCACTGCGCTGATCAACAAGGGAACCAGCGATCAAAGTGCGCCGCATCTGCTGGTGATGAGTGCAACGCCCATTCCCAGATCCCTCGCGCTGGTTATGTTTGGCGATCTTGATATTTCCATTATGGATGAGCTTCCGCCGGGCAGGCTACCCGTCACTACACGTATTGTGTCCGAAGAAAAGCGGCAGGACATGTATGGTTTCCTCCGAAAAGAACTGGAGGCGGGCAGGCAGGCATACATTGTGTGTCCACTCGTGGAAGAAAGTGAAACTGCTGAAGAGGGAATCAAGGCAGCGGTTGATCATGCGCAGGAACTGGCTGACGGCCCTCTTCAGGGCTGGAATATCGGCGTGACCTACGGCACGCAGCCTGCAGCTGAAAAAGCCGAAGCTCTGCGTGCTTTTGCAGCCGGTGAAACGCAGGTGCTGGTTGCGACCACAGTGATTGAAGTGGGTGTGAATGTGCCCAATGCGTCAATCATGATTATCGAAAACGCTGACCGTTACGGTCTTGCCCAGCTGCATCAGCTGCGTGGCCGCGTGGGCAGAGGAACGGCGCAAAGCTGGTGCTTCCTGTTGTCCAAGCCCAATGACCGCCTGCGCACGCTGGTTGGAACCAACGACGGTTTTGAAGTGGCGCGGGCTGATCTGGAACAGCGCGGACCGGGCGAATTACTGGGCACCCGCCAGCACGGTGAGTCGCTTATTCCGGGCGGTGCTGCGGCATATGGCAGTATGCAGCTGCTGTATGAAGCAGCCCAATGCGCCGAAGCCCTTGCCAGTGATCCGTCAAAAAATGAGGCATGGAAGGTGGTCACCCTTCAGGCCCAAAACCTGATCAGCCGGCTGAATGACCGGGTTTCGATCAGCTGATTTGAAGCATATTCCAAAGGGGATGGAAGAGCATGCATATTGTACTTTATCAGCCTGAAATTCCTCAGAATACAGGTAATATTGCGCGCACATGTGCCGCAACCGGCAGCACGCTTCATCTGATCAAACCGCTTGGGTTTGAACTGTCTGATAAATATCTCAAGCGTGCCGGTCTTGATTACTGGCATATGATGCAGTATCGCGTGTATGAAAATTTTGAAGAACTCCTGCAAACCTATCCCAATGCGCGCATGCATTTTCTTTCCACCAAAGCGCCTCGGGGTTATACTTCGGTGCAGTATCAGCCGGATGATTTTCTTGTTTTTGGCTGTGAAACGCGGGGGCTGCCCGAAAGTCTGCTTTCTCGGGTATACGACCGCTGTGTGCGCATCCCAATGGTACCCGACGCGCGCAGCCTGAATCTGAGCAACTCAGTCGCAATCGTTTTGTACGAAGCACTGCGTCAGCAGGGATTTGAAAGCCTTTTGGCCCAAGGACAGCTGACAGGACGTGAGGATGAAAGCGCACCGTGGATGGATTATGTTTGACGGTTCGTTTGTTGTTTTGAAAGGATGTGAAGCATATGGCCAATAAGCGCCGCAGAAGATATGAAGAGGAAGCGGTCGCACTGGATGAAGTGCTTGAGCCTTATGAGCAGCAGCCCTATTACGAAGAAGCAGAGACTGTTTATGATGATGAGACTCAGCAGGAGCTGTTTTATGAGTCGTATGCCGATGAATATTCTGAAGAGCACGAGTTGGCCGATATGGAAAGCCGTTTCCGGCTGGCAGTCGGTATGCTGGATCTGATCAGCATAGTTGTGGGCATTGTGGTCATCCTGGTGCTGGTTGCCATGCTGGTTACATTGTTTCAGTGGCTTCAGGATGATATTCTTCACTCAGCCTTACTGATGCAGAGCGGACTTCAGTAAGATCGGGCATACAGGAGGTGCGCAATGCGTATTTCATGGCCGGAACTCTGGGAAAATATCATGCAGTGTCAAAACTGTTCTCTGGGATCGGGATGCATTCAGAAGGTACCCGGTCAGGGAGACGTACATGCACCGCTGATGCTGATTGGCGAAGGGCCTGGTGAACAGGAAGACAAGCAGGGTTTGGCTTTTGTTGGTCCTGCGGGTCAGCTGCTCACTAAAATGCTTTCGGCAATTGATCTGCCACGCGATAGAGTGTATATCTGCAATGTGGTCAAATGCCGTCCTCCGCGCAACAGGCAGCCAAGTCCGGAAGAAATGCAGGCATGTATCGGACATCTGCGGGCACAGGTCGCACTCGTCAAGCCCCGAGTGATCCTGCTGCTTGGCGCTACAGCCGTTTGTGCTGTGCTGGGAAATGATTACCGCATCACCCGCTGCCACGGCCAATGGATCGAACGAAAGGGATATTCTATCATTGCGACCTATCATCCGTCCGCTTTGCTGCGTGATGAAAGCAAAAAGCGCGATGCATGGGATGACCTGAAAAAGGTACGTCAACGCCTGTGTGAACTGTCGCTCTATCCGGATCTGTTGGAGGATAAAAAGAATGAGCACGCTTGAAAAATTCCGGCAGGAATGCAGTGCTTTTTTTGATGAATTGAATATGGGCAGCCAGCGTCCGCTTGTGTTTGGAGAGGGACCTGAACATCAGCCGGTTCTGATGCTGATCGGTGAAGCTCCGGGCGAACAGGAAGCCCTGCAGGGGCGACCTTTCGTTGGAAAGGCTGGAAAGAATCTGGACGCTTTTCTGCAGACAGTTCATCTTAGACGTGAGGAGATCTATATCACAAATGTAGTCAAGGTACGCCCAAGTAAAATCAGTGCGGCCGGTCGTGTGGTCAACCGTCCTCCGAGCCGCGAGGAAAAAGCATTGTTCACGCCGTGGCTGATGCGTGAGATTGCCATTGTACGCCCGACAATGCTGGTCACGCTTGGAAACGTTGCTCTGCAGGCTTTTATCGATGATGTGATCGGCAACCGCCATGGACAATGGAGCAGGGCAGAGATTGTGACGCCTGAGGGAGAAGCTTTCCAGCTGCCTCTTTTTGCACTTTATCACCCGGCGTCGGTTATTTATAACGGTTCGCTCAAGCAGACCTATGCCGATGATCTAAACATACTGGCCGGGTCACTTGCCGGGAGAATAAACATTCAAAACGACATTTGAACACAGGGCTTGTATGCATGAGCGGCTGGCTGTAGACACAGTGCTGCATCAGTGGTATAGTCAGAATGTAAATAAGCCGTTCCGGGAGGGAATCAAAATGTTGCAACTTATTTTGCAGAATCTTCCGATTCTGATCTGCCTGGTTTTTGGACTTGGATTGTTGATCGTGGAAGTGTTTATGCCAGGTTTTGGTCTGCCGGGTATTGCCGGCGTGATTCTGGAGGCGGTCAGCATCGTGCTGACGTATGCCAATCACGGCGGTCTGGCTGCGCTGGGCGTTACGCTGGTGATTCTTGTGGTCATGGCTATTACCATATCGCTTGCGCTGCGTTCTGTGCAGAAGGGCAAACTGTCCAAGTCCGGTGTGATCCTGACGGACACTGAAAGTGCCTCTGAAGGCTATGTGGCTGCGCAGGATATGGACGTGTTCCTCGGCAAAAAAGGCGTTGCCTCAACGGTGCTGCGTCCCAGTGGCATGGCAGAGTTTGATGGCGTGAAGCTGAACGTAGTGGCTGACGGCGAGTATATTGCCAAAGACACGCCTGTTGAAGTGAAGCGTGTTGAAGGCGCCCGCGTTGTAGTGCGCCGCACCAAAGAAAGGTGAAAGGCTTCTTGACGAGGCTTTACCATAAATAATAAGGAGGAATCCCGATGTATTACGTCGATTCAATTGCCTGGATCTTCATGCTTATCGTTATTGCACTCATCTTTGTACTGGTTTTCCTTCGCTTTGTGCCGGTTGGCCTGTGGATCACCTCCCTGGCTTCCGGTGTGCACGTCAGTATTGCTTCGCTGGTCGGTATGCGTTTGCGCCGCATTCAGCCCAAGCGCCTGGTGGAGCCTCTGATCAAGGCCCGCAAGGCTGGTCTGGAAATGACCCTCAGCAAGCTGGAAACGCATTACCTTGCCGGCGGCAATGTGGACCGCGTGATCAACGCACTGATTGCTGCTCAGCGTTCCAATATTGAAATGCCCTTTGAAAAGGCCTCCGCGATCGACCTGGCAGGCCGTGACGTGCTGCAGGCTGTGCAGATGAGCGTTACCCCCAAGGTGATCGAAACCCCTGTTGTTGCTGCTATCGCCAAGGACGGCATCGAGCTGCGCGCCAAGGCCCGCGTTACCGTGCGTACCAACATCGAACGTCTGGTTGGCGGTGCCGGTGAAGAAACCATCATTGCCCGCGTAGGCGAGGGTATCGTTACCACTGTTGGTTCCAGTGAGACACACAAGCAGGTGCTGGAGAATCCCGATCTGATCAGCCAGACTGTGCTCAACAAGGGGTTGGATGCCGGCACTGCTTATGAGATCCTGTCTATCGATATTGCGGACGTTGACGTTGGCCGCAACGTGGGCGCACAGCTGCAG
This sequence comes from Clostridia bacterium, assembly GCA_017473345.1. Lineage (GTDB taxonomy): Bacteria > Bacillota > Clostridia > Christensenellales > Aristaeellaceae > Limiplasma. The sequence goes on along the minus strand of JAFULL010000053.1, from coordinate 23,163 downwards.
ATGGATCAGGCTGAGGCCGATCGCCGTATTGCTCAGGCCCATGCTGAAGAACGTCGTGCCATGGCTGTTGCTCACGAACAGGAAATGAAGGCTGCTGTGCAGGAAATGCGTGCCCGCGTTGTTGAGGCTGAGGCCGAAGTACCCAAGGCCATGGCTGCCGCTCTGCGCGACGGCAAACTGGGTGTGATGGACTACTATCAGATGCAGAACATGATTGCTGATACAAGCATGCGTGAAGGCATTGCCAAGGCCAGCACTCCTGCCGCCGCTGCTGAGAAGAAGTAAAACCGGCAAGGCAGCCGTCAGGTGCGGCGGCTGCCTTGCTTTCCTGCAAGGAGGTGAAACCAGTGGATGGATTGTTGACTCTGCTTATCTTGTTTTGGATTTTCAAAGCAATCAGTAAGAATAAGAAAAAAGGCGCCAAGTCTGTCAAAAAGACCAGGACGACCCAACCCAAAGCGACTGCTGAAGAAATTCGCGAGCGTGCCCAGCGGGCGATACGTATGCATGATGAACTGAAACGCCGGGCAACCCAAAAAGGCGAACAGAACACCATGACTGATATGCACGATCATGAGCATGCGGAAGGTGAAAGCTGCCTGCCTGTCGGTTGGGGAAGTCTGCAGATTGACTCGACCGAGGGCGAATGCCTGTGTGATCCGCTGCTGGATCACGAACGTGTGGCAGACAATGAACCCGAAAGCGTTTATGCCGGTGAAATCGGGCGCGAGCCATTGCTGGATCTGAGCACAAAGGGCCTGTATCAGGGCATTGTGATGAGCGAAGTGCTCAAACGTCCTGCCGAGCGCTGGCGCAGATAAGGAAGGAAAAAGCATGGAAGATTTACGGGTTCTGATTGCCGATGACGATATCGGCATGCGCACGATTCTCAGAAAGATTGTTGGCAAGGTAGAAGGGTTTGTGTTGGTGGCTGAGGCGGCAGACGGTCATGTTGCGGTCGAACTGGCAGAAACCCTCAAACCTGACGTGGTTTTTCTGGATGTGGAAATGCCCGAACTCAACGGCGTTGACTGTGCACGTGCCATTCAGGATCTGAACCCCAATATCATCGTGATTTTTGCTACGGCCTACGAGGGATACATGGGCGATGCTTTTGAGGTATACGCCTTTGACTACCTGATGAAGCCATTTAAGGTGGAGCGTGTGATCCAGACGCTGGAACGTGCGCGCGACAGAATGCTGCTGCGCAATACCCGCAACCTTACACCGCCTGTAAAAAACAGGGTCGCCGGCGGGCGACTGATGCTTAGGCACAGGGAAGGCGTCAGCTTCATCGATTACGAGGATATCCTTTTGGTACAGCGCGAAGAACGTTCTACGGTTATCTATACCTGCAATGACGAGCGCTATGTCACCAGCGATTCGCTTGCTGAGATGGAAGAGCGGCTTCCGGCGGATGTTTTCTTCCGCTGCCATAAAAGCTATATCATCAACCTCAATCAAATCAAGGATATCAGCCCTTATGGCCGCTGGACGTATGTGGTGCGGCTGGAAGGCACGCGTCACGATGCGTTGATCACGCATGAAAAGTATGAAGAGCTTGAAAAGCTTTTCCAGTAAACAAAAAAGCGTTCTGCAAAGGCAGGGCGCTTTTTGTATGCTTGGAATTTAAAGTTTTCCCTTTCTGAACCGCTCAATCAGCTCATGGGCAATGCTTACCGCATGGGTGCGTTCGGGAAGCTCTGATCTGTCAAACCATTTGGCGTCACTCAGTTCATTTTTCTGAATCTGGATCGCTTCGTTGTCATCAGCCTCGGCATGAAAGGCGAACATGTGTGATCCGCTTATACCCCAGGGCTGATCACCCAGGTAACGCAGATTGTGAATGTGAACGCCAACCTCCTCCAGTACTTCGCGCCGCACAGCGTGTTCGAGCGTTTCGCCGACTTCGACATAACCGGCCACAAGTGCATAATTGGCAAAAGGGCTGTTTGCATTCCGGGCGAGCAAAATACGCTCTCCACAGGTAATTGCAACAATAACGGCAGGCGAAATGGTCGGGAAAACCATGCAGCCGCAGCTGCTGCACTGCAGGGCGCGTTCGCTAGTGGAAGGACGAAGAGGCTGTCCGCATTTTCCGCAGAAACGATGATTTTTATACCAGCTCCACAGATGCCAGCTGGTTGTGATCAGCGCGGCGGTATTAAAGGGAAGACTGCGGAAAATGCTGATTTCTTTGTATGTAAAGTCATCCGTTTCCTGTATTTCGAGGTTAAAAAAAGGATCTGGCGAAAAAATAGAATACTTATCTGTATGTGCCAGTTCGAACGGTTTAAAATGATCGGGAAGAAGCGACTGCATCTGCAAAAATGTCGGAAGCATTTCATCGTTTGTCAAAAGAATTTTTCCGTTTTGGAAAACAGCCAGCAGACTGTCAGGCTGAATGACGGTTCCGGTTGGTTGAACAGAAAAATCAGGCTGGGAAAAGATCATCTTGCGTGCCTCCCTGAAATCTTTTACACTCCTTCAACATCATACAGCTTTTTCAACGCTTGTCAATGTCGCTTTCCTGTGATATTCTTATCATTAACCACCTTTGTGAAAGGGGACAAAATGATGGATCTGCTCAAAACGGTACTGATTTATATGTCGCTGGTGTTCACCACTTCCGTGCAAAATGCACCGGTGCCCAGTTATATTCCTGAGACGCCTGCGGCGGAAGCGGCTTATGTACAGGAGGCCACTGCCACACCTGAGCCCACGGCAAAGCCGACTCCTGTGCCTACGATCAACATTACGCCCAATCCTGCCTATAAGACCGTTCAGATGGGCGATAACGGTGATCTGGTTCGTCAACTGCAGGAAAAACTGGCTGAGTATGGATACTATGACGGCGATATTGACGGCCGCTTTGGCAACCAGACTCGTCGTGCTGTCGAACAGTTCCAGTATCATCATGGTCTGAGTGCTGACGGTATTGCCGGCCGCAATACGCTTACGGTACTGTATGAAAGCACTGAGATCCGTATGGCTCCTGCCGCTGAGCCCACTCCCACAGCAACGCCTGAAATGGAACTAAAGGCTGCCATTACGCCTGAACCTACCGCCGAACCTGTGGCGGAGGTCACTGCAGAACCTGCATTTGTGCCGGTTCAGACTGTTGAACCCACAGCCGAACCGACTGTCCAGCCCATTGCTGAGCCAACGGCTCAGCCCGCAGCCGAAAAAAAGGAAATGGCTGAATTCCTTCCGATGGAAGGCTGGGTGATTGTGATCGATGGTTCTGCTGAACCTGCTACGGCAGAGGCTGAAGGCAAAGAAAAACTTTTGCCCTATGCATGCGGTGAAAATGTTTACCTGCCTGTTAAGGATATTTTGAAAAATGCCGGCATGAATGTGATCGCTACCACCTCTCTGGAGGCTGATGAGTTCGCATTTGCAATTGGTGACAGCATTATTCGCGTCTCCTATACCGAGGATCAGTCAGGACAGCCCTCCGGTCTGGAAGCTTTCAAAGATGGGGAACCACAGATCCTGCCGCTGCGTGATGTGCGCCGGGTAGACAAAATCATCTATCTGCCAGCACAGAGCATTGAAAGCCTGACGGGCATCGTTACAGTTTTGGATGAAGAAAACAGAACGGTGAAAGTAACGATGCCTTCTGCGGCTGAACAGATGTGATACAAGCGAAAGAGCCTTTGAGAAAGGCTCTTTTGTTTTCCCACGAATTGCATGAGTATAAACCTTGACATGCCGGACAGGGTCGGTATAATAGGGAATGGCGCTTTTGTGCACTGTGAATATCAGAGGGCTTCGGCCCGGAGGAAGGGAGGCCGCTGCGTGCTTAGAGAGGGAATCGTTCATGCTGACTGGCGCGAAATGACCATGAGCATGATGCGCGAAAAACAATTTGAGGCATGTGAGCGGCGTTTGTTTGCCCATCCGGGTATCAGCCTGTTTTCATCCGAAGCCACGGAGCTGGATGCACAGCTTCTGCTGACTGGGTCGTTTGAAGACGTCCATGGACTGAGCTGCCGGGCGCTGCTTACCTTGGATGAATTGCGTACGCTGGTTGCTTCCAGACTTCCTGTAGAAGCAATGTTTGTAAGTTTTTCAGAGATGCAGCTGTTGGAACGGCTGCTGATTAACGATGGCGATCTGCTGCTGGGCGACTGGGATGATATCGGCGCTGCAGAAGCGCTGGTCAAACGCCTTTGGTGTAGTTTCCGTGCAGAGGGAGACGACTGGCATTTGCTGCTTCCCAAGGTGCTTCACGAGCCTCTGATGAAGGCCATCAGCGCTCCGGAAACACTGGCTGCCCGCGAGCGACTGTTCCGCTTTGATGCAACCATTCACGGCCTGCTGTATATTGCTGGCTTCCTGCACGCTGGTCAGCCCACGGGCATAATGCTCAGCGAAGTGATGCACCGCAGCGATCCACTGGCTGCACAGGTCGCCAAACGTTACCTGCAGGCGTCGTTTGAATATGTAACGGATGCGAACGGTGATGCGATTCTGCTGCATCCGGGACTTGCCGATCCCTACAGGCTGATTGGAACGCAGCCTGTTGAAGGTGTCTTCACGCTGGAACTTTCTCAGGAGCTGATTGCTGGGGCGATGAACGGCCTGCTGCCGGAAGAAATCCCCCTGCATGAATCGCTTTGCGGCGCACTGCACGGCGCTCTCAGACCTGATTATGACACGGCAGAGGCAGCGGAGGATCTGCGGATGCTCGCCAAGCAGGGAGTAAGTCTGCATGAAATGGAAAACGTGATGGCCTCCATGCTGGCGGTTTTGCCAACACAACGAATGAAAGACGCACTTGCCAACCTGTACCGGTGCACTCCGCACTGGATGGGACTGAAAACGGCAGTGATGCAGTAAAAAGTATGAAATTGTATACCTTTCAGATTTCCCCAAACGCCCGGCCTGGCCGCCTGCTGCCACTGGCCGGGCGCATGCTTCCTGAAGTGCCTGAATATCTGTTGCGCGAAGCCTTTCGCAAAAGGGACGTTAAAATCGATGGCCAGCGTGTCGGAATGGATGCAGAGATCGTTCCTGGTGCACAGATCAGCATTTATGCCCGTGAGGCCCAGCAAAAGGCCGTTGACATCCCGGTGATATATGAGGATGAAAATGTACTTGTTGTGCATAAACCGTCCGGAGTCAGCTGTGAAGCGGACAGCAAAGGCGGCAAGACGCTGACACAGCTGCTGCAAACGCCCAAGCGCGGTGAGCCTTTGCTGTGTCATCGCCTCGATAACCCAACGGAAGGCCTGGTTCTGCTTGCCAAAACAGAGGATGTTCAGCAGCTGCTGCAGGATGCTTTCCGCCAGCATCAGATCCACAAAACGTATACGTGTCTTGTGAGGGGAATACCAAGCCCCGAGCATGCCGTTTTGCGGCATTATCTGCTGAAGGACGCAAAGAAAGCACGTGTTCGTGTGATCAGCCATGCTGTACCCGGTGCGAAAGAAATTGTAACCGAATACAGCGTTATCAAAAGAGGCGAATGTGCACGGCTTGAAGTGAAACTGCATACGGGCCGCACTCACCAGATTCGTGCGCACATGGCTTTCATGGGTCATCCGTTGCTGGGGGATGACCAATATGGCGATCGGGATTTTAACAAACAAAACAAAACCCGCAAGCTGATGCTGTGCGCCAGCGAGCTTCGTTTTGAACTTGAGGGACAGATGCAGTATCTCAACAAACAGATCTTTTCCTGTAAACCGAGCTTTTGATGGAGGAGCGCCATGCAGAAGAACGACATTCGCCTCATTGTGATGGATATGGATGGAACGCTGTTGAATTCAAAACAGAAAATCAGCGAAAAAAATGCGCAAACGCTTCGCAAGGCGGCTGAGCAGGGGATTAAACTGGCAATCTGTAGCGGACGGGCAGCTGCGGATATCGCGTTGTTTGTGCGTGAAAACCAGCTGACTGACTGTGCGCCATTGGGCGTTAACGGTACAAATATCTGGCTTGACCCCACTGGAACAGAAATCGCCAACCACGTGATCAATCGTGAAACGCTTGAAAAAACGGTACGTATCCTGTGGGATGCCAATGTTCTGTTTACTTGTTTTTCCAGAAATAATCTGGCGGTTCTTCACGATGACGAGGGAACGAAAGATTTTATCTGGGTTTCGCACAAGGGTGTAGATTTACACCTTTATCACGGCCCGGATGGACTGAAAAAGATATGGGACGTCGGCGTCAACAAAATCATTGCTATCTTTCCTGATGAACAGAGCATTGAAGATACCCGCAAGAAACTGATCGACGTGGGTGGCCTTGAGATCAGCAGTTCGTGGAAGGACAACCTTGAGCTTATGCCTGAGGGCATCAATAAGGGAACAGCCGTCGCGGAACTGGCTGCCCATCTGGGGCTGGATGCATCGCAGGTGATGACATTTGGTGACTTCGACAACGACCTTCCCATGATCGAGTGGGCAGGGTGGGGCACCGCTATGGGCAATGCCAACGAAAAGGTGAAAAAAGCTGCAAAGCTTGTTACGCTTACAAATGACGAAGACGGTGTGGCATGGGCTGTGCAGAAATACGCATTAAAGTAAAAACAACGGCTGCTGGCAGGTTCAGCAGCCGTTGTTTTTAGGTATAGCGACGTACGATTTCTTCCAGAGCGGCCAAACCATTGTGAAAGCCATTGCCGTTGTCCATAACAATATCGGCAGCGCTCTTGTAGATTGGCATACGCTCATTATAAATGCGTTCAATTTCTTCGCGGCCTTTTTGTGCAAGGAAGGGGCGTTTTTCGGCGCGTATATCCAGCATGATATCGTCGATCGGTCGGTCGATCAGTACGATGACACCGTGATTGTGCATCAGCGTGCGGTTTTCTTCACGTAGGCACAGACCGCCGCCCGTTGAAATGATACCCGGAGTGGCATTGATCAGCTGCTGCAGAAGTCTGGTTTCACCGTCGCGAAACGCCTTTTCGCCAAAGGTGGTATACAGCTGAGCGGTGTCCATCCCCGTCACTTCAGTCAAGTAAACGTCAGTATCAAGATAGGGGATCTGCAGTTTTTGCGCGACACGTCGCCCCAGCGCGCTTTTACCGCTGCCGGGCATTCCAACGAGAAAAATATGTCGATCCATCCCCTGGTCCTCCTTCGTACGCTGTGGGTCAGTGGTTTTCCAGCCTGGCATGTTCCTGCGGACGACTCAGCTTGAGCGTGAATTGGAAGCCTGCTCCTTCTTCAAGCGGAAGCACATCGATATGTTCGCCGTGCATTTCCATGATCTGCTTGCAGATACTCAGGCCCAGTCCAGTACCGCCGCCGGCGGTATGTGCCTTGTCCACTTTGTAGAAGCGCTCAAACAGATGAGCACGATCCTGCGGCGAAATAGGCTCGCCATCGTTTTCAATGGTGACGGCCACTGTATTATCATGCAACAAAGTAGTGTTGATTGTCAAGCGGCCTTCATCAGGAACATACTTTAGGGCATTGTCCACAATGTTGTGCAGCACCTGAGAAATGCGGTCTTTATCGGCATGAACAAAGCATGGTTCCTCTGCAAAATCCAGCTGCATATGAAGACGTTTTTCTTCAATATCGCTCATGCGTCCGATGATGACACGGCGGATGAGCTCGTTTAAATCAAAATCGCTCCATTCCAGCTTGGCTGCGCCTTTGTCCATGCGGCTGAGCTGCAACAGATCGGCGATGAGCCGTTTCATGCGGTTGGTTTCGTCGAAGACGATCTGCAAATAGCGCGGATATTCTTCCTGCGGAATGATGCCGTCCAGCATGCCTTCCACAAAGCCATGAATGCTTGTAACGGGGGAACGCAGTTCGTGGCTGACGTTTGCCACGAATTCCTTTCGGTTTTCCTCGACCTGTTCAAGCTTTTCAGCCATTACGTTGAATGCGCCCGCAAGCTGGCGCACTTCCGTTACACCGGTCACTTCGGCACGCGAACTGAGCTTTCCTTTGCTCATTTCCTCGGCGGCGCCGGTGATCACGGTAAGCGGCTTTACGATTCCGCGTGCGTAGAACGCAGAGCCTGCTATGGCAACAAGTGAAGCAAGGGCAAAACCGACGACGATCTGCAGAATCAAACCATGGTATTCGGCTTCGATGATCTGGGCGCTGGTGTGGATGAATACTGCACCAAGAACAGAATCGTTCTGAACCCACGGAACAGCAACGGAAAATACCGGGCCGTATGCACTGTGCAGCTTTGTCTGTACTTCCTGACCTTTGAGCACCTGCATGAGCGCTGCTGATACTGCATCTGCATCAAGGGTTGCAAGCGCACCGCTGCCTTCCATAACATACTGCATGTTGTCCATCACGCGGCCGTTACGGTCAACGATCAGTATGTACGCATCGAAGTCTTCATATACGGTCTGCGCCTTCCACTGCAGATAGGTCATGGTGGAAGTTTCAATGTTGAAATATTCGGAAAGCGGGTCGCCGTTGTCCATCCTGCTGGCCAGAAACGCGATCTCACGCGCCTGACCCAGCAAGCTTTCCATGCGGCTGTCAACCATGGAGGAACGAATACTCACCATGGAAAATGCGCTTCCGATCAATGCAACCAGCAAAATAACGACCATAAACAGCGCCAGCAGCCGGTCAAACAGATTTTGGAACATGATGCCTTCCTTTCGGATCAGTTCGCTTTATATTCGAATTTATAACCCACGCGCCATACGGTATGGATTTCCCAACCGTATTTCTCGCACTCGGGAAGCTTTTCACGCAGGCGCTTGATATGCACGTCCACCGTGCGGCTGTCACCGAAGAAATCAAAGCCCCATACGCGTTCCAGCAGCTGCTCGCGGGTGAAGACCATGTTGGGATGTGAAGCCAGGTAGTACAGCACCTCAAGCTCCTTGGGAGGCATATCCAGTTCACGGCCTTCGTAGGTGACTTCGTAACGGGCCAGGCTGACCGTCAGCTGGGGGAAACGCAGTACATCGTCCTGCGCTGCAGGTTCTTCCGCGGCGGGCGCACGGCGAAGCACAGCCTTGACGCGGGCGACCAGTTCCTTGGTCTCGAAGGGTTTGGTGATATAGTCGTCAGCGCCAAGTTCAAGGCCAAGCACCTTGTCAAAAGTCTCATCACGGGCGGTGAGCATGATCACAGGCGCTTTGCTGGATTTGCGGATTTCTCTGAGCACCTGCAGGCCGTCCATGCCGGGCAGCATGACGTCCAGCAGAACCAAAGCGGGAGGATCCTGCTGAAAGGACTTAAGTGCATCGTCGCCGCGCGCTGCTTCAGTGACTGCAAAACCCTCTTTTTCAAGATAAAGCCTTACCAAATGGCTGATATTCGGATCGTCATCCACCAACAGGATGCGCTGCTTTTCAGACATAAATGTCCCTTCTTTCTTTGTGTAAACTTATTTCAAAGTAACGATGGTAACGCCCTGCTCGCCTTCGCCATACATGCCGTCGCGGTATTTCTTGACGTTCATATGGCCTTTGAGATGGCGCTGAATGCCGGTACGCAGCACGCCGGTACCTTTGCCGTGAATGATGCTTACCTCGTTCAGACCACCCAGTGTGGCGTCAGCCAGGTAAATATCCACCTGTCCGATGGCCTCTTCAAGGGTAAGGCCGCGCACGTCCACTTCCATGGGAACGGAAGCTTTGGCAGAGGAGGTACGGTTGATCACACAGCTGGGCTTGGGCTTCTCAGCTTCGACCAGTTTGAGCTGCGTAAGATGGACCTTCATTTTCATGATGCCGGCCTGAATCTGCACTTCTCCGTTGCGGTCAGGAGCAGAAAGTACGGTACCTTTCGTGCCAAGATGAACGATCTCGACGCTTTCGCCGGGGCGAACGGTTTTGGGCGGGGTGAAGTTGACAGCGCTTTTCTGGGCAAGCCCTTCGCTGAGAGCGTCGATGCCGTCCTCCATGCGCTTCTTCAGTTTTTGCACTTCATGTTCCGGCGCAGCAGCCTGCTTTTTCATGGCCTTGAGTTCGCGAATGATATTTTCGGATTCGCGCTTGGCATTTTCCATAATGCGGCGCGCTTCATCCTTGGCTTTTTTGAGGCTCTTATCCTTGCTCTGCTCGATCTCAGCACGAAGCTTTTCAGCCTCATTGCGCAGCTTGACGGTTTCGCGGCGTGTTTCTTCAGCAATTTCACGTTCGCGCTCGGCAATCTGACGGTGATATTCTGCGTTTGCAATGACGTCTTCAAAGCGGATATCTTCCTTGGAAAGCAGCTCCTTGGAAGCATCAATCAGCCATTCGGGCAGTCCCAGCTTGCGGGAAATTTCAAAAGCGTTGCTCTTGCCGGGAATGCCGATAGACAGTCGGTAGGTGGGACGCAGACTTTCCACGTCAAATTCGACGCTTGCGTTTTCAACGCCTGGAGTCGAAAGAGCAAAGGCCTTCAGTTCACTGTAGTGCGTTGTGGCCATGGTGCGGATCTTGCGCCTGAGCAGACTGTTGAGAATGCTCTGAGCCAGTGCAGCGCCTTCGGTTGGGTCTGTGCCGGCACCCAGTTCGTCAAAGAGAACCAGATCGCTGTCGTCGACGTTTTTGACAATGTCAACGATATTGGTCATATGAGAGGAGAAGGTGGACAGACTCTGTTCGATGGACTGTTCATCGCCGATGTCGGCATAGACGTGGTCAAATACGCTCAGTTCTGTTCCAAGGTCAGCGGGTACCTGCAGACCGCTCTGTGCCATCAGGGTAAACAGACCGACCGTTTTGAGCGTAACGGTTTTACCGCCAGTGTTGGGGCCGGTGATGATGAGCGTGGTAAACTGATCGCCAAGCCACAGGTTGCTGGGAACCACCTTTTCCGGATCGATCAGCGGATGACGGCCGCGGGCGATTTTGATGTAGCCGCGCTTGTTCATCTTGGGCAGCGATGCGCGCAGGCTTCGGGCCAGCATGCCCTTTGCAAAGGCAAAGTCCAGATGGGTCAGCAGGCTGATGTTAAGCAGAATGCCCTCTGCATGCGGGCCGATGCGATCACTCAGCGCCTGCAGAATTCTGGCGATTTCAAGCTGTTCCTTTGCGCGCAGCTGCTTGAGATCATTGCCCAGTTCCACCACAAACATCGGCTCAATGAACAGCGTTGCGCCGGTGGAACTCTGGTCATGCACCAGACCGGGCACATTGGCGCGGCATTCAGCTTTCACAGGGATACAATAACGATCGCCGCGCATGGTGATGATGGAGTCCTGCAGGTTTTTGGCAAAGGAGCTGGAGCGAATCATCTGATTCAGCTTTTCACGCATGCGTTCGTTGGCAGAACGGATCTGCCTGCGAATCTGGAACAGTTCTGCAGAGGCACGGTCTGCAATCTCTTCCTCACTGATGATGGCGTCGTTGATATCGTTTTCCACGCTGTCAAGGGTCGTGATACGGCTTGCAATGCCAGTCAGAATGGGCGTGTCTTCCCGTTCGCGCACAAGAGAGGAACGGGCTGACTTTGAGGCGCGCAGACAGGCAGCAACGTCCAGCAGTGCACGGGGACTGAGACATGCGCCTTTGCTGGCCAGTTCAATCTGTTCACGCACATCCGGGAAACTCATCAGTGGGTTGCCGCCCAGATAGGTGAGCAGTACGCAGGCTTCCTCGGTTTCATTCAGTGCATGACAAACGTCGGAAAAATCGGTATAGGGAATCAGAGCAAGACATTTTTCCTTGCCGGGATCTGTAAGGGCGAACGTTGCAAGGCGCTCGCGGATTTTTGTAAATTCAAGTACGCGAAGGGCACGATCCTGATTCATGCGGATCCCTTCCTTTCGATTGCAGTCGGGTCATTCCACACCGCGCTGCCAATGGCCGGTGTTTGTATGAGTCAATGAAGGCATACTGCCATTTCCGGCATAAAAACGGGTTATAGCAATCTGCTCACCGGGCGTTTCAGTGGTGAAAACAAGCAGTTTTCCCGCGCTGAGTGCAAGACGATCATTTTCATGATCGTGGAGACTGGTGGGCAGTGCGCCCAGAACAGTGATTTCGCAGCCGTCGTCAAAACGGGTACGCATCAGCGGGAAGCGGTAGCCTTTTCGGTCAAGCATGGAGGTATTGTTCTGACCACAGGTCATATCATCTGTTTTGCACAGCGTACAGGAAGCGCGCCTGGATGTCAGACCAAGTCTTACCCGTTCAGGACAATGGTTGAGCAGCATCAGACGCTCGCGGCCATAGACTTTCAGCAATCGCTGAAGGCGTACAGCAGCAAGTTTCTTCTGCTCGGCAAAAGTCCATTCGCTCCACAGTGTAAACGCATTTATGCCGAAGTTTTCCAGTACGGCAGCGCCTTCCGGATTGGTCACGGGTATTCCTTCGCCGGCAATGCGGGGCAGGGGAAGATCAAGCGCAAGCTGGCCTGCACTTTCCAGAACCACGCCGCCCAAACGAGAGACATGAGTCTGGATCACATCAACCGCAGATACAAGTGTCTTATGCGTAAGCTGTGGAGGCAGTCTCAGCCACGCGCCTGCGGGTAAAAAGGAAAGTTGCTGTGCAAGTGTATCAGCTGTAAAGCAGCGCGGCTCATAGATCAGCAGGTTTGCACCTGCATCAAGCAAATCCTGCGCGAGCGCGGAATCGTGAAACACGACGGCAATTGTGTTTTCATTAACTATGGCTGAAGAAATGCCAGGAGCTTGGAACGGCTTTTTTTCTTTCAAAGTACGCTGGCCAAAGGCAGCGATGCGGGCTTCTGTGAGATGTTCAACAGCCTCTCTGCGCAATGCATTTAGGGCGCTGACGGGCAAGAATACGCCGTCATCCACAATAGCCTGCACATTTGCAGCAAGTGTAAAAGGAGTACCGCCCAGTTTTTCCAGCTGCCGGCAGGCGTCTTCTGCAGTGGAAGCGCGATTTCGGGCAGTTTCAGTCACAGGGCCTGTGACCGTAACACTGGTGGTTCCATCGCTGATGCATAACTGCATAGTAGAACCAGCTGCAAAACGGGCCAGCATGCTTACGGGAATGGGTCTTGGCTGATGGGCACGCGCCGTTTCAAGCTGTGCCGCGTCGCTGAGACGGCCGACCTGCATGCCGGGCTCAACGTGCAGACCGGGACGCAGACGAAGCGTGGCCATTCCACCGGCAGGAACGGCATGGCCTGAGTAGCGCATGTCTTCATCCTTTGCCCCGCGAAGCTGCAGGCTGTCACCGTCATTGAGATCACGCAGCGTTTTCATGGTGGCAAGGTTTTTACGAACGCTGACAATATCGCCAATAGGCAGACCGTCGTGGCTGACGCGGGAAGGAGTGATCAAATCAGCATCCTCAGCGTCAAAAGCATGGCCTTTGGTAAAACCGCCGCGGTTGAAAATCTGCAGCAGTTTTTCTTTCTCAGCCTTACTGGGGGTAAATTCACCAAGAGCGATCTGATCCAGCGCACGCCGATATACGCTGGCAACAACGGCAACATATTCGGCGCTCTTGAGACGCCCTTCGATCTTCAGCGAAGCTACGCCTGCTTCGCATAACTGCGGCAGCTCATCAAGCGTACAAAGGTCACGCAGGGAAAGCAGGGGACCATCCTGCTGGTTCATCTGGAAGCATTGACGACAGGGCTGTGCACAGCGGCCGCGGTTGCCGCTGCGTCCGCCTGCCAGACTTGACATAAGGCATCGCCCGCTGACTGCGGTACACAGAGCGCCGTGGGCAAATACTTCGACCTCAACGCCAGTTTCACAGGCACGTCGAATGTCTTCCATGCTGCATTCGCGTGCGAGCACAACGCGGTCAAAGCCGAGCTTTTCAGCAGCAAGTACGCCTTGGGCATTGCAAAGGGCCATCTGTGTGCTGGCATGCAGTTGAAGACGCGGAAAGTGTTTTTTGACGATCGAAGCCACGCCGAGATCCTGAACGATCACAGCATCCGCACCACATGCGTCAATTGCCTGCAGTGCCTGATAAACGCCGTCCATTTCGTGTGGTTTAACAAGCGTGTTGACGGTAACGTGTACGCGCGCATGATACAGATGGGCATAGCGAACAGCGCGTTCAAGCGCCTCGTCATCAAAGTTGACGGCACTGGCACGCGCGCCATAGGCTTTGTAGCCCAGGTATACAGCATTTGCGCCGCAGTCGACGGCGGCTTTCAATGCGCTTTCATCACCGGCAGGACACAGTAATTCAGGCAATTGCAGTGGCATGGAATCGCTCGCTTTCAAAATACTGAAAAAGCGGCGCAAAGGGAAAAGCCCTCCGCGCCGCCTGGTCATTACAGTTTGGTAAAGGGATACTCTACACCGTTGGTTTCAACGCGGATGGAGGCGATGACCTGAGGCTCCAGCGGACGATCCATGCGGTCGGTTTTTTTGGAGACGATGCCGTCAGCTACTTCCATACCGCTCAGCACCTTGCCGAAAGCGGCGTAGGAGCCGTCCAGATGAGGACTGTCGCTGGTCATGATGAAGAACTGGCTGCCGGCAGAGTCCTTCATCATGCTGCGGGCCATGCTCAGTACGCCATAGGTATGCTTGAGGGGATTGGCAACGCCGTTCTGGCCGAATTCGCCCTTGATGCGGTAGCCGGGGCCGCCCATGCCGGTGCCGTTGGGGCAGCCGCCCTGAATCATGAAACCAGGGATGCAGCGATGGAAAATGAGACCATCATAAAAACCGCTGTTGGCCAGGGAAATAAAGTTGCCTACACTCTGGGGGGCAATTTCAGGGTACAGTTCACCCTGCATAACGCCGCCGTCTTTCATGGTGATGGTAAAGATGGGATTTGCCATGGAAATGACCTTCTTTCAAATCATATTCACGTCTGTCACAAGACGATAAAATCTCATATTGCATTATAAACGTTTTATGCAATGATTGCAAATGCTTTTTAACCCCATGCCTGAGAGATGGTATGCGTTACCCACACCTGACCCCAGCCATTTTTCTCGGAAAGTATCTGCATTTCTGCACAGGTGCGGCACGCATCATCTTCTTTTTCGAAAATGCCGTATACGACGGAACCGCTGCCAGTCATCATACCGCGCACTGCACCGCATTCTTCCAGCGCATTTGCCGCCTGCGCAATGGCTGGACGGACCGGTATACTGACGCCTTCCAGCACATTGTCCATAGCTTTGCCCAGACGGTTGATATCGCCCGATAGCAGCGCGACCTGAGCATCCTCTGTACGGGGACGGCGAATGTTCACTGGATCGAGTGCATCAAAAGCTGTGAAGACTTCTTTGGTACTCAGGCCTCCGCAGGGCTGCAGCATTACCAGCCACAGCAGGGGAGCAGGGGAAAGCGTTGTGATTTCCTCACCAATGCCGCCTACACGCGCAAGACCGCCTGTGAGCATAAAGGGAATATCCGCTCCCAGAGATAGACCGATTTTGAGCAGTTCCTTGTCAGAAAGCTGCAAATTCCACAACTGATTGAGCCCTCTGAGCGCAGCAGCTGCATCAGCGCTTCCTCCACCCATGCCCGCCCCGGAGGGAATGCATTTTTCGAGCAGCATTCGGGCACCGGTTTTGACGTTGTAACGGTCTTTCAGCAGCTTTGCCGCACGGTAGACCAAATTCTTTTCGTCATACGTTACCACGCCGGAGGAAAGCTCATCTGTATCATGAGCGGCGTTAAGCTGATGGGTTGTGCCTTCCAGCGTCAGTTCTTCTGCTTGTTCGATGGTAAGCGTGTCGTGCATGTCTACGCTTTGCATGAGCATATCCATGATATGATACCCGTCGTCACGCCTTCCAAGGATATCCAGCGTCCAGTTGATTTTGGCGTGCGCTTTGAGACAAAGCATTGCATGCCACCCTTTCTGTGTGGTATAGTTACAATAGTATACCAGTTTTTGAAGCAACTGTTAAGGGGGAAAACGCCTTATGGTGACGATTCCTGTGCTGATTTCCATTTCGTCCAATGCTCATCGGGATGAGGTGGCTGAAGACGAGACCATGACTATGCTCACCTCGGGTGAAATGGATATCGAAGATGAACTTGCAGTAATCCGCTACGAGGAAACCATCGACGAAAGTGCTCCATCGCAGAAGGTGGAGGTGCGTATTGAAAATGAATGCCTGACCATGGCGCGCGGCGGTGTGTATTCCACGCAGATGGTGTTTCGCATGGGCGGACGGTATGAGGGGATGTATCATACGCCTTATGGTGATATGGAACTGGCGGTGTACTGCACCAAGCTGCGTTATGATCTTGATGAAAACGGAGGATGCATAGAGCTGAGCTATCAGCTGGATCTGAACGGAAAGTTTGCTGCAATGCACGATATGCAGCTGCGCCTGGTGAGACAGAATGACGCCTGATTTGAAAAAAGAGCAGGCGGAGGTTTTCAAACTGCTGCAAAAAGCAGGAGGCAACTGCTTTTTACGGATGGATCAGTCGGACGACGCACTGTGGGTTACGGATTTTCCAAGACGAAACACGCAGCATCATGCAGTACTTAAGCTGCTTGAACTGCATGGGATCAGCTGCTGTGCTGGTGAAAAAAACAACCTGTGGCATTTGGACTGGTCCGCCCAAAGATGGGAGGAAATCGCCGTAGAGCTGCCGCAACAGATTCCAACCATTCCGATTCGGGAACAATATCATGTCGCGTATGCGCTTTGTCGGCTTTGGATGCTGCATTCTGAAAACGAACAGGATCTTCGTCCGGCCAGACGGCTTTTGAAACTGATGACAGAGCAGGAAGAAAAACTGCTTCGGGCAATCACAGCCATACACGAAAATGCTGCGGCGCTGTTGCGAAACGGCGAACAGGGAGCCTATATGGCTGGCCGTATTCTTGCGGCATGGCTGATTGAAAAGGAGATGCAAATATGATCCTGAAATATTATGGACATGCTTTTTTTACAATGACGCTGGAGAACGGAAACGTTATTGCATTTGATCCGTATGGCGATTTCTACGATTATCCCAGGCGCAGTGTGAAAGCTGATGTTTGTCTGATGAGCCACCATCACCATGATCATGACGGCATTTCCAGCCTGCAGCCCGGGGCTGTTTGCATCGATCAGCCCGGCGTGCACAAACTTGCCGAAGGTTTTACCGTCCGCGGTGTTTCAACCTGGCATGATGATGCACAAGGAACGAAGCGCGGGGCAAATGTGTTTTTCGTTGTTGAAAGCGAAGGGTTGCGCGTTGGGCACGCCGGCGACCTGGGTCATTTGCCGGATGCGAAACAGCTGGCGCAGATCGGCCATCTGGATGTGCTGATGCTGCCGGTTGGCGGGTATTATACCATCGATTCTGCCGAAGCGGTTGAGGTCTGCCGACTGTTGTCGCCAACAGTCGTCATTCCCATGCACTACCGCACGCACTACGATATGGAAATGCCCGTCAGCGGCGTTGATGAGTTTCTTAGCAGGGTCAAGGCGCAGGATACGCAAATGCCGCTGATCCGGATTGCAAAGGCGGACGTCAATGAACGTCCTGCTGTGGTCACACTGCAAATTTTGCCTGAGGCCTGAAAAGAGGAAAACGCATGAATCTTTTTTCGCCAGCTGAGCAGACAGGGCTGGCTGAGATACTGCAGACGGCGGAATACAATCTGCGTGCATTGGAACTGTTCAGCAGCTATTTGAATATTTGTCCCCGTTTTATCAAAACAGATGATATCAAAAGCCTTACGGAAGAGTGCGGTATTGATGAACAAACAGCGTGCCGTCTGCTTGTAAGCGCCGCCTGCGGCCTGAACGCTGAGGAAAACAACGACGACCGCATTCTGGAAGAACGTTATTTTCGGCATGCGATTCATTTGCTGGATGCAAATGAATGCAGAAAGGATCCCTATTATCAAACTATCCGCCTGCCTGAATTGAAACGCGGAAAATGGAAGATGGGCTATAAAACGATAGAGCCTTACGAACTGTTTACCTCAGATGATCTTCTTGTGCTGCCTGACGGACGTGAAATACCGCAGACTGGTTTTTTCAAAGAATCGTTCCGTGCACCAATGGTGGAAGAAAACGGCCGTGAATGGATGACCGTTACCCCGAGCGAAATCAACACCATGACGGCAGACATCAGAAAGGCTCACGGAAAAACGGTTGTTTTCGGCATGGGGCTTGGCTATTATGCTTTTATGGCTTCTGAAAAAGAAGACGTTTCGCAGGTCGTTGTCGTCGAGCGTGAAAAAGATGTGATTTCGCTTTTCTGTGAATTTATTCTGCCGCAGTTTCCTCACGCGGAGAAGGTAAAGGTTATTGAGGCGGATGCATATGTTTATGCAGAACAGATGGGCACCGAACATTTTGACTGTGCCTATGTGGATATATGGCATGACGTGCTGGATGGCGTTGAGATGTATCTGCGTATGAAGAGACTTGAAAAGCACTCTCCGGGAACAGAATTTCTGTACTGGATCGAGCCCAGCATGCTGGCATGGCTGAGAGGCATGGCGCTTATGGAAATTGCTGAGAAAACAGAAGGACCCATGCTTAAAACAATTGGGCGGGTCGGCAGTGCAGAAGAGCTGAGAAGTGTTCTCGGTGATGAAAACTTAAAAAGGATTGCTGAATACATTCCTTTGGAAGTTACAAAAAGATAATGACTAAAAATGCTTTCCCTGTTTTGAGGGAAAGCATTTTTTTCAGAACAACGTCAGCTGCTCCATTTTGGGTATTCGGTTGCGCGCACGAATGGAGCCGCGCACGGCGGAGGCGGGCAGCTCGTTCCAGAAAAACGATGGATTGCCTGAACAACTTGCAATCAGCTCTTCTTTGGCACGCGTGATGCCAACAAAGAACAGACGACGCTCTTCTTCAATGTCACACACAGAATGCGCGTTTTCCAGAGGGAAGACCCCTTCGGTGATGCCAGCCAAAAAAACCACAGGAAATTCCAGGCCTTTGGCAGCATGCAATGTCATCAGCTGTACAGCGCCGGATGCATAGATGCTGCCGCAAACGCGGCTGATATCCCCCTCGCCGCAGGTTCGGAGAGCTGAGATCAGCTCGGTCATACTGTCATAGAAAACAGCTGCATTCAGCAGCTTATCGACCGCTTCACTGTCAACAGAGCAAAGTGCAGCCAGCCTTTCCAGCTGCTTTCTTGGCTTTTCACGGCTGCGGTACAACTGCTGGGCAGCATCAACCCATGGCATGGTCAGCGGGAAATCCGCCAGTTCTTCGCGGATGACATCAAAGTTAAGCTCGTTTGAAACGTGCGACGCAAGTGCGACTGAGGCGCGCTGGGCAAGTTCAGCAGGCAGATACCACAAATGTGCAAATGCAGTATGCAGAGAAGCACTGTCAGATGGATCACAAAGGCTGGTAAAAAAACCAAGCATGCCCTGTACGGTTTTGGATGACAGAAAATCATCATGGCCTGTAATGATACACGGAATACTGTCATGGGTCAGTGCGTTTTCAATCTGCTCCAACTGTCTGTGCGTACGGCAGAGGATGGCAATATCAGAAAAAGAGCGGATGACATTTCGTTCTGTCCCTGTGTGATGTGCCTCCAGCATATCCACGCCGCCGACCATACCGGAGATTTCCTTGGCAATCCATATGGCTTCTGAGAAGCCGTCAGGTGCCTGCATCATCCGAAGCGTCGCGCCATCCGGCTGATGTGCGGTTAACTCGCGTTCCATGCCGGGATTGCGGCGGATAACATTCAGCGCCGCTTCAAGGATCTGCGGTGAGGAACGGTAGTTTTCATGCAGGCGGATCAGTTCGGTTTCCGGACGAACAGCCAGAAAACGATCGAAACAATCAGCCTGTGCACCGCGGAAGCCGTAGATAGCCTGATCCGGATCGCCGATGACAAATAGACTTTTGCTTTTTTTGCTCCAATGCATGACAAGTTGGTGCTGTACGGCATTGATATCCTGAAATTCATCCACAAGCAGATGGGTGAACTGCTTTTTTACAGTTGCATTCAGCGCATCCAGAAGCACGTCATCCAAATCCCGCAGGCCAAGCACTTCCAGCCGCTGCGCATAAGCACCGGGCAGCCACTGAGGCAGACCGTGATCATCAGGCAGGAGGCGGCAAAGATTGTTTTTGTAAAGCGACAGTCGGCGCAGACACTCGGCAGGGGAAAGCCGGGCTTCGTGCTCTTCCAGAAGGTTTGTGAGAATGTCGAGCGATTGTGCCCGTGTTACAATGGGTTTTGGTGGAATCAGCGTCATGCAGATGGCGTGAAATGTGCCTACCGTCAACCCCTTTACAGCTTTCTTTCCAAGCTGCGCCGTCAGGCGCTCCAGCATTTCCTTTGCTGCCTGACGGGTAAAGGTGACGGCTGTGATTTCGCCTGGAAGAACGCCCTCTTCAATCAACTGTGCAATTCGGGAAACAAGGGTTTTGGTTTTGCCTGTACCCGGGCCTGCAATGACAGCAGTACTGGAGGATTGCGTATGAACAGCGGCACTCTGCCCTTCATTAAGCATTGCAGCAGCTGGAATTTTGTTTTCGGAGGCAACCTGTTTGCGTTTTACGCCACTGCTGTCAAAAGTCTTTTTTTCGGCCAGACCTGCCAGACCAATCAGCGAAGTCTGGCCAAGAAAACGTTCCAGCTCGCCGGGTTCAAACAGACGAATGGTTCCATATTCTCCGTCATAACCGGCGTTTCGGATGACGTGACCCTCACGCAGCCGGCGCAGTCCTTCCGCTACGGCATCACCGGCTGCACTGCGTACTGTATCAAGCGGAAGGGTACGCAGGATATCGAATTCAGGGCCGAGCTTTTTCAGAAGAGCGAAATAGGCAGCTTCAACACGTTTGGAGGCAGCGGAAACGCCCATACAGTCTGCCAGAAGTTCAGGCAGAGGCATCAGGCTTTCGAAAGGCTTTGAAAGGTAAGCAGGCTCACTGCGGTCTGCAAGCGCCTCCACACGATGCAAAACACCTACGGTGAGTTTTCGCCCGCAGACAGGGCAGCGTCCACCCAGAGCAACCGTCTGAGCCGGTTCAAGACAACAGTGGCAGTTGCGATGGCCGTCCAGATGATATTTTCCTTCTTCGGGATAAAATTCAACCGTTCCGTGAAAACCTTCGCCGGTTTCAATGGCGCGTTTCAAAGCGGGAAAGGACATTTCACAATCGAGCAGATTGGCTTCGCGGCCCAGTTTCGCAGGGGAATGGGCGTCGGAATTGGAAACAAGCGTATACTGATCCAGCATAGAAAGGCGACGGTTCATCAATGGATCAGATGAGAGACCTGTCTCCATAGCGTGGATATAGGGCGTCATATCCGCAAAGCATTCTTCAACGGTTGAAAAATCAGAGAACGCACCGAATAATGAAAAATGAGGCGTCCAGATATGCGCGGGAATGTAAATGGCCCGCGGGCAGCATTCAAGGATGATCTCAAGCAGATCCCGGCTGTCAAGTCCCAGAATCGGCCGGCCGTCGCTGTGCAGATTTCCGATGGCTTCCAGCCTGTGGGACAGCTCTTCTGCTTCGTCCAGACCGGGAAGCAGGATAACGTGGTGTACCTTGCGGGTTTTGCCGCCTCGTTTGTATATGGTGCTGATTTCGCCTGAAACGACGAAACGGGGAGCAGAAGCCTGTACCTCACAGGGGAAAACGAGCTCCTCTTTCAGGCGATACAATCCTTCTTCGGCAGGAACGAGCATATCGCGGAGTTCCTGTCTCCAGGCAGGATGTGTAAAGTCACCTGTGCCAATCAGGCCAATACCCTTGCGGCGCGCCCAAAGATCAAGATGCGGCGCATCGCAGTCACGGCTTGTGGCACGGGAAAAACGTGAGTGAATATGTAAATCGGCAATGTGCATGAACGAACCTCGCAATGCTGTTTGGTTAACATATCCATTATAGCGCTCAAACGGCCTGTTGTACATTGCTTTTTGCCGCTGTATATGGTTTAATAAACTGAAAGTAAAGGGGGAGAGCAGCATGCAGGCTATTCTGGACAGCCTTCGCAGATACCGCAATGAGATTAAGGGATTTGCAATCCTTTGGGTCGTTTTTTTTCATGCAAAGCTTGGGTTGTCCGGCTTTTTGGCTGATGTACAGCAAATTGGCTATTGCGGCGTTGATATCTTCTTCTTTCTTTCCGGTTTCGGACTGTACCATTCACTCGAGCGCAGCAGTGATATCAGCAGTTATTTAAAAAGACGTGCAGCCAGACTGCTGCCTGCGTACCTCCCTTTTTGCCTTGTATGGCTTGTTGTGATGATTCCTTTGTCAAAGATGGGAATGGCGTCGGCAATCCGAACGGTGACAGGAAATTTGTTTATGGTGGGCTTTTTCAGCGGCGCGCCAGTAAATATCAACTGGTACGTCAGCGGCCTTATGCTGTCACTGGTACTGGCTCCTGTTTTCTTTGCGTTTCTAGGAAAAGAAAACTGTTGTCCGAAACGGGTTCTGTTACTGATTGGTTTCCTCTTTATGATGGGAACCGCTTTTATTGATACCGATGCTTATATGGCCATTTCACGCCTGCCTGTTTTTGTTCTGGGCATGGTTGCTGCGGGCTGGAAACAGCCACAATTGTGCAAAAAAACGCTTGTGTTTGGATTGACAAACGCTTTCGTGATTGGATTCGCTGCGCTGTATATTGCCTTTTCCCTTCTGCCTGACTTGCTTGTTCCGTATGCATTGTACTGGCATCCATTCGTATTGATTACTCCGCCGCTTTGTGTCAGCCTGGCATGGCTGTTTGGGAAATGCCCCGGATGGATTGTGAAACCACTTTCATATGCCGGTGCTGCTTCTTTTGAAATTTTTCTTTTCAATGCATGGATCGAACTGCTTGGCAAGCGTTATGGGCTTTGTCATAATCCTGCAGACTGGCTTCTGTGGAGCGCAGCAAGTGTCGCTGCAGGTCTTTTGTATCATTTGGTCGTTGAAAAGGCAGTGCGGATTTTTTCCAAAAAAAGCTGAAAAGAGGGGTTGACAATTCCTCTTCCTGCGTGGTATTATATCACCCGTGGTTTGAACAACCTCGGCCGTGTCAAGGGGTCTGGTAGCCGGTCTCTGCGGTAAACACCCCGGGTGTGACCCATTAGCTCAGTTGGCAGAGCACTTGACTTTTAATCAAGGTGTCCGGAGTTCGAGCCTCCGATGGGTCACCATTCCTCTTATTCCCGGCGTGCGGGCGTGGCGGAATGGCAGACGCGCCAGACTTAGGATCTGGTGCCAAATGGCGTATGGGTTCAAGTCCCTTCGCCCGCACCATTCAAGTGGAACGTGCGGTAGTAGCTCAGTGGTAGAGTGCCACCTTGCCAAGGTGGATGTCGCGAGTTCGAATCTCGTCTACCGCTCCACTTTCCACTCCATGAGTCGAATGTACAAACCT
>JAFULL010000002.1 GCA_017473345.1 Clostridia bacterium | reverse complement strand
CTGCTGGTTGCCGTTGTTAAGGGCCAGGATGTGACCAAGGAGTCCATCAACGCCGCTATGAAGGCCGCTTCTTCCGCTTCCTTCGGCTACACCGAGGAGCAGCTGGTGTCTTCCGATATCATCGGCATGACCTACGGCTCTCTGTTCGATGCCACCCAGACCATGGTCGCCAAGATCGACGAGGATACCTATCAGGTGCAGGTCGTGTCCTGGTACGACAACGAGAACAGCTACACCTCTCAGATGGTTCGCACCATCAAGTACTTCGCTGAGCTGAACTAATTGACTTGTAAGGCTTTGCGGGTTCTGAGGTCAAACTGAGAATCTCGTCTGGTACGTAAAATGTTGATTTGGTACGGTAGGCTTCCAACACTGGAAGCACCACTGGTACGATAAACGTTTTCCCCTCTTTCCATTGGCTTTTGTCAAGGAAAGAGGGGTTTTTGTATGCACTTTAATGACGCGATTCTGGAGTATGGGTTTGACTGTCGGGCGAGGAAGCTGTCTGATAAGACGATCAGCAATTATCAGAAACAGCTGCGGTATTTTCAACGGTATCTGGAAGCAGAATTCAAGATCAATCAGGTGGAAGAAGTGCGGATCTTCCACGTGAAGCAGTTTCTGGTGTCGATGGACGACAAAGGCCGGAAGCCGAGGTATATTAATGATCTTCTCAAGGTGTTCAAGACCTTCTTCAACTACATGAAGAAGGAGGGATAGTCAGAGATACGTTTCCGGATACTGTGAGAAGATAATGATGAACCAGATGCACTTTAAGGCATCTGGTTTTTTATTTTAAAACGAGGTGAAAGGTTTTGATTGCTAGGATCTTTTTGTTTTGATAAGCAGTGTAATGATTGAATATCTATTATCCTCAGATTCGACGGTTATTCCGTATTTTTCATCTCCAGAGAAAAGCCGTATGCGCTGTTGGACATTGAAGAGACCAAAGGATTTGGACTGTTCATTTCCTTCCAGAATGCGCTTGATTTTCTCTGTGTCCAATCCCTTTCCAGTATCGGTCACACTAATCTGCAAGTCGTCATCGTCTGTCAGTTCAGCGTCAATGAACAAGCTTCCTGATTTGCTATAATCGAGACCATGAACAAGAGCATTTTCAACCAATGGTTGTAAGCACATCTTGGGTATCAGACATGGTAGCGCCTCTTCTTGAATAGTATATTCCACATGAATGGAGTCATTTTGGCAATGCTTTTGCAATTGTACATACAATTTGGTCAGTTCTACTTCTTCTTTTAGCGGAATAATATCCTTTCCTTGCGAAAGAACCAGACGGAAATACTTGGACATGGCTATGACAAGGCTGGCTGCATGCTCCTTTTCGTTGTTGACGATCATCCAGCGGAGAAGATCCATGGAATTGTACAGAAAATGAGGATTAATCTGTGCCTGAAGAAGGCGCAGCCGCGATTCTTCCTGCTCTCGGATGGCTGCTTCGCGCTTGGCCATCAGATCCTGCACCTCAATGATGGCAGCGTCCAGGCTCTTAAACAAGCCATGGCGTTCGAGCGCGTTTTTTCTTTGTGTTGTTTGCACCAGCGATGAAATCCGTGAAGTCACGCTGTTTGTGATGAAAATGGCAGTAATGATAAAGATGATAAGAGCTAAAAAGAGCATCAATAGACTGGTATTGTTTGACGTGGAAGAAAAAATAAACTGCCTGTTTCCTAGTCGCGAGATCATTACCCAATCAGTGGAACTGAACTGGTAGAGCATATACAGTTTTCCCTTGTCAACGAATGTATAATTACGCTCCGAATCCAGTGACTGATAAACCGAATTGTCAAAAGAAACATCGAGTCCAAAGTCGAAAATCATACTGCCGTCGGAATAGGAGAGAATCTGACAGGGAATCGTTGGTATGTATTGCTGAATCAGCTCAAACAGACGGCTACAGTCTAGATCGAGTGACGCCATACCGACCATTCTGGATAGTAAATCCTTGTGTGCAATTGACTGATAGAGGGAGATTACATGGTGCTTTCCTTCCCCCAGAAAATCTCTTTCATAGGGAAGGGTGATCGCAATCTCTGAACTGATGCTACTATAAACGGGTTCTTCCTCCAACTGAGAGAGCGGGAAAAACTGAATACCTTCTTTTCTATAAAACTTTGTTTCAGGAACATAGATCCTTAGTTTGTGCACATAATCGTACTTTTCAAACAGCATCAGCCGTTTGCGCAGGTTGTTAAGTTCGTCTATTTCATCATTGATCTCCCGATCTGCCTTTGGAATGCTGTAATATTCGCGTACGGACCAGTCAGAAGTAAACATGCCAAGCAGCGTTTTACTCACGGACAGCCGGTCATCAAGCGCAGTTGCAGCCAGCAATACTTGATTTTCGAGCGTTTTCAGTTTTTCGTTTTCTGCAGAGAGCATCATCATGAGAAAATAGCTTAAACACAGCGGAATGAGAAACATGGCAAGAAACAGCCAGGTTAACTGCTTATTCTTTTTCATTCATATCACCTGCTGCAAAACGTTCTCTGTACACAGATGGTGTCAGATGGTAGTGGTTTCGGAACAGTTTGGAGAAATAACTGGGGTTCTGGTATCCAACGGCAAGAGCGATATCGTATAATTTTGTGTCGGTCTTTGACAGCAGTTCTGCAGCTTTTTCTAATCTGCATTGGCGGATGTAGTTTCCGATTGTAACGCCAGTCTGGCTTTTGAACAAAGCGCACAAATAGGTCGGCGACATGCTGACGGCTTTCCCTAGCTGCACAATCGTGATCTCATTCTGGTAATTTGCCTGAATGTACTCGCAGGCGCGCTTGATGATAGTCCGTGATGCCTGATTGCTGCTCATGTGGAGAATAGCGTGAATATCGTGTACATATTTTAGAACATGAACGCTGAACTGTTCAAGACAATACATATTTTGAAGCCGCTGTACAGCCGTATGCTCGGTCAGCTCTGTCGCCTCATCTGTTCGGAAGGCTTCGGGTAAAAGTTCAAATACGTTATGCAGAATTTCTTTGAAACGCTGGATGCATGCCGCGCGATTGGTGATATGCGCATTGGCCAAACGCTCTGTTTCCTTCATAAACCAGCTATCGAAAGAATCTGCATCATTATCAAATATACTGGTCAGCTGGGTATCCGGCACAAACTCAGCCAACAGGGCGCTTTCGTCTGCGCAAGTGTTGAATGCTTCCTTATAGACTGCAATGCTTCCAACCGGAAGATACAGACATTGCTGGGCTGCTATCTGTGCTTCCGCAAGTGCTTCACGGATTCGTTCAAAGCAGCCTATCCAACGACTGACTCCCACAGTACAGGGCATATACCCATGAGACATCAGCATGGCTATATGTTTGGAAACATATTCACGTACTTTTTCTTCTGGGCATTCCAGATATGCCGAATACTTATATTCAACAGACGAAAGCCGGGTAGCATAGGAAATTTCAGGAGATGCCTGTAACAGGTCAATCAGAAACTGTCCGCACTTCTGTGAATCCTGATGGTAGGCAAAGAAAGAAATCATATAGCCTTTTTCAGGCAATTCGTCGATATGTTGCTGGATTTGCTTGAGTTCGGCGGACGTACCGCCCAAATAAAGGGCATGCTCAATAATTGAAGTTTTGAATTCCAGCAGTCCGCGAGAATAATTGTCCAAAGCTTTTGTAAGGTAGGCAGTTTGGCTTTGACTTGCAGAGATCTCGCTGACAATCTTGAACATGCACGCATGCAGTTCTTCCATATCCAAAGGCTTGAGCAGATAGTCACAAGCATTCAATTTAAAAGCTTTCTTCAAATATGGCGTATCGTCGTATCCGCTGATAAAAACAATTCGCGTTGGAAGTTCCTGCTTGCGTAGCTGCTCCGCAAAGGACAGCCCGTCCATTTCCGGCATTTTTACATCGGTGAGAATTATGTCAGGCAGCAAGCGATCCACCATTTTAAGCGCTTCTTTGCCATTTTCTGCACAGCCAATAATCTGGATGCTCAGATCGTGCCATCCGCTCCATGAGGCTAGGCCAATCCGGGATTGTTTTTCATCATCGACAATCAATAAGCGGTACATGTTGCTTCCTGCCTTTTCTGTTGGTGTTCATATTATAGCATTCAGAATGTGTAAAAGCATCGGTTTTATGGCAAAACAGACAAACAAGGTAATATTGGAGCAGAATTCATAATATTGGTGCTTTGATCAGAAACTGAATTTGTTTATGATTGTATTAACAGAGACAAACCGTCTCAAAAAAGGAGGTATCCCAAATGAAAAAGGTCCTGGTTCTGCTCATGGCGCTTGTTATGCTCGCTTCTGTGGCATGCGCTGAAGGCGGCATTGCAAGCATGGTTCCCGCTGGCGACAAGCCGGTACTGCGCGCACTGCTCATCAATGCCAATGCGGATTACAACACTTATCCTGCCGCCGCCTATCTTGAGGAAGCAACCGGCTACAAAGTTGAGTACGACATGCTTCCTGCCTCCAACTCTGCGGACAAGCTGAACATGGTAATTGCCGGCAATGAATATTACGATTTCATTGTCGCTGGCTCCCTGGATCAGGTCATGCGTTTTGCGAAGGCCGGCGCACTGGTTAACCTGAACGACTGGCTGCAGTACACGCCCAAGCTGGATGCTGCCATCAATGATTATGAGCGTTCTTCCTTCACTTACGAAGACGGCCTGTATGCTATCGGCATGCAGAACCCTGCTTTCGACGGCAAGGGTTCCATCAACACCTGCATCTTCCTGCGCAAGGACTACATGGAAAAGGTCGGCGTTACCGAAATGCCCGATACAACAGAAGAGTTCACTGAGCTTCTTCGCAAATTCGCGACGCTGGGCGACGATATCATCCCGCTCACACTGACCCCCGCAAACATCGTCCTGCCCGGAATTGCAGGTGCCTTTGGCATTCCCAATAGCTGGAATGTGAACGCCGATAATAAGCTCGTAGCGGCAGCTGCTGACGAGAACACCAAGGCCTATCTGCAGTATGTAAAGGACTTGTATCAGGAAGGCTTGATCGATCCTGAATTCGCTGCCAACCAGAATGCCAATGTGTTTGAGAAGTGGTCTACCGGTAAAGCCGCTGCTGCTGTGCTCAACTACTGGGATTGCGACAGCTACGGCGACGCTATGATTGAGTTGCAGCCCGACGCGGAAATTGCCTATCTGCCGCCTGTACAGGGCCCCGACGGGCAGCGCGCTATCGGCTACAATGCTGGCGGCTTTGATCGCATCTGCTTTATTCCCGCTGTATGCGAAAATGTAGAGCATGTGCTGAATTACTTCGAAATTAAGCTTGACGAGGAAATCTTCCGCACCTATATTATCGGCGAGGAAGGCACTCACTACACCGTCGATGAAAATGGCGACAGGTGGCCCATCAATCCCACCTTCGTCAATGAGCGCGGCAATTCTGTTAACTTGCGTACCGGCTCCCCCAACGAGGTGTATTCCGAGTACTGGAAGCTGCGCGTTAAGAAACGTGCGGAGTACTGGGATGCGTGGAGCACCATGAACATGACCGATGCGTTCAGCAAGCATGGTGTCGGTGAGATTACCAACTATGCGCCCGCGTTTGATTCCACCGTTAACCTCTCCTCTCTCAACACCATGTTCAACGATGAGTGCGTGAAGATCGTGGCCGGTTCTCTGGAAGTCAGTGATTTTGACGCGTTTACCGAGGAGTGGATGAATAATGGCGGTAAAGAACTGACGGAAGACTACAACAACTGGTACCTGACCTTCGAAATGCCCTAACTTGTAAACCATTCGCCTGTTTCCCATTTACAATATACTTTTCAACACCTCGGAGAGCAATCTCCGAGGTGTTGTGAAAGGAGGACGGCATGTTCAAAGGCAAGCTTAAAATGAAGGACAGCTTGGGCTATTATATCTTTTTGCTGCCCGCTTTGATTGTTTTACTTGTATTCCGCTACTATCCAATGCGTGGCCTGTTCATTGCTTTCCAGAAGTTTGATATCTTTGCCGGCATTGAAAACAGCAAATTCGTCGGAATGCAAAATTTTCAGCGTTTGTTCTCTTCAAGGGACTTTCTTCAGGTATTCAGAAACACGCTGGTCATCAGCGCCCTAAAAATCGTTTTGCTCTTTCCAATGGGAATTATCGTTGCATTGATCTTGAATGAACTGCGGTCCGTTGTCTACAAGCGTTTCGTGCAAACTGTCATTTACATTCCTCATTTTTTCTCCTGGGTTGTGGTAGCAACTTTGATGAACAACTTTTTCTCCGTCTCCGGAGGCCTGATGAACCGCGTCATCAATGCACTTGGTGGGGAATCCATTGGTTTTCTGGTCTCCAATACTTGGTTTAGGTCAATTTTGATCTTTTCATCAGGCTGGAAAGAAAGCGGTTGGAACGCGATTGTATATATAGCCGCCATCGCATCCATTAATCCTGATCTCTATGAAGCAGCCTCTATTGACGGCGCTGGTCGTCTTGGAAAAATTCGGCATATTACCATTCCTTCGATTATGCCAACGGTTGTGATGCTGCTTATCATTCGTGTAGGCTGGCTGCTGGATGCAGGCACCCAGCAAATTCTGGTTATGTATAATCCTGTGGTTTACGAGGTTGCCGATGTCATTGGCACTTATGTATACCGTTTTGGCCTTGGAAAGATGGAATACAGTCTGGGCGCGGCAGCGGGTTTGTTCAACAGCGTAGTTGGCTTGCTGATGGTTCTGCTTTCCAATGCTTTAAGTCGCAAATTCCGAGGGGTGAGCATATGGTAAAGAACAAAAAGAATGTAATCCGCCGAAGCAGGGAAGACGTTGTGGTGGATACGGTAGTTCATGTGCTGATTGTACTCATGCTTTTGCTGACCCTTTATCCTATTCTGAATGTTTTCTCCAAGGCATTCAGCAGTCAGACGGCGATTATCAGTAATGCTGTCACCATTTATCCCATTGGTTTCCAGACCTCTACGATGGAGTATGTGCTTTCTTCCAACCTTTTCTCCACGGCGTTCAAGAATTCCGTCACGGTTACGGTCCTGGGAACACTGCTTTCCGTTGCAGTTACATCGATGGCCGCCTATCCATTTTCAAAAAGGAATCTCATTTTTTATAAACCCCTGATTATGCTGTTTGTGTTCACCATGTGGTTCAGCGGTGGCCTGATTCCAACTTATCTTGCCTACAAGGAATTGAAAATGCTAAACTCGCTGAAGGTGTTGATCCTCCCAGCTGCGATCAATGTATACAACATGCTGTTGCTGAAGAACTACTATGAGTCCTTGCCGGAAGCGCTGGAAGAAGCAGCACGCATCGATGGTGCGAACAAATTCCAGATTTTTTTCCAAATCGTACTGCCGCTTTCGATGCCGGTGCTGGCAACTGTGTGCCTGTTTACGGCGGTAGGCCTGTGGAACGATTTCTATTCACCCATGATGTATAACACGCGTACTCAACTCCGCACGCTTTCACAGTATCTCTATGATATGGTGGCACAGAGCGGTACGGACTTGACCATGTCCACCAATGCAGATGACCTCATGAACAATACGCTTCCAGAAGCAGTGCGTGCTGCAAGCATCATTGCTTCCATCACTCCCATTCTGGTGGTTTATCCGTTCTTGCAGAAATATTTTGTGAAAGGTGCACTTATTGGCTCTGTGAAAGGATGACGACAATGCAAAACTATGTATGGACGCGTGAAGTTCCGAAGGTAACCGGATATAATACAGCAGTCATTGGCGGCGGTCCTGCGGGTGTTGCGGCTGCTATCAGTGCTGCGCGAAACGGTGCAAAAACCATCCTCATCGAATCACTTGGTGCGCTTGGAGGACTGTCCACGAATGGACTTGTGAGCATTTTGGACACCACGTGCGATGGAAAGCGGACGATTACCGGCGGCGTGATGCTTGAAATCTTAGACGCCATGTTTGAGCGCGGTCTGTTCGAGCCAATTTATCGAAGAGAACGCTTCGTTACACAGATTGGCCAATATACGCCGTTCGACGGCGAGGGTATGAAACGTTTGCTCGATGATCTGTGTGAAGCGTATGGTGTAGAAGTCAGCTTCTTTACCACGCTGGTGGACGCAGCGGTCAGCCATTCCAATGGTAGAACAGTTGTGGATGGTATCTTGATTCACACAGTAGAAGGCCTGAAGATGCTCAAGGCAGACACCTATATCGATACAACGGGCGAAGGAACGCTGTCTGCTCTTTGCGGAATGGACTTTGAAGCGCCTATGACGGAAGAATGCCCCAGTGCTATGGGTGCCACTTTGTGTGCCGAATTTAGCGGCATTAACTGGGAAGGACAAGAAACACGTGATGGTCGCTTTGTGCTGCAGGGAGAGGCAATTCGCGCCGGACAGAAGGATGGTATGTTCACATACAATGAAAAAATGGTGCCAGGACTTGCCCGAAATGGCTTTGTTACCGCCAATGTAAATGCGGGCCATCTTTTTGATCAGAATCCGCTTTCTGCAAAATGCATGTCAGAAGGTATGAGGTTGGGCAGAAAAATTGTATGGGAATATGCCAATTGTTTCCGAAAATACCTGTCGGGCTGTGAGAATCTGAAGGTGAGCGCTACAGGCACACTGTTAGGCATAAGAGAATCGCGCCGCATTATTGGTGAATATGTTCTAACGATTGAAGATTTCATAGCAAGACGAAAATTTCCAGATCAAATCGGTATCTATTCCAAAAGCGTTGATATTCACCCGTATTCTGCCTCCAAAGCAGAATATGAACGCTTCAAAAAGGAAAATACAGAAACACTCAAGTATGAAGTGGGCGATACCTATGGCATTCCATATGGTGTAATTGTCCCCAAAGGCGCTGAGAACCTCTGGGTTGCAGGACGATGCGCATCGTGTGACAGGAAAATGCACGGTTCTTTACGCGTACAGCCCGTAGCTTACGTGATGGGCCAAGCAGCAGGGACTGCGGCAGCCATCGCTTCCCGAAAAAACTGCACGTCTATGGAAGTGGATGTTTCGCTTCTGAGAGAGACGCTGGCTTCGCAGAATGCGATTGTTGATTAATTCCTTTTTGCCTTTGAAATAAAATGATAGAACTGTACCAAAAGATTATAACAGCATAGACGCTAAACAGCAGAGTGTTAAGTACCTCTGCTGTTTAGTGATGGGCGAAAGGAAGTATGTTGTAAACACAAAGGCAGTGTATGTTTACAACATTGCCCAAAAAGTTGCGCTGCGATTGTTGGTGTGATAAACTGTAGCAGTGGTACGACAAGCCATGGGGAGCTTGGTACGGTAAACGTTTTTGCCATTCATTCACATTTTTGCCTACGTTCGAAGTGCTGGAAAGCCTTACGGGAAGCCGCTTTGCGGCTTCCACACCTATCAGGTGCAGGTCGTGTCCTGGTACGACAACGAGAACAGCTACACCTCTCAGATGGTCCGCACCATCAAGTACTTCGCTGAGCTGAACGAATCGGTTTGGTGAATGCTGGTTCAAATGTGAATCACATTTCCCCCTCTTTCCTGCTTTCGGGTGGGAAAGAGGGGTTTTTCAAATCAAACTTTATCAGGAAAGCGTTGTGCGGTTGATGATGTGGGATACCATTCATTCATGGCTGAAAAAGATGATCGGGGCGATTGCCCTTGTCTGCAGTGCAGCAGTGTTTGTTTTGAACGTCATATATCGCTGTCAGGTAAGCTATGGCGATTCCGAAAAGGTGATCATCACGGCCAGCCTGTCCGGCAGTATCGTCATGCTGCTGCTTGCGGCAGCTGTGGTGTATTTGCTGTGCTGTTTTTGCAGACGCATTGAAAGAGTGAATCAGCGTCGGCTGTTCTGGGTGCTTTCAGCCGCATATGCCGTGCTGGCTGCTTACCTGATCCTTAACTCTACGCCCGTCATGCGTACCGACGCCCTGTGGATTCAGCAGGCTGCGATTGAGGTCAAAAAAGGCAACTGGTCCGTTTTCAAACCGTGGAAATACATGCACACCTATCCGCATCAGCTGGGCATGCTGGTTTATGACCTGATGCTGTCGCTGATAACGGAAAATCCCGCGCTCAACTTTGCGGTGAATGCCCTGCTGGTTCTGGGCATCAACCACACCTGCTGGCAGCTGAGTCGGCAGCTTACAGATGATGGGTTTGTTCATGTGCTGACCATTTGCCTAGGCTTTGCCTTTTTGCCGCAACTGTTTTTCATCATGTTTGCCTATGGGCAGATCCCGGGTTTCTTCTGCTTGATGATGGCCATGCTGCAGGCGGTCAGATTCGGCAAAAGGCAAAGTCTGAAAACAATGCTTGGCATGCTGACGTTTGCATCGCTGGCGATTTTGCTGCGCAAAAACAACCTGATCGGCGTGCTGACCATTGTGTGCTATCTGGTTTTGCAGTTTTGCAGGCAGCGCGGATGGCGCAATGCTTTGGCGATCATATGTGCGCTGGCCTGCCTGTATGTACCCGGCAAGGCCGTTGAAACGGTTTTTGAAAGGCTTTCCCGCCAGAATCTGAATAATGGCTGCCCCAGTGTGCTGTGGCTGGCCATGGGTACGGACATCGATAATCAGCTGCGCGGCCCGGGCTGGTATGACAGTACATCATACGATACCTAC
Organism: Clostridia bacterium; assembly: GCA_017473345.1. Lineage (GTDB taxonomy): Bacteria > Bacillota > Clostridia > Christensenellales > Aristaeellaceae > Limiplasma. Next base: position 28,319 of record JAFULL010000002.1, on the reverse strand, counting down.
CTGCAGCTGAATGCCGACGCGGCTGGTGCATCGGCTGCGGGTGTGGAAAAGCTGAAGGTCAACATCGGTAAAATGCAGGCTGAGCCCATGCGAGCGCTGCGCTTTTTCCGCGAAAAAACCGTTTCGCAGTGGTGTGAGCCCATGTATCAATCTGTCTGGAGTGGACCGATTGCCCTTGGCGAACAGGGCACATACACGCCCCTTTTGCAGAACCTTTACGCAGGCGGCTCGGCTGAGGATACAGTGGAGCACTTCTGCAAGTTGCTTGTACTGCTGATTTTTGGCGGATGTATGCTGTTTTTGCTCTTTGATGCAAAGAAGGACAGCGGATGGGAACTGGGGGTTGTGTATTTCATCGGCGGTTTTTTGTTCCATATGCTGTGGGAGGCCAAAAGCCAGTATATCTATCCCTATGTGTTCAGCCTGATCCCGATGGCTGCACAGGGGATTCGCGCGGTGGCTGGCAGGCTGCAGGAACGCAGATAACAAATAGCAAACAGAGTGGCAGAGAGCTGCCATGTTGTTTGATGCACTTCATGAATCCTGCATGTGCCCAAACTCGTCAATACTTGACAACCCACGCCCAAAGACGTATGATTTACCCCGGAAAAAATGTACAAGGGAGCCGTGAAACACGATGGGTAACCTGATGACGGTGGGTTTGCTGATGACCTGTGTGGCATGCTATGTGTGCCAGGGCCTGTTTGGCAAGCTGTATGCCATACACTTTGATGGACAGTCGAGCGATGCAACGCCGGTGTATTCTACGCTGTACGGGCTGATCGTGGGTTTGGGAGTGCTGGCGGTAGCGCTGGGCTTTCGCCTGAATGCCAGCCCGATCACCTGGACGCTGGGACTGATCAACGGCGTGGTGCTGTTTGTGTATAATCTTTGCATCATCAATTCCTCGCGTACCGGCCCGTTCGGCTTTCAGAGCATCTTCCGCCTGTTTGGTTCCGTGGTGATCCCGATGGTGTTCGCGCTGGTTTTCTGGGGCGAGTCGCTGTCGGTGCTGCGTTGGCTGGGCATTGCGGTCATGCTTTTGAGCTTTGTGCTCATCAATGCCGACGGCATGGTGCTCAGCGACGTGAAGAAAGGCTACATGGGCTGGGTAACGCTGCTGTTTTTCGTCAACGGCGCGTATGCAGTCATCATGGCTGCCCAGCAGCGCCTGGCAGGCAGCGCTGAGCGCAACGCCATGATCGTGATCACCTTTTTGTGCTCTGCCTGCATTTCGCTGATCTCGCTGCTGCTGAGGCGCAGAGGCGATACCCTGCGTGCCTTCCGCATGAGTCCCAAGGCATGGGGCAGCGCGATGGGCGCAGGCGTTTCGGCAGCGCTGGCGGTGGTACAGCTGATGATCCTGATTGGCCGGGTGGATTCGTTGCCGGTGTTTTATACCATTGAAAACGGTATGGTCCTTGTGCTGACGATTGTGTTCAGTGCGATTTTGTTCAAAGAAAAAATCAGCCGGATGACTGTGTTTGGCATTGTGGTATCGGTAATCAGCCTTGCAATGCTTTCACTGTGATCTACTGCTGATTTCATAACAAAAAAGTCCCGACGGCGTTGATGCCGCCGGGACTTTTTTGTTATTTGTTCACTACAACACAGGCTACGCCGCGCGGTTCAAGGGTTACAGTCTTGCCAAGCACGTCGAGGGTGATGGACTCTTCCAGCTCGGTACGCAGGGCGAACATGCGCTCGTCACCGCAGATGTATTCGGTGTAGAACACACCCGCGGGAAGGGTCAGATCGGTCTGGCATACATAGCGGGCCTCGCGGCTGTAGAAGAAGCGTGCGTATTCCTGCTTGAGAGAAAGCAGCTTTTTGACATGCTTCGCATAGTCGGGCATGGCAGCGATGCCGACTTTGCGGCTGCGGAAGATGGCCACGTCAAAACGGAAGCCCTGAATGAAGGTGTAGTTCAGGTCGTCCTTCCAGCCGGTGCGCTCGTCATGCAGGTAGCGGTTGGTCATGATGATTTCGGGGAAGGTGCGGCGGAACATCTGCGGGAAATGGGTCGATACGTTGTCGCCCTTGGTGCGGTGGTAGTGATTGGCAAAGTCGCAGCCGTGCAGATAGTCGACGCAGCCGCTGACGGCGTCGTTGGTGCACTCGGTGCCCAGCGCCTGTTCGGGCCCCAGAATGGCACGCAGACGAGCCAGATTCTGACGGCGGAAGTGCAGCTCGTCATCCACACGCTTGCCGTGCTTGTGCTGGTCGTTGAAGCACAGACGGCTGATGCCGCCAACCTGATCATAGAAAATGCCGTCAGGCCCGAAGGAAAGTTTCAGATGGCCGTTTTCTTCCAGCTTGTCCGCCCACAGATCGGTCGCCTGACAGGCCTCCACAAAGGAGATGTAGCCGTAATTGATCATGTAGGTGCTGTCTTTTTCAAAACGGTAGTTCATCAGGTATTCGTTGCCGGCAATGTCGTGCTTGGCCACCTGATCGTGATACTGACGGTAGAAGTCGGTGTTTTTATCGATGAGGATGCCGTTGTTGTACAAAATCACCCGGCCGCCAAGACGCTGGATCTCGTCGATGGCTGTGCGCAGACCTTCCTCGCCGCCCAGTTCTTCGTCGACCTCGTATTTGGGATAGCCGTTGTCAAAGCGGCCCTTCCACCAGCCGAAAACCAGCAGGGTGTCCAGCCCGTATTCCTTGCCTTCCAGGTACAGCCTGGGCAGGTCGGCGTATTTGAAGAAAATCTCGCCGTACTGGTGACGCATGATGATGCGCTGCCAACCGGTCATATTTTGAACCCACTGGCGGGGCTGTACGGGCTGGAAATAGGTGCTGCGGGCAAAGCTGCCGTACAGGTCGGACGCCTCGCGCCAGTCGCCTTTGTACATGGACACATGCACAGGGGAGAGGGTAAGGGTTTCGCCCTTGTTGACAAAAGGATACTGGCAGATGGCCGAAATCAGACGGGGCTCGGGCTTGTGGCGCGGGCCGATGGCGCTGAGCAGGCAGCAGGCGTGCGTGCGCTCGTCGTGCTTGCCGATGTAGAAAAAGTAGTCCTGACTTTGAATACCCATCCACGTCATCGTGGCAGGGCGGGGATACATCAGGCTCGACTTGATTTCGTTGTAGTCGGCGCTTTTGTATTCGGAATGTGCGCTTTCCAGAGCGGCCCAGGGATTGACGATGCGTTCGCCCAGTCCGCGCGGACGATACAACACATCCTGGCTGCGTTCACCGGCCATACGGTTGAAGTCGACATAGGGGCACTGCAGCTCGTTGAGGCGCGCATCGCTGCGGTTGCAAAGGGTGCTGGCAAAGGCGTAGCCGCTTTCGCTTTGGGTAACGGTGATGACAAGGCTTGCATCCAGCATGGTGCCGTCATCCGTGACAAGCTGGTCATAGGTGAGGGTGGTTACGTTTCCATCGCAAACCACGTTGCCGTGCTGGTCGCAGGAATGAATGGTCATTTCCATATGGTAACCGTCGTCGGCGATGATGCGCCAGAAGTCGCCGTTGGTCGTTTCACAAAGATCAGTTCCGGGCAGCGTCCAGCTGGCACGACTGCCGTCAGCTGAAAACAGAATGCAAAGTTCATTTTTCATGTGTAATTCCTCCCGTGTGGGTTGATGCTTCTGATATATCGCAAAGTACGGAAAGAAACAATGCATATTTGAATGAACTTTGCATGATATGAAACAAAAAGATTGAAAAAGATGTTTTTTGGATTATAATTTACATAAAAAGTCCAATGAGGGGGGTGAAGAGTGTGCAGTACTGCTTTGATCTCACCCGTTTGCCTTCGGTGCGCGTGGCAGGGCGGTGCAGTTATCGTGCCGGATGGCATCGAAGCACAAAGCCGAGGTCGCATATGATCCTGTTTATGAAAAAGGGAGAATTTGCGTTCCGCCTGAAGGAGCAAACCGTCACGCTGCGCGATGGCGAACTGTTGATTTTTCCGGCGGGCACGCCGTACCGTGTGACGGCCAGGGGAGACTGCGACTACCTGCACCTTCATTTTTTTCCGGACGAGCCGCTGACAGATGTGGGGGACCAGGGGCCCGGCACGCTGATCCTGCCGCAAAAGATGAGCTTTGCCCAACGGCCGGATCAGCAGGAAAAGATCATCCGCGCCATTGAAGGAATGGCGTCGATTCTGCACGAAAACCACCCTTACGCCAGCATGATGCTTTCGGCGGAACTGAGCCGTTTTCTGGTCTTTGTGGCCATGTGTCATGCCGAGCAGACGGCGCCTCAAAGCCCACTGGCTTTCCGGCGCATGCAGAGCTACATTCAGGAACATGTGGGCGAACCGGTCACACTTTCGGCACTGGCGCAGATATCCGGCCTGTCGCGGCAGTATGTGATGCGGCTGTTTAAAACCTATACGGGGCAGACGGCCACGCAGTATATCCACGCTGTGAAACTGGCGCATGCACAGAAACTGCTGCGTGAAAACGATGCGTCGCTGGAGGAGATCAGCGAGCAGATCGGCCTGTGCGGCGCGCATTACCTGTGCAGGCTGTTCAGGCAGCACTACGGCCTGACGCCCGGCGAATACCGCCAACGGTTCCGCCGGGAACTGTAAAAGCACTTTTTGCGCTTTTCACATTGCCGTCACAGCACGGTTGTGATATCATAAACAAAACGGTTGCAAATCAAATAAAGGGAGTTGTAGCATATGTTGTTCCCCCGACCCAGACAGGCGGAGTACCATGAGGGTTTTTATCAGGTAAAAGGTCATTATGACGAAATGGATCTGCTGGCATTTTATCAGGCGATCCATGACGGCAATGAGGACGTAGCGGTCAAGTCTGCGCCTCTTTTGGAAAAGGAAGCCTACCAGCTGACCATTGTTGAAGATGGCGTGACCATCGCTGCCTCCTGCGACGAGGGCCTGTTCCGTGCGGCCACTTCGCTGCATCAGCTCATCCGCCGTCAGCAGGGCAAGCTGACGCTGGCTGAGATCGACGACAAACCCGAGCTTGGCCGTCGCGGTTACATGCTGGACATCAGCCGCGGACGCATGCCCAAAGTGGAAACGCTCAAAACCCTGATCGACTTCATGGCCGGGCTGAAGTACAACGAGCTGCAGCTGTATATGGAAGGCGACTGCTTCAAGTATGCCGCCTATCCGCAGTGCACGGCGGATTTTGACTGCCTCACTCCGGAAGATATCCGTATGCTGGACGCCTATTGCCGTGAACGCTTTATCGATCTGGTACCCAACCAGAACTCTTTCGGCCATATGTATACGTGGCTGAAGAAGCCTGAGTTCCGTCATCTGGGACTGTTCGGAGGCGATGAAACGCCATCCACTCTCAACCCGCTGCTGGATGAGAGCTATGAATTTATGTGCAACCTGTACGAGTCGCTGCTGCCGCATTTCTCGTCTGAGTTTGTCAACATCGGCCTGGACGAAGCCTACGGTCTTGGCAAGTATCAGATCGAGGAGTACTGCAACGAGCGCGGCAAGGATATCGTGTTCATGGAGTGGCTCAACAAGCTCAACGACCACATCAGCGAAAAGTACGGCAAGAAGGTCATGTTCTGGGCGGATATGATCTACAACTATCCGCAGAGCTACCATCTGGTGCCCAAGGACGCCATCGCCATGGAATGGGGCTACGAGCTCATCCAGTCCCAGCGCATGACGGACCACTGCATCGCCTACCGCAATGCGGGCGTGAAGTACTATGTGTGCCCCGCCACCAACGTGCACGGAACCTTCACCGGCCGTATGGACGTGACCACCTTCAACATCCGCACCTGTGCGGAGCTGGCGGTGGAATACGGCGCCATGGGCATGCTTTTGACTGACTGGGGCGACGGCGGACATCCGCAGTTCTCCGTATGGAGCTGGGCGCCTATCGCGCTGGCCGGCCAGTACGGCTGGAACACCGGCGCAAAGCAGGATGGCGAAACCTTCAAGGCGGACTTCATCCGCAATGCCGAGCGCTATGTGGACGAAGAGATCTTCGGCGGCAAAAAGGTGGCCAACCTGCTGTACCGCATGGGCAACTACTATCTGCTGGAGCCTGAGCGCGTGCATGTATGCACCATGAGCGCCAAGGAATTCAGCCTGCCCATGAACGTGACCAAGTACGCCCATCTGTTTGACATCAAGGACAGCGGCGACGTGTTCTACTTCAATAACGTGCTGGACTATGTGCGCCGTGTGTGGGCGGATATCGACAAGGTCGACATCGACCCGCAGATCAAGCGCGAGATCAATGTGAATGTGCAGATGGTCATCGCCGGTGCGGAAATGTGCAAGATCAAGATCGGCGAAGAACCCACCGCCGAAAAGCTGGATGAGCTGATCGCGCTGCTTGACTGGATCGAGCAGGAGTACATCACCCTGTGGAACCTGCGCAACTATGAGCGCGGCCAGGAGAAGTTCCTGGATACGATCCGCCAGCGCCGTGACGAACTGAAGGCCATGAAGAAGTAATGTAAAAGGGCTGTGCACTGCGCACAGCCCTTTTCTGAAACGTGGGATGAAACTGCCTGCTCTATTCGTTTCCATAGCAGTCGGTTTTTGGGAGGAATGGATCATGAAACGCTTTGCAGCATGCCTGTGTATGCTTGTTTTGCTTGCTGTGATATATCCGGCACAGGCTACGTCCACCTATGTCGTGGCCAATCCGCACAGCAGCTGGGTGCACCTGCGGCAGGAACCCACAACGAAATCGCTTTCGCTTGGAAAATACAACAATGGTTCCACCGTATATGTGAAGCGCGATAACGGCGACGGCTGGTATCTGGTGGAGGCGGGAGGACAGCGGGGATTCATGCTGGCCAGCATGCTGCGCCGTGCCGGTGACGAAGGGCGCTGTGTGAGCGTGGGACGCACCAGCGAGGGCGACCACATCATGCAATACACGGCTGACAATGGCCAGCAGCTCTATTTTACGTCCCTTGAACCGCAGCCGGTGGTGAAAATGCAGGACGTCAATTTCGACGGTCAAAATGACGTGGTCGTTTTTGTGGCGATGGGCGTAAGCAATCACTTTTGCGAGTTCTTCATCTTTGCAAACGGGCAGTATCATCAGGCAGGGCATGCCGGTATCGGAAACGGGCTTTGCAATTACACACTGCTTCCTGAACTGCGCATTGTGCAGACGCAGGCCAACAACGGGTACGCTGGTGCGCTGCATGATACCTGCCTGTTCCGCTGGGAAGGAAATGACCTCAAACTGATCAGGCGCGCCGTAAGCGAGGAACGCATGGAAGCGGAGCATTCAGACAATCGGTATACCCTTCATACATACACAGATGAAGTCCGCGTGACAGTGCGCGACTATTCATCGGACGAATACGAAGGGGAGCTTATGTGGGAAGAAACTGTCAAACTGGACGGATCGGAGAAAAAAGCCTTTGAAACAGAGCATGAGGTTCTGTGGCAGGGAATCAGATAACCAAAAGAGCTGTGCGGATTCGCACAGCTCTTTTTTATGCGATTACGCAATTTTGTTGGCGCGGTACTGCATGTCGTACAGTTCTTTGTAGGTGCCGCCCAGCGCGATCAGTTCGTCGTGGGTACCCTGCTCTGTGATCTTGCCTTCCGCCACAACGGCGATCTCGTCGGCGTTTTTGATGGTGGACAGGCGGTGCGCCACCACCAGCGTGGTGCGGCCGTGGCACAGATCGTCCAGCGCCTGCTGTATGAGGATCTCAGTGGTGTTGTCCAGCGCGCTGGTAGCCTCGTCCAGAATGAGGATGGGCGGGTTTTTCAGGAACACGCGGGCGATGGACAGGCGCTGCTTCTGGCCGCCGGACAGGCGCACGCCGCGTTCGCCGATCTGCGTGTCGTAGCCCTCGGGCAGGCTCATGATGTAGTCGTGGATGTTGGCGCGCTTGGCGGCTTCGATCACTTCTTCATCGGTAGCATCCAGACGGCCGTAGAGGATGTTGTCGCGCATGCTGGCATTGAACAGGTAGATATCCTGCTGCACAATACCGATGTTGCGCCTGAGTGACTTAAGGGTGAGGGTGTGAAGCTCCTGACCGTCGATGAAGATCTGACCGTCCGTCACATCGTAGAAGTGGGGGATCAGGTGGCAAAGCGTGGTCTTGCCGCCGCCGGAGGGGCCGACCAGCGCAAACTTTTTGCCCTTTTCGATGGTCAGGCTCACATTGTCCAGCACGCCCTTGCTCTCGTCGTAGCTGTAGGTAACGTTGCGGAACTCGATGCGGCCATCCAGACGATCCACATCGTGCGCGCCTTCGGCGTCGTGCTCGGGCTCGGCGTCCATCACCTCCAGGAAACGCTCAAAACCGGTCACGCCGTTCTGATACTGCTCCATGAAGCCGATGAGGGTCATCACAGGGGCGATGAACATATTGACCGAAACGATGAAGGCGGAATAGTCGCCAAAGCGGATGGTGCCGTTGTACAGGAACAGGCCGCCGGCGATGAGCACGACAACGTTGAAAATATCGGTCACGAAGGTATTGCCGGAGTGGAACTGGCCCATGGCCTTGTAGGCTGCACGGCGGGCGTTGACAAAGGCGGTGTTGCCCTCTTCAAACTTTTCGCGTTCCTTGTCGGCGTTGGTGAAGGCCTTGGTAACGCGAATGCCGGAGATACTGCTTTCCAGCGACGCGTTGATCTTGGCGATGGATTTGCGGCTGTCCATGAAGGCCTGACGCATCTTTTTGCGCAGCGTCATCGAAATAACGATGAGGAAGGGGATGCACGCGAAGATGATCAGCGTAAGCGGCAGGTTGATGGTGCTGAGGTACACAAACGACGTTACGATGGAAATGCTGGAAATGATGATGTTTTCCGGGCCGTGGTGCGCCAGCTCGCTGATGTCCATCAGGTCGTTGGTCAGGCGCGACATCAGACGGCCGGTCTCGTTGTTGTCGTAGAAGCTGTAGGGCAGCTTTTCAAGATGGTTGAACATGTCGCTGCGCATCTGCGCCTGCATGCGCACGCCCATGATGTGGCCGTAATACTGAATGAAAAAGTTCAGCATCATTTTGCAGAAATACAGGCACAGAAGTGTGAGACCAAAGATGACCACCATGCGGTAGTTGCGGTTGGGAATGAGGTCGTTGAGCATGGTGCGCGTTACGATGGGGTAGGCAATGCCGATGATGGATACCAGCAGCGACGCGGCCATGTCCATGGTAAAGACGGTTTTGTGGGGCTTGTAGTAGGCCAGAAAGCGCTTGAGAAGACCGGGCTTTTTGGCCTGGGTGACAACGGGTTCAGACATATTCATTTACTCCTTTCGTTCGGGTTGGTTATTCCAGTGGTTAAGCAGCAGGTCAAGAATGCGTTCCAGCTGCTGCTGATCGGCGGCGTCAAGCGGCTCAAGCAAACGCTTCGCCAGTTCCTGCCGCTCTTTGCAGAAGGCAGCGGCCTGTGCCTGACCAGCCGGGGTGATAAGGATTTCACAGTTTCGCTTGTCGCCTTCGCTGCGGCGGCGTTCGATCAGTCCGGCCTGTTCCATCTTGCTGAGCAGTTCGCTCAGGCTGCCGGGCTGCAGCTGCATTTCACAGGCCAACGTCTTTTGGGTAACAGGACCGGCCTGACACAAAAGCAGGATGCGGTTCTGGGAAAAGTTCAGGCTGAACCTGTGATACAGCAGATGCCCGCAGCGGCGCAGCTTGCGCATCAGCAATTCTTCAGCAGTAAGTTCGTGCTGCATCCTTCCGGCATCTCCCTCCATTTATTTAGGTACCTAAATTTTATGACACTATATGAGGAATGTCAATACCTGTGTTTATACATTGACAAAGCAAAGGGGTGAGGCTACAATGACTGTTGAACTTCAAAGGCGCTTTACAGCGCCTGCCGATAGGGAGATTACGAAGGAGGAACTGCAACATGGATAAGGCTTTGCTTGCTGCGCAGCAGCAGTGGATTCGTGCTGAACTGGACCGCTGTGCCGATTTCTGGATCAAAAACGGCTGGGACCATGAAAACGGCGGTGTGTATACCTGCCTGGACCGCTGGGGAAAGGTGTACTCCACCGACAAGAGCGTGTGGATGCAGGGCCGCTGTGCCTGGACCTATTCCTACCTGTGCCATGTGTATGGCAAAAAGCAGGAGTGGATGGATTTTGCCAAGAGCTGCCTTGATTTTATGGAGGCTCACTGCATCAACCGCGAAGCCGGCAACCGCATGTATTTCACCGTGACCGCCGACGGCAAGCCCCTGCGTCAGCGCCGTTACTTCTTCTCCGAAGGCTTCTATGCTGTGGCCAACGCCGAATACTATGCCCTCACTGGCGAAAAGGTGTATCTGGAGCGTGCCCGCTCTGCCTATGAGATCTTCTGGAACCTGTATCAGGGCATTGGCGAGGATCCCACCGGCATGGGCCCCAAGACCATTCCGGAAACCCGCAGCGGCCGCGGCCTGGCGCTGCCGATGATCTACCTCAACATCTGCTCTGTGCTTCGCCGCTGCGATCCTGAGAACACCGCCGAGTACGACGAGCGTTCCAAGGTGTGCGTGCACGACATCTTCACCTATCATCACAAGCCTGAACTGGGCTGCACGCTGGAAAACGTGGGCCTCGACGGCGAATTCCGCGGCGACGTGACCGAAGGCCGCATCGTCAACCCCGGTCACGACATCGAGTGCAGCTGGTTCCTGATGGAATATGCCAACCACATGGGCGACAAGGAACTGCACCAGCAGGCGCAGAACGTGTTCAACTTTGCTATCGACGCCGGCTGGGACAACGAGTTCGGCGGCCTGCTGTACTTCATCGACTGCAAGGGCCTGCCCCCCGAAGCCTACGAGCATGATATGAAGCTGTGGTGGCCCCACAACGAGATCCTCATTGCATCCATGATGGCCTACCGCGACACCGGCGACGAGCGCTATTACGACTGGTTCACCAAGACGCTGGACTACTGCAAGGAAGTGTTCTCCGATCCTGAGAACGGCGAGTGGTACGGCTATCTGCGCCGCGACGGCAAGCCCACCATGCCCTCCACCAAGGGCAGCACCTTCAAGGGCCCCTTCCACCTGCCCCGCTGCCTGAGCATGGTGGATCAGATGATCACCGAAGTGCTTTCCAAGTAATAGAATATCACTGCAGCCCGGAGATTTTTCAGCTCTCCGGGCTGTGCTGTTGCAGAAAAGTCAGGTTTGGATCGCTGGACGGAACAGGATTTTTTGCACCTTGGTCGATGTGCCACCGGCGCATGCTGGTTTGTTTACGGTACGTTTACAGGTGAACGGTGGAAATTCGGCCTTTCTTGTGTTATACTGAGTCAGCTGCACATCATGCGGCAATTGAAGCAACATACGCAGGAGGAAAGCATGGCTGCTCCCAAGTTGACGATTACCAAAAGGCGAATCCAAAATCATTTTCAATATTATTGGTGGCAGTACGCGCTGCTGCTGGTGATTGCCATTTTCGGCTGGAACCTTATCTACACCACCACCCGCTACCGCAGCCCGGAGCATTTGAAGGTGGAATGGTACTATGAAGGCGCTACCAGCGAATACACCCAGCAGCTGGCAGACGAACTGCTGGCGGAGGTAACCCCGCAGCTGTTCCCCGACATGGAGGAAGTGACCTTCATGCTGGTGGGTATGGATGAGCAGTACGGCCAGATGCAGCTGATGGTGTGGTCGGCAGCCGGTCAGGGCGACTTGTATATGCTGCCCGAGGACAGCTTCGGCAGTCTCGCCGGTACGCTGTGCGACCTGCAGCCCTACATCGACAACGGTACGCTCAACGTAGACGGCATCGACCTGACCGACGGCTATATCACGGATACCGAAACCGGCGAGCGCTATCTGGTGGGTATACCCACGGATTCGCTGAAGGGGTTGCTGAACTACCACATCGACCCCAGCGGCAAGATGATGGGCCTGCTCATCACCGGCGGCAATATAGATAATACGGCCAAGCTGATGGGCTATCTGCTTGACAATATGCGTTAAAGGCAAAAGAACCCTTCCGTATGGAAGGGTTCTTTTGCGCTTACTTGCATACGTCCTGAATCAGCCGGGCTGCCAGATCAATCTGCAGCGGCATATCGCGGATCACGCCGAATTCTTCAACGGTATGCATCTTGCCACCGGGCATGCCCAGACCATCTAGCACGCCGATGCCGGCCTGACCGGCGATGGAAATGTCGCCCGCACCGCCTACGCGCTCGTGAGGCAACGTGCGGCCCTGCTGCGCGGCAATGGCCTGCGCATGATCCAGCAGCACCTGGCTGTGCTCGTTAAGGTCGATGGCAGGGTGCGATGCGCTGAAGGTGATGGTGGTTTTGCAGCCGGGAACGGGTTCCTCGGCGCACAGCGCGGTGATTTTGTCCATCAGCATCTGCTTGTAGGCTTCGTTATAGTAGCGGAATTCGCATTTGCAGTAGGCGCTGGGCGCCACCACGTTTTCCGCCGTACCGCCGGAGATGAAACCTGCGTTGAAGGAAATGTCACGCTCGTCGTCGCGCAGAGAGTAAAGCTTGGTGATCTGCGCGCACAGGTTCTGAATGGCGCTGGCACAGTTTTTGTACTGCGCGCCTGCATGGCCGGGAATGCCCTCGCAGGAGATGAGCGCGCTGGTCACGCCCTTGCGTGCGCAGGTCAGGCGGGCGGGCCAGCTGCTGGGTTCAAAACTAAGTGCGGCAAAGCTGTTCTTTGCACTTTCAAGAATCAGCTCATGGCTGTCAGGCGAGCCGATCTCCTCGTCTGCATTCAGGATGACGCGGATGGAGTACTTGCTCAGATCAATCTGCGGCAGCGCTTCCTTAAGCGCATACAGCATAATGACGATGCCGCCCTTCATGTCGTTGATGCCGGAACCCAGCGCCGTGCCGTCGCCGTTGTCGTGGAAAGGCACATAAACGTCATGGGGGAAAACCGTATCCATATGGCCCATGAGCATCAGGGTTTGGCTGCCGGTTCCGATAACACATTCCAGCGCCGGACCGGTCTGTTTGCCGGGATGCATGGTCACGGCAAAGCCAAGCCCTTCAAACTCTTCTTTGAAGATGTGCGCTACTTTGGCCACGTCTTCCACATCAAACGATCCGCTGGGCTGGTCGATTACTTTTTTCAAAGTCTCAACAGGATTGGTAAGCATATCTTCTCTCCTTGGTCATCAAAGCAGTTTTCTTCGGGGGAGAGCACGAGAGGGGGAGCTTCTTTTGCAAAAGAAGCTCCCCCTCTCGCAAAACAGCACATTCCTTAGCGAATGTTGGCGCTGTACTTGTCAGAACAGGTCTTGAGCACCTTGTCCATGGCCTTGGTGACTTCCTCGTCGGTGAGGGTGCGGTCGGGCGCGCGGAAGGTGAGGGAGAACGCGACGGACTTCTTGCCTTCGCCGATCTGGGCGGCGCGGTAGACGTCGACCATTTCGATGCTCTCCAGCAGCTTGCCGGCAGCCTTGCGCATGTCAGCCATCAGCGGGCCGACGGTCACAGCCTCGTCCATCACCAGAGCCAGGTCGCGCTGCATGGCGGGGAAACGGGGCAGGGGCTTCATTTCGCCCATGGGCTTGGCGTAGGTGAGCAGCAGCTGCAGGTTCAGCTCGGCTACCACGGCGCGCTTGGGCATGTCGAACTTTTCACGAACGGCAGGATGCACTTCGCCAAGAACAGCAAACACGTCCCTGCCGCGAACCAGCTTCGCCTTGCGGCCGGGATGATAGTAGCAGTCGCCGCCGGCTTCCACTTCGCAGGTGATGCCGCACATGCGAAGAATGGCTTCCAGAGCGCCGCGCACGGTGAAGAAGTCCACGTTGGGGCCGTAGGCGCCAAGGCACAGGGTCTGAGTCTCGGTGGGCAGGCCCTCTTCGGTGGGATGATGGTGATCGAACACCGCAGCCATCTCATACAGGCAGGCGGTTTCGGTGGAGTGGTTCTGGTTGAAGGCCAGCGTGCGCATCATGTCGCATACCAGCGTGGGGCGCATAACGGCGGTATCCTCGCCCAGAGGATTGCGGATGGGCATGGACTGGTTGCGCAGATCCTCCTCGGGCAGACCGAGCTTCTTGATCTCGCTCACGCCGGTGAAGGAGAAGTTCATGATCTCCAGATAGCCAAGGCCGGTCAGCAGGCGCATGATGCGGTCCTTGAGGGCCTTCATGGGGCTCACGCCGCCCTGGGTGGTCTCGCCGCGCAGATTGGTGGCGCCGATGTGCTCGTAGCCATAAATGCGCAGGCATTCTTCGCACACGTCGGCCTCGCCGTCCATATCCTCACGGAAAGAAGGCACGGTCACGGTGAGGGTATCGCCCTCCAGCTCGCAGCCAAACTGCAGCTTGCGCATGATCTTCACCATGTCCTCGGCGGGGATGTCCACACCGGCGCGTTCCTGCACGCGCTGCACATTGGCAGTGATCACCTTCTGGGGCTTGGGGTTGGGATAGAAGTCGAAGCAGCCGCTGACAACATCGCCGGCGTCCAGCTCGTTGACCAGCTGGCAGGCGCGGTTGAGGGCATCCATCACGGTGCCGCAGGCAACGCCGCGCTCGAAACGGCCGCTGGCCTCAGTGCGCATGCCGTGGGCACGGCTGGTGAGGCGGATGGCGGTGCGGTCGAAGCTGGCGCACTCGAACATCACGTCGGTGGTGCCTTCGACGATTTCGCTTTCCTCGCCGCCCATCACGCCGGCAAGACCGGTGGCGCGTTCCTTGTCACAGATGACCAGGTCGTCGGTGCGCAGGGCATGCTCGTTGCCGTCCAGGGTGGTCAACATTTCGCCCTCATGGGCGCGGCGAACCACGATCTCGCGGCCGCGTACCTTGCTCAGGTCAAAGGCGTGCATGGGATGGCCGTACTCGATCATCACATAGTTGGTGATATCAACGATGTTGTTGATGGCACGCAGACCGGCGCCGTGCAGATACTTGCGCAGCCACAGGGGGCTTTCCTTGATGCGCACGTTCTTGATGACGCGGGCAGCATAGCGGGGGCACAGGTCAGGCGCTTCAACGGTGACCTTGACTTCATCATCGAAGCTGCCGCCAGCTTCCTTCACGGTGATCACAGGAGCCTTGAACTCGGTGTTCAGGGCAGCGGCGGTCTCGCGGGCGATGCCCATGGCGCACAGACAGTCGGGACGGTTGGCCAGAATTTCGAAATCAACAGCGGTATCATCAATGCCCACGATGGGACGGATGTCGCTGCCGACAGGATAGTCTTCATTGAAGATCAGCAGGCCCTCATCACCCACGCTGGGGTAGAGCTCCTGAGGGATCTTGAGCTCGGTGGCAGCGCACAGCATGCCTTCGGACACCATGCCGCGCAGCTTGCCCTTCTTGATCTTGATGCCGCCGGGCAGCTTTGCGCCGTCCAGCGCAACGGGAACCAGCGCGCCGGCCTTTACGTTGGGCGCGCCGCACACGATGTGCAGGGGCTCTTCGCCACCCACATCCACGGTGCACTGGTGCAGATGGGTGCCTTCCACGTCTTCACAGGTGAGCACACGGCCCACAACGACCTTCTCGATGCCCTCGGCGATGTCCTCGATGCCTTCAACGGCAGTGCCGGTCATGATCATGCGTTCGCTGTATTCCTCAGGCGTGACGGGAATGTCAACATACTGCCTGAGCATGTTCATAGCAAGTTTCATCTTTATCTAACTCCTTTTTTGCAGGGCGCTGCCCTGCACCCGCCAGGGTTTCACCCTGGACCCTTTACTGCGCTTGGCGCAGAAGCAGAATGATTGAATTGCTTTGGACAGCGTAGCTGTCCAATCATGGGATTCTTAAGGGCAAAGCCCTTAAGCGGGGTGTGGGGCGGAGCCCCGCAGCGTCCCTCCCCCTTACCTCAGCTGGCTGAACAGGCGGGCGTCGCCTTCGTAGAGCAGGCGCATGTCGCGGATGCCGTAGCGCTGCATGGCGATGCGCTCCAGACCGATGCCGAAGGCAAAGCCGGCGTACTTGGTGGAGTCGATGCCGCACATCTCCAGCACGTGGGGATGCACCATGCCGGAACCGAGCACCTCAATCCAGCCGGTGCCCTTGCAGATGGAGCAGCCCTTGCCGTGGCAGGCCACGCAGGTCATGTCCACCTCAGCGCTGGGCTCGGTGAAGGGGAAGAAGCTGGGACGGAAGCGGGTGGTGGTGCCTTCGCCGTACAGCTTTTTGGCGAACGCTTCCAGCGTGCCGCGCAGGTCGCTCATCTTGACATGCTCGTCGATGACCAGACCTTCCATCTGATGGAACACAGGGCTATGGGTGGCGTCGACTTCGTCGGCACGGTACACACGGCCGGGGCAGATGATGCGGATGGGCAGGGGACGGGTGAGCATGGCGCGGGCCTGCATGGGGCTGGTGTGGGTGCGCAGAACGATGTTGTCGTCCATGTAGAAGGTATCCTGCGCGTCGCGGGCGGGATGGTTCTTGGGCAGGTTCATGAGTTCGAAGTTGTAATGATCCAGCTCGACCTCGGGACCTTCCATGACGTCAAAGCCCATGCCGCTGAAGCACTCGATCAGCTCGTTCATCACCAGGGTGATGGGGTGGGCGCTGCCCACGGTGGGCAGGGCGCGGGGTTCGGTCACGTCGATGGTTTCGGCCTTCATAGCGGCTTCCTGCTCGGCGTTATGGATGCGCTCCTGGGCCTCATCCATCTTTTCGGTCAGCCAGGCGCGCACTTCGTTGATCTGAGCGCCGACCTTGGGGCGATCTTCCGGGGCCAGCTGGCCCATGCCCTTGAGCAGAGCGGTCAGCTCGCCCTTCTTGCCCAGCACCTTCACGCGCAGGGCATCCAGCGCAGCGGAGGTATCGATGGAGCCAAGCTCGCTTTCGACACGCTCGCGGATCTCACGCAGGGTATCCACAACAGACATGGTAAGTTCCTCCTCGTTGTATGGTTCGGTGATAAAAGAAAAGCCTTCGCTCCCATGACGCTCATGGGACGAAGGTCTGCTCCGTTGTACCACCCAAATTCCGCACAGACACAGTCTGCGCGCTCTGGGCCGGTAACGGGGCTGAACCGTTTCCTCCTACTGCAATGTTCAAAGGAAAAGCTCGGAAGCGAATGACCCGCGGCCTTGCGTAGACGGCTTGCAGCAATTGCCGTCCTCTCTGAAACGAAAGCGCTGTGCGGGGGCGTTCTTCGTCATAGCGAATGGTATTATAGCATGGGTTTGAAAGTTTTGCAAGCTGTTACGTTTTCAGACTTTCGGGCGTCTTACAGGCAGAAAGGGGAGGATGGAATGAAAAAGTGGCTGTGTTTGATTTTGGCAGGCCTCCTGCTTTGCAGCAGCGCATGTGCCCTTACGTTTGATGAACTGCAGATTCCAAAGAGCGTGACGTTTCGGCTGGATGGAACGGATGTGACAGTGCCTGTGACTGTGCCTGATTTCACCGCTGCACCTGCCATGTATATCCAGACCATGCCGGTGGATCAAGAGAAACTCGCGGCTGTTTTTGGCGACGCTGTGCAGCGCGATACAGGAATGGGACGCATCCATCTGCTGCTGCCTGACGACGGCACAGACGACAATATTCATGCCATGTTTGAAAAAACAATGCAAAAGCTGAACCTGCCATGGGATTTTGCGGTTCATAAAACCATCATCGGTCAAAACTGGCCAAGACTTAACTGCGCTGTACTCGCCAATGGTATCCCCGTGTGCAACGGCGCTGGAATGGGCAATTACATGTGGTTCAGCCGTCAGGAAGACGGCTGGGAACTGTCAATGTCATATATGGACGTGCCAGCAGACAAAGCGTGGGAAATCGATTTTGTTCCTTTTGAGGAGATCACAGGCTGGATTCAGCAGCGCATGGACGACGATAAGCTCAAGGCAGTAGACGGTATCGAACTGTGGTACGGCAAGCAGAAGAAAAACGGCGCAACCGTCATTACGCCCATCTGGCGGGTATTTGGCTACGATACCCAGTACCATAAATGGCACAAGGGCGACATGCCGGACGCAGAACTGCGCTACCGGCGCTGCCCGCCGAGGGATTTCAGCATCCCGCTGGATGCTTCCACAGGCGACATACTGAAAAGCACCAAATAAGGAAGGTTCCCGGTCGGATCGCCGGGAACCTTTATTTGACATCCCTTCGCGCCGCATTTATAATAGGAAACTGGAAATGAATGCTCTTTACGAAGGGATGATGGCGGTTGGTCTTTTCCAGCCTGACGTTTTTATTGTTCTTCCTGCCGCTGACGGTGGGACTGTACTTTGCCATGCCCAAAACCAGCGGCAAGAATGCGGTGCTGCTCATTGCATCGCTGGTGTTTTATGCATGGGGCGAGCCTGTGTGGGTATTTGCACTGATCGGGCTTACGCTGCTGGTGTGGGCTTGCTCGGCTGTGATCGCCAAAAGCGAAAAAAGCTGGATGCGCCGTGCGGCGCTTGCAGTAGCGGTGCTGGGCCCCATGGGCGTGCTTTTGTATGTGAAGTATGCCGGTTTTCTGCTTTCCCCGGTGCTGGGGCTGGCTGGCATCACGCTCAAAACAGTTGTAATGCCGCTGGGCATCTCCTTTTTCACATTCCAGATCGTTACCTATGCGGTGGACGTCTACCGCGAGCGCGAACTATATCAGCCGCGCCCGCTGGATCTGCTGCTGTATATCGGCTGTTTTCCGCAGCTGGTGGCGGGCCCCATCGTGTGCTACAAGGATGTATACAGTCAACTGCGGGAACGTGCCATCACCATGGACGACTTTACCGCAGGCATGAAGCGCTTTGCCACGGGTCTTGGCAAGAAGGTCATTCTGGCCAATATCTGCGGCATGATCGTCAGCGACGTGGTGGGCAATCAGGCGCTGTACGGCATGAGCGTTGCCGGCACATGGTATATGGCAGTGCTGTATTCCCTGCAGATCTATTTTGATTTTTCAGGCTATTCCGATATGGCCATTGGCATGGGCAGATTGTTCGGCTTCCACTATCTGGAGAACTTCGACTATCCCTACATGAGCAAGGGCATTGCCGAGTTCTGGCGCAGGTGGCATATTTCGCTTGGCAAGTTCTTCCGCGAGTATCTGTACATCCCGCTGGGCGGCAACCGCTGCAGCCGAGCAAGGCAGCTGTTCAACCTGCTGGTGGTGTGGTCGCTGACCGGCCTGTGGCACGGCGCGGACGTCAACTTTGTGCTGTGGGGCCTGTATTACTTTGTGCTGATCGCGCTGGAACGCTTCGTGTTCAAAACGCTACTGGACAAGCTGCCGGGGCTGCTTCGCGGGCTGATGACCTATGCGCTTGTGCTGGTCGGCTGGATCATTTTCTACTTTACTGATACGGCGCAGCTGGCAACCTATCTCAGCGCCATGTTCGGCCTGGGTGGCGTGGAGCTGATCACCAGCGAACTGTGGATTGTGGTCAATCAGTATTCGTGGTTCCCGCTGCTTGCGCTGGCTGCGGCCTTCCCGCTGTGGCGCGCTGTGCGCACGGATGTGCTGGACCGCCTGCGCCCGCTGCAGACAGTGTGGCTGACAGTGGTGTTCATCCTTTCCGTACTGCTCATCGTGGGGCAGAGCTACAATCCCTTTATCTATTTCCGTTTTTAACAGGGTGAATGTATGAAGAACAACAAGGGTTCCTTTCTGACGACGCTGTGGTGGCTGATGGGCTGCCTGTGCCTGGGCGTGCTACTGGCGCTGCTCGCTCCGCGTGAGGCGCGTGTTTCGGAAGATGAAAACCGCATGCTGGCCGGTTTCCCTGAACTGACGCAGCAGACGCTTGCAAGCGGTGAGTTTTTCGCCGGGATCGAGGATTTCCTTTCCGACGGGTTCTTTGCACGTGCTCAGGTGGTCGAACTGACGAATGGCGTGCTGGACGTGTTTGACAAGCAGACCGAAGAACAGCGTCAGATGCAGGAAGAGGCACGCACCAATGAGCTGCTGGCCGCTGATGCTGAATTGGGCATGGAAGAGGAGGAAGACTGGGCGGATGAGCCTGCTGAGGAAAGAGAGCTCATCGCTGAACCAACGCCTGCAGCAACGCCCGTTCCAACGCCCACTGCGATCCCGACGCCAACAGCTGCTCCTACGGGAACTCCGACAGTCGTGCCAACCAGCACGCCGACGGTCGAACCCGTCAATGCGCCGGCAGCGACTTCTACCCCTGAAACGACAGCTGAGCCGGTGGTTACGGCCGAACCCACGGCTGCTCCCACGCCCACTCCGACAGCAACGCCCAAAGTGATCGTGCCTCTGGAAAAAGGGTCGGAGTATACGCTTACACTGCTGGGTGAGGAGAACAATCAGATCTACTCCTACAAGGCGGCAAATCTCGAAATTTTTGCCCACAACCTCAACCATCTCAAAACCCTGCTGCCCGAAGATGGCGAGGTGCATTATCTGCATGTGCCAGTCGCATCGGTCGGCAAGCGCCTGTCTGTGGCCAAGTCCAGCTATACCGGCTGGGAAAGCACCATGGAGGAAGCCCTGCAGACGCAGGTCGTAAACGGCGTGACCGTTCACGACGTACCGGCCATCCTCAATGATGCGCTTGTTGCCAAGCAGGATATCTATTACTATACCGATCACCACTGGACGCCGCTGGGCGCATGGTATGCCGCAGATGCAGTGATGCAGTCGCGCGGCTACCCGTCGGTGCCGTATGAGGAATATGAGTACCTCAGCCGCAGACTGGGCAAGGACAAGGTGGGCCGTGAAGACTGGCTGCATTTCCTTTATCCGTTGTCTCCTGTGCACAGCTATGTAGTCAAGAACCTGAATGATGAAACCGAGATCGACTTCATGCATTACAAATCGGTCAAGTACACGGGTTATATCAACAACACCCGCACGCCGTGGCGCAGGTTTGACACGGGCTTTGGCAGCAACCGAAAGGCGCTGCTCATCAGCGACTCGTTTGGCAATGTGTTCCTGCCCTATATGCTGCCATACTACGGCGAGGTGCACATGACCGACCTGCGCGGCAGCTACTTTGATAAAAAGGAAGCAGGCGGCACCTTTACCGAACTGGTGAAGTACCACGGCATCGACGATATCTACGTGGTGCTGTCCACCAGCAACGGTATCAATTCCCGCAACAGTCTGGAAGTTTTCTGGAACGCCATCAGTGAATAAGGAGGCCGCAGCATGAGTGAAAACAACAATACACGCTTCGTGCGCCGCGCGGTCATCCTGTCGCTGATTTTGGCCGTGGCTTTGACCACTGTAGTGTGGCTGTATGTGCAGAAGCGACCTGAGCTAACCCATCAGGCGGCGCGTGACGCAGCCTTTGCCGCTGAGTATGAGCATATGCAGGAAAGCCTTGCCTGGCTGGAAGTGAATGCAGAGGAACCGCTCTACCGCCTTGCGGTACTGGAGTGCGCTTCTCTTGCCGACTATAACGGCGACCATGAGCTGGCGCTGGAAATGCTGGACAGCATTGAAACAGATGAACAGACCGAAGAACTGCGCATGCAGTGCACCTACCACATAGCGCTGAAGCTGTACGAACAGGGCGAGCATCTGCGCGCTGCGCGCACAGCGGCTGAGGTAAAGCAGTACGAGCCTGCACAGTCTCTCTATCAGGTGGCGCAAAGCGCCTATCAGGCCAGTTTGCCGACGCCCACGCCCAGTCCCATGCCTACTCCCAGTCCCACGCCGTCGCCCACGCCGCTTCCGACGCCTGAACCGGAAGTGCAGACGCTTGTTGCCGCAACGGCTGTGCCCACGCCTGTGCCTACTCCCACGCCGGTTCCCAAGCCTGAACTGTGGGCAGAAAACCGCATTGCCACGGGCTTTGCGCATACTGTTGTGCTGATGGAAGACGGCACGGTTCGCGCCTTTGGCGACAACACATATGGTCAGTCCGATGTTTCCGGCTGGCAGAACGTGACGGCGGTTGCAGCCGGAGCTTACCATACGGTCGGCCTGACGGCTGACGGCCGTGTACTTGCCTGCGGTGACAATACCCATAGTCAGGCGGATACAGCTCTTTATGCGGGTGTGAAGGCGATTGCTGCGGGTGATTACGCCACCTTTATGCTGCTGCATACAGGTGAAGTTGTTTCGACAGGCTTCCAAAGCTACGAATTCCTGCAGGAGCTTTCCGGCGCGGAGGCTGTATGGGCAGGCAGCTACGGCGTCATTGTGCGCTGTGCCGACGGTCTGCATGCCTCTCATCCCGGCCTTGCGCTCACGGCTGACTGTGACGCCGTCTCCCTGTCGCGAGGCTATACCATCGGCGTGGATGCACAGGGTGTGTTGTATTCCACCACTGGCCTGATCACGCCGCAGGAAAACATCGCCCGGGTGTCGGCGGGTGAAAACGCCGCACTGATGCTTGACGATGAAGGCAGTGTCAGTGCACATGCCTTTGGCAGCAGCCGGTTTGACTTTGCATTTGATCAGCCGGTGCTGGCGCTGAGCGCAGGGGCAAATCACTGCGCCTTTGTGCTGGCGGACGGCACGCTGACGATCCGCAATGCAGACGGTACTCGAGAAGATTTTAACCTGCTGAAATGACATTGAAAAAAACAACAGACGTTCTGTTCCTAAAGCGCGTGGAACAGGACGTCTGTTGTTTAATAGAATTAAAGTTCATTTTGAGCAAACAACCATTTTGCAAACGAGAGAACATGGGTCAGTTGCTGATCAGAAAGCATTTGCAGAACTTCAGTCAGTTCACTACGCAGATGGTGATCACTGTTTCGTCGAACACCTAATAAAATGGTATCAGGTGTTGTTTCCAACGCATCACAAATACGCAACAACACTTCAATACTGGGGATGGAACGGGCACATTCGATGGCGGACAAATACTTATCATTTATATCACACCGTTCACACACTTCAGATTGCTTTAGATGCAGCGTACGTCTGCGTGCAGCAATTCGACGGCCAATTTCTTTATAGTCGATCTCCACAGTTTCGGCTCCTTAATAATACATTGATATATATGATGATACTTTTTTTGATAATCGATACAAAACAGCTTTAAAGTAGAATAATAAACTTGACATAAGAATAATTCGCGTTATAATAAGATTAATCTATCTTAAAAGTAGAAAAGGGGAGTTATTGTGATTGAGTATAAGATGCTGACAGACATCGAAGATACTTCTCGTATTATTTTGCAAAATGGTACGACGTTAGACGCGCTGAAAAAAGCACTCTATGATGCTGCTCAGGAAAAGGGCATTTATATTGATGTGGAAGAAAATCAGATCACGTCCGGTGGTATGATTCGAAAAAAAGTATATCCCTGTCTTGTAATCAGTCATCCTGAACATAAGAGTGATTATTATCAATACTGCATTATGCTGACAACAGACAGCACTCGTACGTATATTGAGCTTTTCAGAAAAGGCGTCAGTCGCTTAGAGAGCAAGATACAGTACGGCGGGAAACTCAGCCGGTTTTTGCATGGAAACCAGTATGAAATTGAATACAAAGCCGAAAGTGCTTTCTATAATACTTTAAAAAAGATATGGGAATCTTTTCACGACTAAGCGAGGTGAGAAAAAGATGGATTGTCCTGATTGCGGTTTCGTTTGCAGAGAAAGTTGTCGCAATGGCAATGTGGTTACTTATGTCTGCCAATGTTGCGGTACAATTGTTAAAATAAAGGAATGATTCAAATGGGCTATGATCCCAAGAGAAGATGTATGGATTGCCGCCACTGTACATTAAGTGGCTACTGTGTGATCAAGGGAATAAAAGTCAGTTCAACGTCCAGTTGTCCAGAATTTGAAGAAAAATAACTGTGAGGAGGAGATTGAAAATGGCAAACGATGGATGGTTCAAATGTGATAAATGTGGTGACATGAAGAAAGTTTTAGTGGCAGATTATGTTAAGAGTTTGAGTGATAAGTGCAGTTGCGGAGGTACTTATCGTAAAACCTGATCTGTCTCAAAAGAATTGACCGAAACGGTTAGTGCGTATCCATTGGCAGAATACTGTATAAGTATGTGTGGTTTTTTAAAGATTGACAAAAAATAAACAAAGTGCTATCTTCATAACCGGACGGGAAACCTTTTCCTGTCCGGTTATTGCGTATTTGAAGGATATAAGGAGGAACCCCACCATGGCCAACCGTATCGTTCTCAATACCATCTCCTATCACGGCAAGGGCGCGATCGCCGAGATCCCCGGCATCATTAAGGCGCGCGGCCACCAGAAGGTGTTTGTCTGCACCGACCCCGATCTGGTCAAGTTCGGCGTTTCCGGCAAGGTAACGGCTCTGCTGGATGAGGCGAATATCGCCTATGAAGTGTATTCCGACATCAAGCCCAACCCCACTATCGAAAACGTGCAAAGCGGCGTTGCGGCCTACAAGGCTGCACAGGCTGACTGCATCGTGACCATCGGCGGCGGCTCCGCTATGGATACCGCCAAGGGCGTGGGCATTATCATCAACAACCCGGAGTACGCCGACGTGCGCTCTCTGGAAGGCGTGGCCCCCACCAAGAATCACGCTGTGTTCACCATCGCCGTGCCCACTACCGCCGGCACCGCTGCGGAAGTAACCATCAACTACGTCATCACCGACGTGGAAAAGAAGCGCAAGTTCGTGTGCGTTGACACCAACGATATCCCCGAGATCGCCGTGGTCGACCCCGACATGATGTCCACCATGCCCAAGGGCCTGACCGCCGCCACTGGTATGGACGCGCTGACCCATGCCATCGAGGGCTATATCACCAAGGGTGCCTGGGAAATGAGTGATATGTTCCACCTCAAGGCCCTCGAACTGATTGCCAGGCACCTGCGCGGCGCTGTGGAAAACACCGCCGAGGGACGTGAAGGCATGGCGCTTGCGCAGTATGTGGCCGGTATGGGCTTCAGCAATGTGGGTCTGGGCATCGTGCACTCCATGGCACATGGCCTGGGCGCTCTGTATGATACTCCCCACGGTGTGGCCAATGCCATCCTGCTGCCCACCATCATGGAATACAACGCTGAATGCACCGGCGAAAAGTACCGCGATATCGCCAAGGCCATGGGCGTGGAAGGCACCGACGCCATGTCTCAGGAAGAGTACCGCAAGGCTGCTGTTGAAGCTGTGCGCAAGCTGAGCGCCGACGTGGGCATCCCCGCCGACCTTAAGCAGATCGTTAAGGACGAGGACGTTCAGTTCCTCTCCGAAAGCGCCTATGCCGACGCATGCCGTCCCGGCAACCCGCGCGATACCTCTGTGGAAGAGATCGCCGCGCTGTACCGCAAGCTGCTGTAATCCAACCAGCCCCGTTTTCGGACGGGGCTTTTTTGCTGCTTTTTTCCTGCGTGATTTTTGACGCAGACGGCAACAATACGCTTGTACGGTCGCAACCTTCGCCAAATTGTCCCGCTTGACAGTGCGCAGGCGACCATCTATAATATCCACAGAGCATCCTGAAGTGTGCGCCAGGGCCTTGTTTTTACCCACATTTTCTAAAACGGAGCTCGCGTTCGTTGGCTGGATGTCATGCCCCCGCTGCCTGCAGCGCCAGGGGAAGGCAGAGAGCCATGGTAGAGCAACCGGCCTGCTTAACAAAGCGGGTGAAAAAACGGGTACAGCGGCACTTCGGGTCCTCAAGAGAAAGCCCGCACAGGGGCTCTTTTTTTATGTCTTTGCATAACGACGCAAGCCATGATATAATAACAGTTGCTTATTCCATCAAGCTTGAAAGAGGGATACACGCATGATTTACACCATCGCAGTCGACGGCCCGGTAGGCGCTGGCAAAAGCAGCGTGGCCGACGAGGTCGCCCGCCGCCTTGGCATTCTGCATCTGGACACAGGCGCTATGTACCGCGCCTTTGCATGGTATGCGCTCAAACAGGGCATTTCCATGGAGGACGAACAGGCGCTGACCGCGCTTACTGAAAAAATGATGCCTGAAGTGTGCTACGAAAACGGTTCACAGCGCACCATCATCGACGGGCAGGATGTGACAGACTTTATCCGTACGCCCGAGATCAGCATGGCCACCAGCACGTCTTCAAAATTTGCCGGTGTGCGCAAGGCCATGGTGCGTCAGCAGCAGGCGCTGGCCAAAAAGCAGAGCATGCTGCTGGATGGCCGCGACATCGGCACGGTCGTTCTGCCTGACGCCACCATCAAGATTTATCTGACCGCTTCTGCAGAAGTGCGAGCCAAGCGCCGCTTTGATGAACTGCAGAAGAAGGGTGATCCCTCCACGTATGAAGAGGTGCTTGCCGATGTGATCCGCCGTGACGAGCAGGACACCACCCGCAAGGTTGATCCGCTGCGCCCGGCCGAGGATGCGCAGATTCTGGATTCGTCCGACATGACCCAGGAGCAGGTGGTGGAGGATATGCTGCGCCGTATCAACCTGAAGCTGGGCAAAAAGCCCGCGCCGCCTGAGGAGAAAAACGGCCTGTACCGCTTTGTGCGCGCTGTGTTCGGCCTGCTTTTCAAAACGGTTCTGCCTGTTACCTACCATCACCTCGAGCGTGCACAGCTGGATGCGCCCTATATCCTTCTGGGCAATCACAGCCATATGTTCGACCCCATGCTCATCGGCTATCCGGTGTTCCGCTACAACATCCGTTTCATGAGCAAAAAGGAACTGATGAACAACGCCATCCTGAAGTTCCTTCTGGAAAAGATCAAAATCATTCCGGTTGACCGCCACAATATGGACATGGGCGCTGTGCGTGCCAGTCTGAAGGCTCTCAAGGACGGCCATGTGCTGGGCATCTTCCCCGAAGGCACGCGCCACAAGGAAGGCGTGATGCAGGATATGGAAAGCGGTGTTTCCATGATCGCCCTGCGCAGCGGCTGCAGACTGCTGCCGGCCTACATTTCCGACAAGCCTGCGCTGTTTAAGCGAGTACATGTCTACTTTGGCGATCCCATTTCCCTGAAGGATATCGCTGCGGGCGGCATCAACAAGGAAACCTGTGATCAGACCATGGAGCGCATCAGCAAAGCGTACCGTGAACTGGTTGAAGAGCATCAAAAATACCTTGCAGGACGCTGATGGAAGCACCTGCCTTGTTTGCCTGCAAAAAAATGTGATTTTCTGTGCCAAAAAAGAAGGGAAATTTGTTTTGCACGGCGAATAAGCATCATGATATGCTCAGGAGGACGAATCTATGCCGATTTCGGTAGCGCGGCACGCCGGTTTTTGCATGGGCGTGCGGCGTGCGGTAGACGGGGCACTAAAGGCCGCTGAAGAGGGAAAGACCATTGTTTCCTTCGGTGAACTGGCGCATAACCCCGAAGTGATCGAAAAGCTGGCCTCCCATGGCATTTCCGTGATCAACACAGTTGAAGAGGCGCGGAGCAAAACGGTGCTCATCCGCAGCCACGGTGTTTCTCCTGCTGTGACACAGGCGCTTTGCGAACTGGCCGATGAAGTGATCGACCTCACCTGTCCGTTCGTCAAAAGGCTGCATGATTTTGTAGCCAATTACAGTGCCGACGGTTCGCCGGTCATTCTGGTCGGCCAGAGCGACCACCCTGAAGTGGTGGGCACCATCGGCTGTGCGCAGGGCATGGTATACACCGTGCATGATGTTTCCGAGGCGGCCGCGCTGCCGCAGATGGAGCGCGCGTTGGCTGTATCGCAGACCACCTTTCCCCATGAACGCTGGGAGGAGATCCTTCCGGTGCTTAACGACCGCGTGAAGGAACTGACCGTGCAGGACACCATCTGCACCGCAACGGCGCTGCGTCAGTCCGAGGCACGCAGGCTGAGCGCCGAGGTGGACGTGATGCTGGTGGTGGGCGGCATGAACAGCGCCAACACCCGCAAGCTGTATGAAACCTGCAAGGGCATCTGCAGCCGTACCCTTATGGTAGAGCGCGCGGCGGACATACCGCCGGGCTTTGCAAATATTCATTCTGATTCCATTGGAATAACCGCCGGCGCGAGTACGCCGGATTGGTCACTTAAGGAGGTTGTCACACGTATGACTGACAAGGAAGTATTGGACCAGCTCACCACCGAGGAGGCGGAAAGCAGCTTTATGGCTGACGTGGAAGCGACGCTGGTCAAGATCAGGCCCGGACAGACCGTGAAGGGCACTGTCGTGCAGATCACCGAGGACGAAGTTTGCGTCAACATCGGCTACAAGAGCGACGGACTGATCAAGCGCGAAGACCTGGTTACCGAGAATGTTGAAATGGGCGACGAGATCGAAGTCGAAGTCGTCAAGGTCAACGACGGTGAGGGCAATGTGCTGCTGAGCCAGCGCAACATTCTCAACCGCAAGGCTTTCGCCGAGCTTGTCGAGAAGTACAACAACAACGAGTACGTTGAAGGCGTGGGCAAGGAAGTCGTCAAGGGCGGCCTGATCTGCACCGTGAACGGCATTCGTGCGTTTGTGCCTGCCTCCCAGATCTCCAACCGCTACGTTGAGAAGATCGGCGAGTTCGTGGGCCAGACCCTCAAGCTCAAGATCATCGAAATGGATGAGCAGAAGCGCCGCATCGTGGCCAGCCGCCGCGCTGTTGTCCGCGAAGAAGCTGCTGCCAAGAAGGCTGAAGCCTGGG
>JAFULL010000052.1 GCA_017473345.1 Clostridia bacterium | reverse complement strand
CTGCGCTTAGGTTCTCTTCCGCTCCGCTCGGGCCAGAGGGGACCTGCGGTCAGCGAATGTGGCGAAACAATAAAAGACCCGAAGGGTCGGGGGAACGTCGAGGTTCCCCCTTACCCTCTGGACTCCCACACCCCCTCCTTCGCCGGGGCAGAGCCCCGGACCCCAGCAAGGAGTCTTTACCTTTGCGGCGGAAAGGACTTGTTACTTGGTGGTCTTGTTACCACTCAAGCGAGCCGCGACCCCTTCCGGGGAGCGGCGGTCTGAGCTGCAGCCCCAAACATATAAATCCACCCCTGATGCCTGTGAAACAGGCATCAGTCCGGGGTCCAGGGGCTCAGCCCCTGGTTAATGCGCCTGCTCCCAGTCTTTGCCGCGGGAGACTTCGGCGACGAGGGGTACTTTGAGCTGGACGACGCTTTCCATGGTGTGCTGCAGGAGGGCGGAGACGGCGTCGGCCTCGGCGAGGGGGCATTCGACGACCAGCTCGTCGTGCACCTGCAGGATGAGGCGGGCCTTGTAGCCGCCTTCGCGCAGCTGCTGGCTGACGCGCACCATGGCCAGCTTGATGATGTCGGCGGCGTTGCCCTGCAAGGGGGTGTTCATGGCGGCGCGCTCGCCGAAGGAGCGCACGTTGCGGTTGGAGGAGGACAGTTCAAACAGCTCGCGGCGGCGGCCGAAGAGGGTTTCAGCGTAGCCGGTCATGCGGCCTTTGACGACGCAGTCGTCCATGAAGGCGCGTACGCCGGGGTAGCGCTCGAAGTACATCTGAATGAAATAGTCGGCCTCCTTGCGGCTGATGTGCGCGTTGCGCGCAAGGCCAAAGCCGCTGATGCCGTAGACGATGCCGAAGTTGACCGCCTTGGCGGAGCGGCGCATGTCGGGGGTGACCTCGTCCATGGACACGCCGTGGATCTCGGCGGCGGTGCGGGTGTGGATGTCCTGCCCGCGGATGAAGGCGTCGCACATGGCCTTGTCGCCGCTCATGTGCGCAAGCACGCGCAGCTCGATCTGACTGTAGTCGGCGTCGAGCAGAATGTTGCCCTCGCCGGCGACAAAGGCGCGGCGGATCTCGCGGCCTTCCTCGGTGCGGATGGGAATGTTCTGCAGGTTGGGCTCCAGAGAGGAAATACGCCCGGTGACGGTGGCGGTCTGGTCAAAGGTGGTGCGCACGCGGCCGTCGGCGGCGCGCAGCTTCTGCAATCCGTCGATGTAGGTGGACTGCAGCTTGGCCATCTTGCGGTAGCGCAAAAGCGGTTCGATGGCCGGGTGATAGGGAATGAGCCCCTCCAGCACCTCGGCGGAGGTGGAGTAGCCGGTCGCGCCCTTCTTGGCGGGCGTGGGCAGACCCAGCTTGTCAAAGAGCACCTCGCCCAGCTGACGGGGAGAATTCAGGTTGAAGTCGCGTACGCCGGTCAGGGTGTATACGGCCTCGCGGCAGTCGGAAACCTCGCGGCTGAACCATTCGCCCAGTTCGTCCAGCACGTCCTTGTCCACCTCAAAACCCTCGCGCTCCATGTCGAAAAGCACGCGGGTGAGGGGCTGCTCCATGCCGTTGAGCAGCTCGCCAAGATTGCGCTTTTCAATGCGCACGTCCTGCCGCATGCACAGCATGCACACGTCCCACGCGGTGGGCGTATCGGTCTTCATGCCTTCGGTGGCGAGGGTCGTCGCAAGATCGTAGCCTTTTTGCGCGGTGTGCAGAAGGTACGCGGCGATCATGGTGTCGCGATGAATGGCGGGAATGGGCAGACGGAACCGGCTGAGCAGGTGCATGAACGCCTTGGCGCCGTGCACGATGAACGGCACGGCAGACAAAATGGGCGAAAGCGCGGTGAGGATCTGGTCGTCGTACAGGCCAAGGCCCATCAGGTCGTGCAGAATGGGCATGTGCCACAGCTCCATCGCGGGGGTGAGCAGGGTGATCTCCTCTTCGGACTGATGCAGCGTGACCCACTCGGGTGCGGAAGCCGCCAGCTCCGCCGCAGCGGCGCGCAGGGACATTTCGTCCGAAAAGGTCTTTTCAGATGCGACAGGCACGGACTTGGGCAGCTCTTTTGCGCTTTCCACAGCCATTACAGCGGCGGTGGGCTCGGCGCTGCTCTTGCCGGCAGCGCGGCGGGCTGCGCCGGTGGAGCGCTTCTGCACAGGCTCGGCAGGGGCATCGCCCTGTCCAAGCAAAGCGTGGATGCTGCGGATCAGGGACTTCAATTCGTATTTCTCAAGCAGGTCGGCGGCTTTGTCAAGCTGCTGCCACGGACAGGCGGTAAAATCCACCTCCAGCGGCGCGGTGCGGCGAATGGTGCCAAGGTCGCGGCTCAAAAGCGCCACTTCCTTTCCGGCACGCAGCTTTTCGCCCAGCTTTCCCTTGACCTCGTCGGCGTGGGCGAGCACCTCGTCCAGCGTGCCGTACTGGGTGATGAGCTTCAGCGCCGTTTTTTCGCCAACGCCGGCAATGCCGGGAATGTTGTCGGACGAGTCGCCCATCAGGCCCTTCATGTCGGGCACCTGCGCGGGCGTGAAGCCGTATTCGTCCAAAACGCCCTGCTCGTCCAACAGCAGGCTTTCGGTGATGCCCTTGCGGGTGAGGATGATACGCGTGCCGCCGCCTGCCAGCTGCAGGCTGTCGCGGTCGCCGGTGAGGATGAGCGCATCCCAGCCGCGCTCGTTGGCCAGGCGCGAGGCGGTGCCCAGCAGGTCGTCGGCCTCGTAGCCCTCCATTTCGCACATGCGGATGTCCATGGCGGCAAGCAGCTCGCGCACGATGGGCAGCTGCGGGCGCAGCTCCTCGGGCATGGGCTTGCGGGTGCCCTTGTAGGCCTCGTACAGGGTGTGGCGGAAGGTGGGCGCGTGTACGTCAAGCATCACGCACAGGGCGTCCGGGCGGTATTCGCCCAGCGCTTTGAAAAGCATGCTGAAAAAGCCGTGCACGGCGTTGGTGTAATGGCCTTCGGCAGTGGTCAGCAGCGGCAGGGCATGAAAGCCGCGAAAGATCAGACTGTAACCGTCCACCAACAAAACGGTGGGCCTGCGCATTTCTGTCATAGTTCCTCCAAAAGCTTGTTTTTAACAGTATACCACAAATCAATCACCGAAACCATGATGGGATTCTTAAGGGATGACGGAGGGAAGCGTGTGCCCAGTGGGCACTTGCCCCGAAGGGGCAAAGCGACCCGAAGGACGAGGGCAGCCTGCCTGCGAAGCAGTCAGGCTGTTTCGCCAAAGGCGAAATGAATGTATCGAATTAAAAATTCGATACATTCACCGTACCAACCGAAACGAGCGGTGGCTACGGCAGTAGCCTCCGCGACGATTGAGGTTGCGGACTGTGCCCCTTGAGCGGGGTTTCTAAGGGGCGGAGCCCCTTAGCGTCTCCACTCCTCGTACAGGCGCGCGATCACCTGCTCGATGGCTTCGCGGCCGAGTTCGACGTCCTCCACGCCGTGGATGCGGGCGATGGCGGCGAAGAGCTGCTGGGGCGTGAGCGCGGCGGCGTCGTAGCGGTAGACGTGGCGGCCGTCCTGCGTGCCAATGAAGGAGGCGCCTTCAATGGCGGGCGCATCGCCGCGCATGAGCAGGCGGATGATGCGGCTGTCGCCGGTGGTGCGCACCAGCTGGTCATAGCTGCCGTCAAAGGCCAGACGGCCCTTGTTGATGAGCAGCAGCCGGTCGGCCATTTCAGTCAGGTCGTCCATGTCGTGGGAGGTGACCAGCAGCGTGACCTGCTTTTCGCGGTTGATGCGCTTGAGAAAGTCGATCATCTGGCGCTTGGCCAGCACGTCAAGGCCGAGGGTTGGCTCGTCCAGCAGCACAAGCTCTGGCTCGTGCAGCAGGGTGAGCGCCAGATTGGCGCGCATGCGCTGGCCCAGCGACAGCTCGCGGGCAAAGGTGTGCCAGATGTCGTCCAGGTCCAGCAGGTCGCGAAGCTCGCCCACAGCGCGCTGATACACATCATCAGGAATGTCCCATACTTCCTTTTTCCAGTCGAAGGACGCGCGCACGGGATGATCCCACCATAATTCGCTGCGGTTGCCAAACAACACGCCGGTGCGGCGCATGACCTCAATGCGGCTGCGGGCCGGGTCCATGCCAAAGAGGCGCACCTCGCCCGCCTGCGGGCGCAGCATGCCCGAAAGCAGCTTGAAGGTGGTGGATTTGCCGGCTCCGTTCGGGCCTGCATATGCTGCGAACTCGCCTTTTTGCAGCGTGAAGGAAACATCGTCCAGCGCATGGATTCGCTGCACTTCGCGTTTGAAAAGCGAAACGGGGCGCTTCTGGTCAAAGTATTTGGTCACATGGCACAATTCAGCAGCGGTGTCCCATGTCCTTGTAGCGGTTGCAGCTGCATTGCTCATAGTGCTTCAGTCCTTTCTGAAAACAGACCACGGCGGCGGTCACAAAAACGGCGGCCACGCCGAGGGGAAGGCCCAGCTCGACCGGCTTGCCCAGCTGACGCAGAAGCGACAGCGCAGGCAGATAGGCAAGCAAACCCACGGGCAGCACGGTGTGCAGCAGGCCCGAAAGCCAGCCCGGCAGGCCAAACAGAGGAAAACGGCCCAGCTGGCTGTTGAGGTCGAGGATCATGCTGGAGATCTCCTCGCAGGCGACCGGCTGCCAGAAGGCCGACGCGCCGTAGAGAAAACTCTGCCCCAACGTAAGCGCAATGTGGATGAGCAGGTAAAAGCCCAGCAGGGCAAACCATACGGGCGTGAGGGCGATGTGCAGCCGGCGGATGGCGGCGGCGGTCAGCACAAGGCCGATGAGAAAGCCGCAGCTGCCGGAAAAGGGCATGAAGCCCTCGGTGAGCAGCTGCACCCACAAAGGGCGCGGCTGGATGAGCATGTGGTCGACCTGCCCGCGCCCGATGCGGCGGCTGATGTGCGCAATGTTGAAGCCGCCGAAGAGCATCATGCAAAGGCCCGAGGCCAGCTCATAAAAGCCCAGCATGAACAGCACCTCGTCGGCCGTCATGCCGCCCACGCCGCCAAAGCGCACGGCAAGCAGCAGCACGCCCGCCATGGCGGACAAATTCTGAACGGTTTCGGAAAGCAGCACGATGAGCATGCTGGCGGTGTCCTGCAGCATCCAGCGAAGGTCCATCAGGGCATAGAGCCTCCACAGCCTGAAAACCGATCTTGTCTTAGCCGCCATAGGACACCATCCTTTCGGTGGACGCGTCAAAGCACCTGAGCGCCAGCGGCCACAAAACGATGTTCCACACGATCTGCGCGGCAATCAGCAGGCCTGGCTGCTCCAGCCCCGTGCAGATGGCCAGCGGCGCGCCTGCCAGCGTGCCCAGGGGCGTCAGCTGCAAAATGCGGCCCAGCCCCCACGGCAGCGCCGCAAAAGGGATGAGCGAGCCGGTGAACAGCGCATTGAGCGCCTCGCGCAGGCAGTGCACGCACCATTCCAGATTGCGCAGACGGATGAGCAGGCATGCAAACAGATAATCCACCGCAAAGCCCTGCAAAACGGCCAGCGGCAGCGACAGCCAGAACCACGCGCTCGCCGGGCGCAGGTCGACGCCAAGCGCCGATGCAATCACCACCAGCGGCACGGACAGGCACATCAGCCGCATGCCCCAGCTGCCCACGGTGTGCGCCGCCAGCTGTGCAAAAATACCGGCCGGGCGCTGGTACAGGCCCAGCAGCGTGCCGTCGTGCAGCCAGCCGGATACGGGCGTGCGCACATTCAGCATGGGAGCGAGCGCGGTGGACAGAATGGTATAGGCATACAGCTGCTCAAGCGTCATGCCGCCGGTGTCTGCGCCCTGCATAAACAGCGACCGCCAGATCATCAGCAGCGCGCCCAGCGCAGCGGCCTGCAGCAGGTAGCCCGCCAGCTGGTTGATGAAGCCGAAATAGCTTTTTTCCTTCAGACACAGTTTTGCCGTTGCAAAACTGGCCCTGAGAAATGGTTTCATGGTTTCCTCCGGTACAAAAACAGCGCTTCCGGAGGGAAGCGCTTGCTTGTTATTCCAGTTCCTCGCCGTCGTCGAGCTTGTTGATCATGCCCACGCGGCGCGCGTGACGCTCGCCTTCAAACTCGGTCATCAGCCATACGCGCACGATGTCCTTGGCAAGCTCGGTGCCCAGCACGCGGGCGCCCAGCGACAGCATGTTGGCGTCGTTGTGCAGGCGGCTCATTTTGGCGGAATAGGTGTCGGTGCAGGTGACGCAGCGGATGCCATGCACCTTGGAAGCGGCCATGCCGATGCCCACGCCCGTGCCGCACATGATGATGCCGCGGTCGCATTCGCCGCTGGCGACGGCCTTGGCGGCGCGAGCGCCGTAGATGGGGTAATCCACACTGCCGTGGGAGAAGGTGCCGAAATCCTTGTAGATAATGCCGAGCTCGTCCAGCACGGCGATCACAGCGGGCTTGAGATCGATACCCGCATGGTCACAGGCGATGGCGATCATGATGGGAGAGGCCTCCTTGCGATGTTGTTGCTGACAGACATTATACCATGGCGCGGTCGATGTCTGCAAGCAAAGCTTCCACTTCTTCGGGCTTTGTGGTCATGTTGGTGCAGAAACGCACGGCGGTGTGAGTATCGTCGACCTTTTCCCATGCGGTGAAACGGTACTTTTCCTTCAGCTTGTCGCACACGTCGTTACTGAGCACCACAAAGATCTGGTTGGCGATGGTGTCGGCAAACAGCGGGCAGCCGTGGCTGACAAAGCGGGCCTTGATCTGCTGGGCCATTGCATTGGCCTGCGCGGCCAGCTTTACGTACAGATCGTCCTCAAAGATGGCCTTGAACTGAATGCCAAGCAGCCGGCCTTTGGCAAGCATGCCGCCGCGCTGCTTGATGTGGTAGCGGAAGTGCTGGTTGAGGGCGCTGCTGGTGAGCACGATGGCCTCGCCAAACAGCAGTCCGCACTTGGTGCCGCCGATGTAGAAGGCGTCGCAGATGCTGGCCAGGAAGGGCAGGTCAACGTCGGGCATGGCGGCCATGCCGTAGGCAAGGCGCGCGCCGTCGATGAACAGCGGCAGGCCATATTCGCGGCATACGCACGACATTTCGATGAGCTCTTCCTTGGTGTACAGGGTGCCCAGCTCGGTGGGATGGCTGAGGTACACCATGCCCGGGCGCACGATGTGCTCAAAGCTGGCGTCGGAGAGATGCGCTTCCATCGCCTGCCTGACCTGCGCAGCGGTGATCTTGCCGTCCTTCTGGGGCAGGCCCAGCACCTTGTGGCCGGTGGCCTCCACCGCGCCGGTCTCGTGCACGTTGATGTGGCCGGTCTCGGCGCACAGCACGCCCTCGTAGGGGCGCAGCGCCGCGGCGATCACCGTCAGGTTGGCCTGCGTGCCGCCCACCACGAAATGCACATGGGCATGGGGCGCGTTGCACTTTTCCAGAATGATGCGGCGCGCCTCATCGCAGAAGGCGTCCTCGCTGTAGCCGCAGGCCTGCGCGTCGTTGGTGTCCGCCAGCGCCTGAAGCACCGCAGGCACGGCGCCGCAGGCGTAATCGCATTCGAAATGCAGCATATGTTTCTCTCCTTATGACTTGTGGAAAATCATGCGCTCGTAGCGCTCGCGGTCGCAGTCGCGCACCATCAGCTCCAGCTCTTCGTCGCCCATCACGGTGTTGCGTCCCTCGGAGTAGAGCGCGTCAATGCGGGCCTTCATCTCCACCACCAGCGGATCCTGCTTGCCCAGCATATGGTCGCCCTGCAGACGGAAGTAGCTGTTGAGCCAGTGAGCCACGCCGGCCAGACCGCTGTGGCTGTCCACGGCGACCAGCGCGGGGCGGTTGAGGATGGTGTTGGTGTCGAAGATGTTGTAGATCTCCTCGTCTTTGAGCAGACCGTCGGCGTGGATGCCGGCGCGCGTCACGTTGAAGTGACGGCCCACGAAGGGCTGGCGCGGGCTGATTTCCAGACCGATCTCGCGCTCCATGTACTCGGCGATCTCGGTGATGGCGGTCAGGTCCATGCCGCCGGTCTCGCCGCGCAGGGACTGATACTCCACCGCCATGGCCTCCAGCGGGCAGTTGCCGGTGCGTTCGCCAATGCCGAGCAGCGAACAGTTGATGCTGGAGCAGCCGTACAGCCATGCCGTGCCCGCGTTGGACACGACCTTGTAGAAGTCGTTGTGGCCGTGCCACTCCAGCTGTTCGGAGGGCACCTGCGCATAGTGGTTGAGGCCGTATACGATGCTGGCCACGCTGCGGGGCAGGGCGGCGCCGGGGTAGCTGACGCCGTAGCCCATGGTGTCGCACGCGCGGATCTTGATGGGAATGCCCGCCTCGCGGGAAAGGTCCATCAGCTTTTCGGCAAAGGGCAGCACAAAGCCGTAGTAGTCGGCGCGGGTGATGTCCTCAAAGTGGCAGCGCGGCACAATGCCCTGATCCAGCGCCGCCTTGACGATGCCAAGGTATTTTTCCATCGCCTGGCCGCGGGTGAGGTGCATCTTTTTGAAAATGTGGTAGTCAGAGCACGACACCAGAATACCCGTCTCGCGCACGCCTGCGGCCTTGACAAGGGCAAAGTCCTTTTCGTTGGCGCGGATCCACGTGGTGATCTCGGGGAAGCGCAGGCCCAGGTTCTGGCAGCGCTCCAGCGCCTCGCGGTCGCGGTCGGTGTAGAGGAAGAACTCGCTCTGACGCACCAGACCGTAGGGGCCGCCCAGACGGCTTTCCAGCTTGAACAGATGCTCGATCTGCTTGGGCGTGAAGGGGCTTACGCTCTGCTGGCCGTCACGGAAGGTGGTGTCGGTCATCCAGATCTCGTTGGGCATGTTCGGCGGCACGTGGCGGTTGTTGAACGCGATCTTGGGGATGGACTGGTAGTCGAAAATGTCGCGGTACAGGTTGGGTTTTTCAACGTCCTGCAGCTCATAGCGGTAGTTGGCCTGCATGAGCATGTTGGTCTTTTTGCTGAATTCAAGCATTTATTTCAGCTCCTTTACAAATGCAGCGATGCGCTTGAGACCTTCGACAATGTTGTCCATGGAGGTAGCGTAGCTCAGGCGGCAGTAGCCCTCGGCCATGAAGGCCACGCCGGGCACAACGGCCACGTGGGCGTGATCCAGCAGGGCGTCGGCAAAGGAAAGGCTGCCGTCGATCTCGCGGCCGTCGATGGTTTTGCCCATCAGCTGGCGGATGTTCATCATCACGTAGAACGCGCCGCTGGGCATGCGGCAGCTGAGGCCGGGAATGTCGTTGATAAGCTCCACGATCCTGTTGCGGCGCTGCTCGTAGGTTTTGCGCATATCCTCCACGCAGCTCTGGTCCATGGTCAGCGCCACGGCGGCGGCATGCTGGGCGGCGGCGTTGGCGCTGGAGGTGGCGTGGCTCTGGTACTTGGTCATGGCGTTGATCACTTCACGCGGGCCGCAGGCGTAGCCGATGCGCAGGCCCGTCATGGCGTAGGCCTTGCTGACGCCGTTGATGAGGATGGTATGCTTTTTCACCGACGGGCCGAAGGAGGCGATGGAGTAGTGCTTCGCATCGCCGTAGACCAGCTTTTCATAAATTTCGTCGGCAATGATGTAGAAGTCGTGCTCCACGGCCAGATCAGCCAGCTCCTGCAGCTGCTTGCGGGTCCACACGCAGCCGTTGGGGTTGGAGGGGGTGTTGAGCACGAAGGCCTTGGTGCGGGGGGAGATGCACTTGACCAGGTCGTCCATCTTGGGCAGGAAGCCCTGGGATTCCGGGCAGTTGAGGAATACGGGGCGGCCCTCGGCCATGCGCACCATCTCAGGATAGCTGACCCAGCAGGGCTT
>JAFULL010000051.1 GCA_017473345.1 Clostridia bacterium | reverse complement strand
CGTCTGTTCTGGACCGACATGGTCAACAAGCTGCCCATGCTCGCCAAGGAGTGGGTCGAGATCGCCGAGTGCTCCAACAGCTTCATGACAGGCGGCGACCGCGCCTGCGTGCGTTCGGTTGAAAACTTCGAATACTATCAGACCTTCGGCGCTCAGCAGACCGTCGATTCCGGCGCCACCCCCGGCGATGTGCTGGTGGTTCTGGCCGAGTGCAGCCTGTCCTCCTCCACCATCGGCTCTGCTGTCAAGGGTGCTGAGATGGGCATCGCCACCTACTATCTGTTCTGCAATCCCAAGGAGGTCCTCTGCGAGCACCTCGAGCGCGCCCGCAAGGTGTTCTCCACCGACGGCATCACCTTCCTGCCCCTGTTTGTTGGCAACATGGCCGTGGCCGGTTCCACCCGTATGCAGGTGACCACCGTTGAACTGCTGGTTGCTGGCGTGGCCCTCGAGCTGGCTGCCTGGGAGTGGATGAAGGACAACATGACCGAAGAAGAACTGGCTGCTGTTGGCGTTGGCGCTCTGGAGCCCGCTGAATACGCCGCTCAGTTCGAAAACTGCGTCAAGCAGCTCGCCAGCGGCGAAGCGCTTGCCGGCATGGCCAAGGCTGTCGAGTTCGAAGCCGACACCTACACCAACAAGGGCCTCATCACCTACATCACCCACGACTATCTGCAGGATATCCTGACGGATACCACCGAGCGTCAGCCCACCTTCACCCTGCCCCCCTTCCGCCGCACCGATGATCACACCAGCCCCCTGAGCTGGGCCTACGCCAAGGATCCGCTCTATCCCGCTTCCATCGCGTGGCAGCACATCATCCGTCGCCCCCTGAAGGGTCTGGACTGGTCTGTGGAGCTGTACAAGGAAATGAACGCCGCTCAGTCCATCATCGACAATCCCCCGGAAGTTGGCTCTGATCAGCTGAGCTACTACGACCTGGGCAACAGCGACGACGCCACCCGTTACAGCCAGCATCCTGCCCGTCTGGTTCTGGTCGATATCGACGGCCGCAGCGCTCATAACGGCTGCGTGGAATGGTACAAGGAAAACCTGCCCAAGTATGATGGCGGCCTGGTGCTGCGCATGGGCGATATTCCCGAAGAGAAGATCTGCGAGAACGAGCTGCGCGTGCCTGTGAAGCTGCCCCACACCATCATGGAGATCCTGCCTCACCTGATGGTCAAGCTGGCCTTCAACCTGCTGTCCACCGCCACCATGGCCAAGATGGGCCGCGTGTGGAGCAACTGGATGATCCAGGTGCTGCCCACCAACAAGAAGCTCATCGACCGCTCTACCCGCGTGATCGCCGAGCTGGCCAACATTCCCTACGAGAAGGCCTGTGAAGAGTTCTTCTACAGCTACCTCAACCGTCCCAAGGATCAGGAATACC
This sequence comes from Clostridia bacterium, assembly GCA_017473345.1. Taxonomy (GTDB): domain Bacteria; phylum Bacillota; class Clostridia; order Christensenellales; family Aristaeellaceae; genus Limiplasma. The sequence goes on along the minus strand of JAFULL010000051.1, from coordinate 6,328 downwards.
GCGAGAGCTACGTTGTTGAAACGCTCAAGCGCCTGGGCGTCGATCCTGACGCGGAAGCCTAAACAAGACATAAAAAACCGTGATGCGAAAGCATCACGGTTTTTTATGTGTAAAGAAATGGGTCAGGCCTCTGCACGCACGGCAGCGGGCAGCCACTTCCTGCTGCGGATACGGCTGCGCATCAGCACCGCGCGGATGGCCCATTCCACCAGCATGGAGATCCATACGCCGGGAATACCCATGCCCATAACGATGGTCAGCACATAGCCCAGTGCCAGGCGGCAGGTGAACAGCGAAACGATGGAGACCACCGTGGGGAACATGATGTCGCCGGCGGCGCGCAGTGTCATGGGAGTGATCATACTGTCGCAGAAAACGGTAGGCAGGGCGATGGACAGGATGAGCAGGCAGTGCTGGATGATAGGCATGGCCTGCGCACTGGGGGAGTAGAGCCTCAGCAGGATGGGGGACAGCGGCGTGAGAATCAGCACCGTGGCAAGCATCACGAAACGGCCTACCTGAATGAGCTTCATATTGTAGCGGTAGGTTTCCTTGTACAGCATCGCGCCGAAACACTGGCCGCAGATGGTGCTTGCAAGCGACGTCAGCGCGTTGCCGGTGATGTTGTACATCTGCAGATAGGAACTGGCAATGCCGTGCGCCGCAAGGTCCGTGGTGGTTAGATAGGCCAGATAGACCTGCACCAGCAGCATGCCGCCCTGCAGCAGCGCGCTTTCAGAGGCGATGGGCACAGCCAGCCTGGTGATTTCGCGGGAGATGCGCTTGGAGAAGTGGAACATGTGGCGCACACGGATGTGATGCTCGTTATGAACGATTAGCAGCCATACCAGCGCCAGCACCGCGCCGATGATGCGCGCCAAAATCAGCGACAGACCCGCACCTGCGATGCCAAGGCCCATGATGTTGATGAACACATAGCTGCATACCAGATGCATCACATTGATGACCACCGTCAGCACCAGCGCGGACTTGGTATCGCCCAGACTGCGGAACGCGTGGAAGATGGCGTTGAACACCGAATAGGGCAAAAACGAGATACACACAAGCCGCATATATTTGATGGAATATTCCACCAGCAGCGGCTCGGCTCTGGGGTACATCAGGTGAACGACCGGAGCGCTGCATACCAGCAGCAGCGTGCCAAAAATCAGGCCGATCAGACCGGCCAGGCAGATGGTCTCGCCCAAAGCACAGCGGATGCTGTGATCATCGCCGCTGCCCTTGGCGCGGGCAATGACCACCGAACCGCCGATTGCGATGGCGGTGAACAACAGCACCACGATGCTGTTGACGGAATTGACCATGTTGGATGCAGCGATGGCTGCTTCGCCGGTGGACGAGACCATGGCGGTGGACAGCATGCCGATGAACATGATGAAAAACTGATCCAGCGTCAGCGTGAAAAACATGCTGCGCAGCTGCTTGTAGGTAAACTGCGGCGAGGTAAAAGCATCCTCAAGCCACCGGTTCATTTTGGCAAACATACTTCATTCTCCGTCTGCGGTCAAACCGCTGAAATTCAAACAAGGTATAGTATACGGCAAACTTACGACCTTGACAAGCAGTAGGGCAAATCCTATAATGGGCTTATTAATTGAAATTTTGTGAGGGGTTTCATATGAATATCAACGATACCTTTCAATACCTGAATATCGGTCTGCCGCAGGATATCGCGCGTCACAAGGCATGCGGCCATCTGGACGAGGCGCTGCGCCTGATCGACCTGCGTCTGGCGGATGAAAAGACGCCCATGCCCATCCGCAGCTGCATGATCGCCCAGCGGGAAATGATCCGGCGACAGGCGGAAAACTTCCCCTTCAACCGTGAGCAGGCCATGGCGGAGCTGCGCGCCGAGGTGCCGGATTTTACTGAGGCGGAGCTGGATGCGCTGCTGGATGCCAACCGCATCAACTGGTGCTATCTCAATGGCGAAATGCATTTCTTCAACCGGTTTGTGTCTACCCTTCTGAAGACGGACGCCGATTTTGCGCGCCGTGCCGGCAAAAATGAAAAGCCGGTGGAGGATCACAACCTGATCGACGAGACGATCGTCATCATGAAGGAAAAGGGCAGTCTGACCAAGCGTATCCGCGTACGCGCCAGTCTGCGCGTGAAGGACGAGCACTTCGTTCCCGGCATGTTCATGCGCGCACATCTGCCCATCCCGGCTGCCTGTGATCAGCAGAGCGATATCGTGATTGAAAAGTGCTTCCCTGAAAATGCACAGATCGCGCCTGAGGATGCATTTCAGCGCACCATCTGCTGGGAAGAGACCATGCAGGAAAACCACGAGTTCTGGGTGGAGTATTCCTACACGCACCGCTCTGTGTGGCATGACCCGGCAAAGATCACGCCTTCTGCTGAACAGCCCTCCTTCGATACGGAAGAGCAGGAACCGCATATCGTGTTCACGCCCTATATCCGCGCGCTGGTCAAGGAGTTGACAGAGGGCGTGACTGATCCGCTGGAAAAGGCCCGCCGTTTCTACGACTTTATCACCAAGCGCATGAGTTACACCTTCATGCCTGAGTATTTCACGCTGGAGAGCATTGCGGAAAATTGCGCCCGCAATGGCATTGGCGACTGCGGCGTGTTTGCGCTGCTGTTCATCACCCTGTGCCGCTGCGCAGGCATCCCCGCCCAGTGGCAGAGCGGCCTGTGCGCTGAGCCTGATGACTGCGGCGCGCATGACTGGGCACGCTTCTACATCGCGCCCTATGGGTGGCTGTGGGCGGATCCTTCCTTTGGCGTCAGCGCCAACCGCAACGGCAAGGAGGAGCGCCGCCAGTTCTATTTCACCAGTCAGGACCCCTACCGCATGGTGGCCAACCGCGCTTTCCAGAAGAACTTCACCGTGGAAAAGCAGCATTGGCGCGCTGATCCCTATGACAACCAGACCGGCGAGATGGAAACGGCTGATCGCGGCCTGCGCTACGATGAATATGACCGCACCAAGGAAACCCTGATGTGCGTGACCATTGACGATTAAGAGAGGAGCCTTCCCATGAAGATCACAGAAGTACGCCTTGGCACCATTTCCGTTCCCCTTCGCGTGCCCTTCAAGACCGCGCTGCGTACCGTCAACAGCGTGGAGGATATCATTGTTGAAGTTCATACCGATACCGGCCACGTGGCCTATGGCGAGGCACCGCCCACCGGCGCGATCACCGGCGATACCTCCGGCGCCATCCTGGGCGCGCTGCGCGATCATATCATCAAGAGCATCGTCGGCCGTGAGGTGGACGACTTCGAAAACCTGCTGCAGACGCTCAATAAGTCCATCGTGCACAACACCAGCGCCAAGGCTGCGGTGGATATGGCTCTGTACGATCTGTACGGCCAGATGTACAAGATCCCCGTTTACAAAATGCTGGGCGGCAGCCGCAATAACATCGTGACCGACATCACCATCAGTGTTAACGATCCTGAAGAAATGGCCCGCGATACCCGCACCGCCATCGCCCGCGGCTATGACACGCTCAAAATCAAGGTGGGTGCGAATCCCGCGTTGGATATCGCCCGCCTGAAGGCCGTACGTGAAGCTGCCGGCCCGGATATTAAACTGCGCATCGACGCCAACCAGGCGTGGAGCCCCAAGCAGGCTGTGCGTCTGCTCAACCAGATGCAGGATTTGGGCCTGGACATCGAGTTTGTGGAGCAGCCCGTTCCCGGTGCTGACTTTGAAGGCCTCAAGTATGTGACCGAACGCGCCTATGTGCCCGTTATGGCGGACGAAAGCGTGTTCTCGCCTGCGGACGCTGTGAAGATCATGCAGATGGGCGCGGCTGACCTGGTCAACATCAAGCTGATGAAGTGCGGCGGTCTGTACAATGCCCTCAAAATTGCCACCGCTGCCGAAGTGTACGGCGTGGAGTGCATGATCGGCTGTATGCTGGAGGCCAAGGTGAGCGTCAACGCCGCCGTGCATCTGGCCTGCGCCAAGAACGTGATCACCAAGATCGACCTGGACGGTCCCGTGCTTTGCAGCGAGGATCCCATCGTGGGCGGCGCTGTGTTCGAGGAACAGAACATCACCGTATCCAACGCGCCGGGCCTTGGCGTAATAGCTATCGAAGGACTGCGTTATCTGGACTGAGGCAAGAGGAACGCCCGTGCAGCTATGGAAAATTGCCAGCATGCTGGCATGATACAATGAAAATAACAATCAAAAATGCGGCGCATGTGCGCCGCGTTTTTTATTGCGCAAATTCTTTGATGTACGCCTTCAACTCTGCAAAGCTGCCGTGAGGATACTGATTGATAGCTTCATTTTTCTTGTTGATGAGGCAGTCCGTCAGCAGGAAAACCTTCATGCCTAGCTTGCCGGCGACCATATCCTCGCCCACGTCGTTCCCCACCATCAGGCACTTTGCGGGGTCAAGCTGTTGCTTGCGGATGATCTCCTGATAATATGCGGGGTTTGGTTTACAGGACGAGCTGTTTTCATAGGTGGTGATCAGCTCAAAATCGTCCTTGTTCAGTCCTGCCCAGCGGATGCGGCTGAATGTGGCTACAGCAGGAAAAATAGGGTTGGTGGCAAGAATGATGCGCAGGCCCAGCTGCTTGCATAGCGCGATTACCTCGGCTGCTTCCGGCACAAAGCCGCAGGACTCGCTCACCTGCTGAAACTCATTGTGATAAAAATCATCAAAGATGGGTTTGTCTGCCAGCACGTGATCGCCAAATTTCCTGCAGAATGAATTCCAGAAGGCGGCTTCGTTCAAAATGCTGCCATCGTTGCGGATCATGTCTGCCGTGCCTTCCCAGATGGCGCTGACCAGTTTTTCAGGGTCATAGCCATGGGGAGCCAGCCGCGCAGCCAGCCGCTTGAAATAAGCTTTGATGAACAGTTCCTGATCCATCGGCAGCAGTGTGCCGTCCAGATCAAACAGAATGGTTTTCATAATGGTACCTCCTTCAGACGCAAAAAACGGCATCTTGTTCAGCATATGCTGTTTTGCCGGTTTGTCAAGCCACGTTTTCATATAAAAAACAGAGGAGCAAACTCCTCTGTTTGGAAGGGTGATTCAACGGTCGTTTTTGCTTAGACCCAGCAGATAGTCTGCACTCACGTGGTAGAAACCGCACAGTGTGACCAGATGACGCAGCGGCAATTCATTGATGCCTGTTTCGTAACGGGAATACACCTGCTGTGTGGTTCCCAGAATCGAAGCAATATCGGACTGCTTTAGGTCGCGGCTTTCACGTAACTCGCGAAGCAATTCACAGTATGGCTTCATGTGCAGACACTCCCCTTATAAGATGTAATGAAACAATTTTTTGTCTATATTGGCATTATACGACATATATTGATTTTATGCAAGCCTTTTTACAGGATTTTCTTGTACTGCAAGAACATAATAATACGACTTGTATACAAAAGCAACAGAATAAAAGTGCGTGCAATTTTTTTGCACGCACTTTTATCATTGAATTAACAGGCTGATTTCATGGATGAAACCATTTTATCATTGCTGAGCACCGTTACACGCTCGCCAAGTTCAAAAGCGGGCAGAGGCTTGTATGCGTCGTAGTAGAACAGACGGTCGTCTTCGGGATCGTCCTTTTCGCCTACGTTCAGAAGCATGGAGTAGCACTCCAGCCCGTCATGATCGGTCACGTCTTTGGAGAAGAACTTGAACACGCCGGTGGTGGTGCGCATACGGTCGCCCAGCATGAAAGTCAGATGCCTGCGGTAGATGGCTGCAGGCCGCACATATACCCCATAGCAGAAGATGAAGTAAGCGCCGCCCACAACTGTCAGCATAGCGGTCAGCATCCACAGGCTGTCGCTGCGCTGCATACGCCCGTATATAAACACAGCAATAGCGCAGATCAGAGCGATTGCAGAGGGAACAGCGGCAGCAGCCCAGCGTTTGGCCAGCATTGCCTTTACGTCACGCATATCTTCCTGGGTATACATGCTTCCGCCTCCTTCTCAGTCCTTGTTGCGGGGCTGGATCTTCTGCATCAGCTTGATGGTGATGAAGAACAGGGTCAGTACCAGGAACACGCCCAGCAGGCCCATCAGGGTGGTGAGCAGGCCCTTGGTAAACAGGGGCAGGGTGACCAGCGCGCTGTTGGCAACAGCCTCGGCAGCGGGCTCAACCGTCTCAATCAGTTCAGGAGCAGCCGTCGCGGTGATTTCAGCGGCAGCCTCGCTCAGCATCGAAAACCATTTCATCATAATGAATTACTCCTTCACAAATTACCAGATGCCGCCCAGCATCATGCTGACCAGGGTGATGACCATGCCGCCGGCCACGATGGAGCCCAGCTGACCGGAAACATTGGCGCTGATGGACTG
>JAFULL010000011.1 GCA_017473345.1 Clostridia bacterium | reverse complement strand
GGACCGGTGCGGGGTCCCCCCCGACCGCCCCTCTGGCCCAAGCGGAGCGGAGAGAAACCCGAGCGAAACGGAGTTGCGCTCAATAGGCTGAGAAGCCTAGCCCCTCCGGCGGCGCGTCAGCTGCCGCCGTCAGTATCTAAGCCACTTGGCTTATACCGCAAGGTACAACCCCTCAGTCAGCTTCGCTGACAGCTCCCCTTACACAGGGGAGCTTGCAGAGTTGGCTGCTGCCAAGCAGGCAGCAACTCCCAGGGGAGCTTGCAGTCCTGCCCGCTGCCCCACGGGCAGCAATCCTCCGGCTCACCGATGAAGGGGGCTTCGCCCTTCATCTCCTTTTTACCCCAAAACCTCCACCATGGCCTTGCAGGCCTCCTGCTCATCCGCGCCCTGCGCCACAAGCACCATCTCGCCGTCGGCGGGTACGGTCTGGCTCAAAAGGCCGATCATGCTCTTCAAATTCAGTACAATGCCGTCGCGCTCCAGCGTCAGCATGCAGGTATACTTTCCGGCAACGCCGGCGATCTCCGCCGCCTTCGTGCGGCCAATGGGCATCAGGGCGCTCAGGTTGACATTCTGGCGAATCATGGGTTGTCCTCCTGTTCAAGTGGGTCGGTGTAGGTCATTAAGCGTCGCATACGGTGATTCACACCGCTTTTTCCAATGGGAGGGTCCAGCAGAGCGCCTAGCTCTGCCAGTGAGATGGATGGATTGTTCAGCCGCACCAGCGCGATCTCCTGCAGGGACGGCGGCAGCGTGGCCAGCTTCTGAGAATCCACCAGCTGCTGAATGGCTGCGATCTGCCGGTCGCTGGCATTCATCTGCTTTTGCAGGTTCGCGCTGTCGCAGTTCATGGCGCGGTTCACGGTGCTCATCACCTGGCGCTTCACGCGAAGATCCTCAATGTACATCACTGAGTTGTGCGCGCCGATGGCGGTGAGAAAATCCACGATCTGGTCGGATTGCTTCAAATATAAAAACGTGTGCTCGCGCCGCGCGCCCAGCTTGATGGGCAGGCCTACGCGCTGCATGCTCTTGGCGATCATGGCCTGGGTGTCGCTGTCGCGGCAGGGCAGCTCCAGATGATACCCCTGGTCGGGATTGGACATCGTGCCGCCGCCCATCATGATGCCGCGCAGAAAGGCCTTCATGCAGCAAAGGCGGGTAAGGCTTAAACGCGGCGTGGCCGAGCGGAAGGCGTAGGTGCCGTCGGCCTTTTTTTCCATCATGCCAAGGGCACTGAGCAGCACCGGCGAATGCACCGGGCCAAGCGTCAAAACGCATTTGCGTACACCGCCAAAACGCGCGCTATCCACGTAGTGGATTTGAGGGGTCACGCGCAGGGTCTGCACAAGCAGGGTGTAGGCCCTGCGGCAGGATGCATAGTTTTCGTTGATCAGCTGTACATTCACCCGGCCGCGGCCAAGAAGGCTGAGGCTGCCCATGGATGCATACAGTCCGCACAGCTCGCTCAGGCCGCAGCACTCTTTTTCAGGCTTGACCAAAGCCAGCTCCTTTTTCACGTCGGAGGCAAAGGACATAGGGTTTCGACTCCTTCAATTCTATGAAAAAACACAAGGTACGCTATTTTAGATTTTACCTTATTCCAATGGGCCGCGTCAATGCGTTTGCCCCATTGAGAACGATAAAAATGCAGCGTATGGCCCTGCTTCAAACAGCATATGCTAAACCATGTATGCAGGCTTTGACACAGCACCGCAACTGCGGTACAATGGCAATGATGAATGATAATGGGAGGGTGTTTGCATGAACGAGCAAACCCGGCAGCAGCTGCTTGAAAAGCTGCGCCTTTCCATCCCCAAAAAGCAGATACATGAAAACGTGCCCATGAGCCGTTTCACCACCCTGCGGCTGGGCGGCCCGGCGGACGTGCTGGCGCAGCCCTCCACCGTGGAGGAGATCGCCTCGGCGCTTGCCGCTGCGGCGTCGCTTGAGGTGCCTGTGACCATCATCGGCAAGGGCAGCAATGTGCTGGTGCGCGACGGCGGCGTGCGCGGGCTGGTGATTCATATCGGCGAGCACTTCGCCCAAATCAGCGACCCCGTGCCCCTGCCTGACGGCCGCAGTGCCATCACGGCGCAGGGCGGCGCGGCGCTGATCGCCCTGGCCAACGCAGCGGCGGAGCACGGCTTGCAGGGCCTCGAGTTTGCCGGCGGCATTCCGGGCACGGTGGGCGGCGGCGTATACATGAACGCCGGGGCCTACGGCGGCGAGATGAAGGACGTGGTCACCTGTGTGACCGCCATCGCCCCCGACGGCCGCACCATCGCCTACACCGGCGAGGAGATGCAGTTTGGCTACCGTCACAGCGTGCTGATGGACAGCGCGCAGCCCATGATCGTGACCAGCGTCACAGTGGCCCTGCGCCCCGGCGACGCCGACACCATCCGCGCGGCGATGCGCGAATTCAACGCCCGCCGCCGCGAGAAGCAGCCCATCACCCTGCCCAGCTGCGGCAGCACCTTCAAGCGGCCCACGGGCCAGTTTGCGGGCACGCTGATCGACCAGTGCGGCCTGAAGGGCCTGCGCGTGGGCGGCGCGAGCGTATCCACGCTGCACGCGGGCTTTCTGGTGAACGACCAGGAGGGCACCGCGGCGGATTATCTGGCGCTGATTGCGCAGGTACAGCGCGTGGTTTTGGAGAAAACCGGCGTTGTGCTGGAATGCGAGGTGCGCGTGATCGGCGAGGATGCACCGGCGGTGGTGGTATAAGCCTTGCAGCGCAAGCACAACGCATCGCTCACGCTGTTTGCGCGCGGCCTGCGTAGCAGCATGACCCCCGAGGAGCGCAGGCTGTGGTATCAGTTTCTGCGCAGCTATCCCGTGCGTTTCACCCGGCAGAAAGTGCTGGGACGCTACATTGCCGATTTTTACTGCGCACAGGCGAAGCTGGTGATCGAGCTGGACGGTTCGCAGCACTATCAGCCGGAAGAAATGCAGCACGATGCACAGCGTACGGCCTTTTTGGAAAAGTATGGTCTGCGCGTGCTGAGAATTGGCAATAATGAAGTGATGCGCAATTTTTCGGGCGTGTGCGAGTGGATCGACCATATGGTGAAGGAGAGAGTGGAAGGGTGAACTGCAGCAGAAGTTTCTGCATACTTGCCTTTTTCCACAGGTACAACCCCTCCGGCCCTTCGGGCCACCTCCCCTTACACAGGGGAGGCTGCGGAGAAGCTGAGTGCCTCACGAGTTTTTACTTTCATAAATCACAACGTTATTTGGCTGCGGCCAACACTGCAAGCTCCCCTGTGTAAGGGAAAGTGTTGGGTGGCACCCAACATTGCAAGCTCCCCTGTGTAAGGGGAGCTGTCAGCGAAGCTGACTGAGGGGTTGTACGCTGCTCTCCCATCCAGCTGACTTAGCCCCCTTTTCCACCCCCATCCCCCATACAAAAGGAGGAATCCCCCCGATGCACTTTCTCATCCTCACCGGCATGAGCGGCGCGGGCAAAACCGTGGCCATCCGCACCCTGGAGGACCTGGGCGCCCTGTGCGTGGATAACCTGCCACCCATGATGCTCGTCCCCTTTATGGAGGCCTGCCGCAATATCAAAAACCCCCTTGTCGCCATCGCGGCGGATGTGCGCAGCGGCGAGTTTTTCGACGCGCACGCCGTGACCCGCATGATCGACGAGGCGCGCATGGTGGGCTTTACCATCGACACGCTGTTCATTGAGGCGGCGGATGAAGTGCTGGTCAACCGCTACAAGGAGACCCGCCGTGAGCATCCCCTGAGCAGCGACGGCCTCACCCTTGAAGAGGCCATCCGCCGCGAGCGCGAGCGCCTGATGCCCCTGCGCGAGACCGCCACGCACCTCATCGATACCACCGGCCTCAAGCCCCGCGCACTGCAAAAGCAGCTGCGCGCCATCGTGCTGTCGGCGGATGCACAGCCCTCCCTTAAGGTGGAGGTCATGTCCTTCGGGTTCAAGCGCGGCATCCCCCGCGATGCAGACCTCGTGTTTGACGTGCGCTTTTTGCCCAACCCCTTCTATATCCCCGAGCTTGGGCCCCATACCGGCCTGGATCAGCCCGTGCGCGACTTCGTCATCGACCACCCCGTCACGCAGGAGTTCCTGACCAAAGTCATCGATATGCTCACCTTCCTGCTGCCCAATTACATCACCGAGGGCAAGCACCGCCTGGTCATCGCCATCGGCTGCACCGGCGGCCAGCACCGCTCCGTCGCCATCGCTGAGTACATCAAAAACGCCCTCGCCGCCAAAGACTACCGTGCCGTCAGCAACCACCGCGACCTCGCCCTCGAGCAGGCGCACTGGGGCGCGAAGAGCGAGGAGGAGCCGTGAGGAACGGAACGAGGGGGACGGTGTCCCCTGCACCCCACTTTTGGATGAAAATATTTTTATTTGTTTTTTGCCTGGTGTATTGTACCAGGGCTGTTGGAGAGATCTATTTCGACCTTCCCTCCGACGACTGGTACAAGCGCCCGCTCATCCGGCTCACCGCCTTCGATACCGCCCAGAGCGACTGCATGCTGCTGGAATGCGGCGGCGAAGCCATGATGATCGACGGCGGCACAGGGCAGTTTCGCGAAATGCTGCGCGATGAGATCACCGCGCGCGGCATCAGCCAGTTCAAATACCTGCTCAATACACATTTTCACGAGGATCATGTCACCGGCCTCACGTGGCTGATGCACTATGGCTTCGGCGTGGGCGAGTATCTGCATCCTTATAATGAAAGCGGCGTGCGCGTGAGCACCCGCCATGCCGAGGCCATCAAGGAGGCCCAAAAGCAGAACATCCCCATCCGGCAGGTGTTCCATGGCGATACGCTCATGCTGGGCGAGGCGGTGGTGTCCATCACCCGCTATGATGACGGCGCATCCACCAATGGCCGCTCGCTGGTCATCCGCGTGGATTTCGGCGATGCAAGCATGCTGCTGCCGGCGGATATCATCGGCCATACGCAGACATGGCTTGTGCAGAACTTCGGCGCCGATCTGCTGGACGTGGATATATTGAAGGCGCCGCATCACGGCATCACGGCCATGGTGCCCAAGTTTCTGGAGGCGGCATCGCCCCTCGCCCTTTTGATGAACAACGACTTCGACCGCGTGGACAAGGGCCGCACGCAGACAGACAATTACGGCATTCCTACTTATTATAGCGGTGAGGGCCGCGTGGTGTTTGAGTCCGACGGCGACGACTGGTATGTGTATCAGCTGCAGGGGCATTTTTGATGTTTTTTGATTGACAGTTTTTTCATCCCTTATTATAATGAAGAAAAGACTTCACTTTGTGAAGATTGGGAGGAAAAATACCATGAAAAAGATCCTGGCTCTCGCGCTGGCGCTGTGCCTCACGCTGGGCACTTCCCTGGCTCTGGCGGCTGATCAGCCCTTTGTGGATGGCGTGAACTACCGCAACCAGTTCACCGAGTTCGGCGCCCGTCCCAGCATGCTCAACTTTGGCTCCGCCAACCTGGCCCCCGGTCAGATGTTTGATCAGGCTGACAAGACCACCATCACCAAGTCCTCCAACAAGAGCATGTCCAAGGCGCTGGACAAGCTGAGCTATTACTGCTACGCCAAGTGGCAGTTCGCCCAGAGCTTTGACTACTATTACATTGACGCCATGCTCGTCCTCACCGACCCCGAGGGCAACTACTACGCCATGTACACAGAGCACGAAATGTTCGACAGCGACCGCAAGGCCATCTGGTACTGCTACTACGACGTGACCGACCTGCTGCGCCGCTGCCGCGACGAGCACGACGGCACCCTGCCCAAGGGCCAGTACAGCTTCTCGATGTTCTTCAACGACATGTCCGTGCGCACCAACACGCTGCTGTTGACCTGACCACCAGGGGTTTCACCCCTGGACCCCACAAGGGACTTCGTCCCTTGACCCATCTCTGATGCCCATTTCATGGGCATCAGGGATTTTTTTATGTGTTTGGGGCTGCTGCTAAGACCGCCGCTCCCCGGAAGGGGTCGCGGCTCGCTTGGGTGGGAGCAAGGTATAGCAAAGCAGCGCTCTCTTCCTGCCACAAAGGTAAAGACCCCATTCTGGGGTCTGGGGCTCTGCCCCAGCGCGGGAAGGGGGGAGGGGAGGAGTCCAGAGGGGGGTCTCGGGGGGACCGGTGCGGGGTCCCCCCCGACCGCCCCTCTGGCCCGAGCGGAGCGGAGAGAAACCGGAGCGCACCGGCAGTGCGCTCAACTGGCTGAGGCAACCTGCCTCTCCAAGCGGCGCGTAGCTGCCGCCAAAAAACCTCAAAATTCCCAAAAACTTTTTTCGACAATACCACCCAAAACACTCCAAAATCTCTTTTTCTTAAAAGGAAATTTCACTTAAAACCCCACTTTTTCCCGTTTTTTGTCAAAAAACATGTCCATTCCGGAAGTAAACGCTTACAAATGAACAAATTCTAACAATCTCAAAAAAATTTCAAAAAAAGTTGAAAAAAGGTGTTGACAACCCTACCCTTTAGTGCTATTATAATCAAGCTCGCTCGCGAGCAACGAACCTTTAAAACGATACAGAATAAAGAAACGCAAAAGACAGTCAATAACTTGAGTTTAGCATCGAAAGATGTTTAACGGATTAAACATAAGAGTTTGATCCTGGCTCAGGACGAACGCTGGCGGCGTGCCTAACACATGCAAGTCGAGCGGGGACTTGTGGAATGAAGCTTCGGCAGAATGAAACAAGTTCTAGCGGCGGACGGGTGAGTAACGCGTGAGCAACCTGCCTATCACTGGGGAATAACGCAGCGAAAGTTGTGCTAATACCGCATGAGACCACATGATCGCATGGTCGAGGGGTCAAAGATTTATCGGTGATAGATGGGC
>JAFULL010000010.1 GCA_017473345.1 Clostridia bacterium | reverse complement strand
TGTCCAGCCTCTCTCTTTTTATAACCCCCATTTTAATCGCTCCTTGAGCGTAGTCTACCTCTTCGCCACATGGTCGTTGGCGACCATCTGCCCTATCACATCCTCCCGCCCGACCAGCACCACCAGCTGCCGCGCGCGCGTGAGCGCCGTGTAGAGCAAATTTCTCGCCATCAGCATGGGCGGGCCGCTCACCACAGGCATCACCACAACGGGAAACTCGCTGCCCTGGCTTTTGTGCACGGTCAGACAGTACGCCAGTTCCAGCGCGTCCAACTGCTGCTTCTGATAGGTCACAAACCGCTCGTCGTCAAAACAGACGGTCAGCATGTGCTCGGCAGGGTCCATCCGCACAATGTAGCCCACGTCGCCGTTGAATACGCCGGTGCCCTCCTCGGTGCCGAAGGGCGTGCGGCGCGTGAACTCCAGCTGATAGTCGTTCTTGGTCTGGATCACCTTGTCGCCCACGCGGAACTCCGTTTCGCCGTGGATGATGGCGTCGCGGTCGGGGCTTTCGGGGTTGAGGGTATTCTGCAAAATCTTGTTGAGCATGAACGCGCCGCAGTCGCCCTTCTTGGTGGGACTAAGCACCTGTATGTTGCGCGTGGCCTCCTCGGCCCAGCGCCCCTGCGGATAGCCCAGAAACTTCGGAAGCCTTTGCGCAAGCAGCGTGCAGATGGTCTGCGCCGCGTCGGTCTGCAGCAGTTTGCGCTCAAAAAAGAAGTCCGTGTCGCGGGTGCGCAGCACCGGCAGCTCGCCGTGGTTGATGCGGTGCGCGTTGAGCACGATCATGCTCTTTTCGTCCTGACGGAAGATGTCGGTAAGGCGCACCACCGGCACGGCGTCGCTTTCCAGCATGTCGGAGAGCACATTGCCCGCGCCCACAGACGGCAGCTGGTCGCTGTCGCCCACAAGGATCAATCGCGTGCCGGGCAGGATGGCGCGCAGAAGGCCGCGCATCAGCTTTACGTCCACCATGCTCATCTCGTCCACGATGATGCAGTCGGCGTCCAGCGGGTAATCCTCGCCGCGGGCGAACACATCCTCGTCGCCGCCGTATTCAAGCAACCGGTGGATGGTCTTGGCCTCCTCGCCGGTGGCCTCGCTCATGCGCTTGGCCGCGCGGCCGGTGGGCGCGCACAGCAGGATGTCGTTGTCCTCATTGAGCAGGTAGATGATGCAGCGGATGATGGTGGTTTTGCCGGTGCCGGGGCCGCCGGTGATGACCATCACGCCCTCCTCCACCGCAGAGCGGATGGCCTTTTTCTGCTGGGCGGAGAAGCGCACGCCGTTTAACTTTTCGTATTCGCCGATGCGCTTGTCCAGCCCGTGCACGATCTTGTAGGGGCGGGCGGTCATCAGCTGATGCATGCGGAAGGCGATCTCGGTCTCTGCCTGAAAATACATGGGCAGGCACACGGCGTGATCGCAGTCGGCAAAGGCGAAGCCGATGAGCATTTTTTCGATCATGGCTTCGGTGATCTGCGTTTCGATGAGGCTTTCCTCGGCGTGCAGCATCTGGCAGGCGCGGCTGACGAGCATGTCGCGCGGCAGGTAGGTATGTCCGCCGTTGCCTGCGGCCTCGTTCATCAGGTAGAACAGCGCCGCGCGGATGCGGAACTCGCTTTGCGGGTCCACGCCCATCGACAGCGCGATACGGTCAGCGGTCAGGAAGCCCACGCCGTCGATATCCAGCACCATGCGGTAGGGGTTCTGGCGGATGAGCTCGACCGTGTTTTCGCCGTAATACTTGGCGATCTTCATGGCGAGGTTGGGGCTTAAGCCATAATTCTGCAAAAACACCAGCGTGCGGCGCATGCCCATCTGCTGGATATAGCTTTCGATGATCATGGCGGCCTTTTTCTTACCGATGCCCTGAATTTCGGTCAGCCTTTCGGGGTGCTCGTCCATGATTTCGAGAGCCTTTTCGCCAAACGCCTTCACGATCAGCTTGGCCGTCGCCGGGCCGATGCCGCGGATGAGGCCGGAGCCGAGGTATTTTTCGATAGCCGTTTTGCCCGTGGGCGGGGTGATGGTACAGGTACGGGCATTGAACTGCCGTCCGTACACGGGATGTTCGCCCCACGTGCCCTCGAAGGTGACGTTTTCACCGGGGGACAGTTCGGGCATCATGCCCACGACCGTCTGCTGCGACCGTCCGGAGCCCACGCGCAGCACCGTATAGCCGTTTTCGTCATTACGGAAGGTGGTTTCCTGAACCACTGCCGTGAGGGTTTCCAGCTCCATGGCGATCGCCTCCTTTTGTATATCGTCGAAAAAGCTTGCTTCGCAATCTTTTCCGCCGGTTTGGCACTGTTCGCCTACTCGCCTGCGGCTCGCCGGGCGGCGAACAGCGTAAGGAAAGCCTTGCTGCGCAAGGCTGCCGAAACCACCGCACATGTCGCTGGTTTCGGATTGCAGGCAGGAGGGCTGCGGCCCTCCTGCACCTCCCGGGCGAGTGACGTTCATTCATTATACCACACTTTCACAGCCTCTGCCACAGCACCTGATAAAGCAGGCCATCCACGCCGCGTGCGGTGCGAAACGGCCCGGGGCCGGGCGGGGCGCTGCCGCGGGTGACGTAGGCCACGCCGCGCACATGCCCGTCGAGGATCTGTCTGCCCACCCACAGACCCTCCGGCCCGCCTGCGTTGGCCGCGTACACGAACCGCCACCCGGGCAAATCGAGGATGCGGCAGGGCAATGCGCCGTCAAAGTACCGTTTGAGGCTGTCAAACCCCCGCGGCCACCTCAGGGGGGGCTTCGCCCCTTTTCTTTGCACTGGCACAGAGGTTTCCTGCCGTGGTTCAGGCTCTTCCACAACCGGCATCATCTCGGGCTCAGCAGGAGGATCAGTCACCGGCTCATCCTTTGGCAGCGGTTCGGGCTGTGGCTCAGGCTCGGCCTCAGCTACTGGTACCGGCTCAGCCTTTTGCACCGTTTCTTCCTTTCCATTATGCCTGCCCAGCTGCGCGCACAGATCCAGCGCGGCGCTTTTGGCGTCGAGGATGCTGCCCGCCGACTGATCCGCGCACAGGCCCACCATCAGCGGGCGCGGATGATCGTCCCCGGTGATGAGCAGCAGCGCCTGCAGCCGTCCGGGGCCGGATGCCTCAGGCGTCCAGGCTTCGATGGAGCAGTCGCCGTGATCGCCCACGGCGGCGGATGCAGCCTCGCGGGCGAGGCGGTCGTGGGTGAGCCAGTACAGCCGGGCCGTGCCCGGCGGCAGTCCGCGCGCGTGCAGCTGCACCACGGTGTGACGGTTTTCGTGCTGGATGCGCGCGTAGCCGCTGACCCCGTTGTGCATGGGCCGCAGCATGAGGGTTTGACGGATGGTAGACATGGAGTACCTCCAGAAATGAAGAAATGAAGGAATGAAGGAATGAAGGGCAGCCTGAGGCTGCCAATGTTTGGTTAGTGCGCCGGTGCAGACAGTGCATCGCTTTCAATCTGTTGCATTGCCTGCGGCGAAGCGTGCCGGCAGGACGGGGAAACTAGCCAGCCAAGCCCGGGGCATAGGCGTATTTGAGTTGTAGACCCTATCCGGGGTCTGGGGCTATGCCCCAGCGCGGGAAGGGGGTTGACGGAGGGAAGCGGGTGCCCAGTGGGCACAACGGCGAAGCCGTTAGCGACCCGAAGGATATCAACCGAAACGAGCGGTGGCTACGGCAGTAGCCTCCGCGACGATTGAGGTTGCGGGTAGGAGGGGAAGTCCAGAGGGGGGCACCTGCGGTGGGCGAATGCAGCGGTACAATGTAAGGCCCGAAGGGCCGGGGGGACCGGTGCGGGGTCCCCCCCGACCGCCCCTCTGGCCCGAGCGGAGCGGAGAGAAACCTGAGCGAAACGGAGTTGCGCTCAATAGGCTGAGAAGCCTAGTACCTCAGCGGCGCGTAAGCTGCCGCCGTCAGTATCTAAGCCACTTGGCTTATAGCATAGGTACAACCCCTCAGTCGCTTCGCGACAGCTCCGCAACCTCAATCGTCGCAGAGCGCCCTGCCGGTTGCTCTGCTCGTTTCGGTTGATATCCTTCGGGTCGCTTTGCCCCTGCGGGGCAAGTGCCCACTGGGCACACGCTTCCCTCCGTCAACCCCTTACACAGGGGAGCTTGCAGAGTTGTCCGCTGCCAAACTGGCAGCAGCTTCCGCAGGGGGAGCTTGCAGAATTGCCCGCTGCCAAACTGGCAGCAGCCTGCACAGGGGAGCTTGCAGAATTGCACGCTTCCCAGCGGCCTCCGAGGGCGAACGCCGCGCCCAATGTCAGGCGCGGCGGACGTCCAATGGGGATTTGGACGTCCAAGCGCAATTTCCACCATAATCCGCATGCCGAAGGTTGACAACACTTTTACAAGGTCATATAATAAGTACGTTGGAAACCTCCGTCTGTTTGTCATGCCCAAAAAACGGCAAAACCCGTTTTCACAGGCCCCCTTGCGCCTGCGGGCGCATGGAACAGACAGACAGACGGATTTCAAACATAAATCTTAGGAGGGAACCCCAATGGCCATCAAAATGACCGTAGACGGCAATACTGCTGTCGGCCACGTTGCGTATGCGTTCAGCGATGTGGCAGCCATTTACCCCATCACCCCTTCCTCTCCCATGGCTGAAGTCGTCGACGAGTGGGCCGCCCGTGGCCAGAAGAACCTGTACGGCCAGAGCGTTCATGTAAGCGAGATGCAGTCCGAAGCCGGCGCCGCTGGTGCTGTGCACGGCAGCCTTGCCGCTGGCGCCATGACCACCACCTTCACCGCCTCTCAGGGCCTGCTGCTGATGATCCCCAACATGTACAAGATCAGCGGCGAGCTGCTGCCCAGCGTGTTCCACGTCAGCGCCCGCGCCCTGGCCGCTCACGCTCTGAACATCTTCGGCGATCACAGCGACGTTATGGCCTGCCGTCAGACCGGCTTTGCGATGCTCAGCTCCAACTCCGTTCAGGAAGCGATGGACCTGGCTGCTGTGGCTCACCTGTCCACCATCGAATCGAGCGTGCCCTTCCTGCATTTCTTCGACGGCTTCCGCACCAGCCACGAAGTGCAGAAGATCGACGCCTTCGAGTATGAAGAGCTGCGTCCCCTGGTCAACTTCGAGAAGGTTGCTGCCTTCCGCAAGAATGGCCTGAACCCCGAACATCCCCACCAGGCTGGCACCGCTCAGAACCCTGACATCTACTTCCAGGGCCGTGAAGCTGCCAACAAGTACTACGAAGCCACCCCCGCCATCGTGGAGGAAGTGATGGAGAAGATCTCCAAGCTGACCGGCCGTGAGTACAAGCTGTTCAACTACGTTGGCGCTCCCGACGCCGAGAAGGTCATCATCGACATGGGCTCCGGCTGCGAGACCATCGAAGAGACCATCAACTACCTCAACGCCAAGGGCGAAAAGCTGGGCCTGATCAAGGTTCGCCTGTACCGTCCCTTCTCC
>JAFULL010000050.1 GCA_017473345.1 Clostridia bacterium | reverse complement strand
GCCGGAGCCGAACAGGTCGTTGGACCCCTCATAGATCAGCGCCATGCCCTCGGGGTCGTAATCGGCGATCATTTCGTGAATCAGCTTCACATAGCCGCCGTTCCAGCCGTTGCGGGTATGGCCGTGCTCGTGATCCTCGTTGTAGCACTTGATGGAGGTGGCCATGGCCAGCTGATCAAGATACATGCTGTCCGCGCCGATGACGTGGGTGAGGTAATTGACGGTATCCAGCAGCTGCTTGCGCCAGTTGGAGTTGATGCACATGGAGGCAAAGCTCACGTCCGCCGCGCCGTACTTTTCCTGATAGTACGAACCGTCGCGTTTGCGGATGGCGAACTTTTCAAGGTTTTCCTGCTGGTCTTCAAAGTCCACATTGCACAGGCGCGAGTTGATGTAGAACGCCACGTGGCCGCCGCGCGCCTTCACCTGCGCCAGCGCATCCTTCAGGTCCTGCTCGGTGCCCAGCAGGGGGTTGACCTCGTAATGCGGGAAGCCGTAGTCAAAGCCGTCGCGGTTCCACCCGGCCAGAAGCAGATGGTTGAAGCCCATCTCCTGCGCCATGTCGTACAGGTGCGGGATGTCCTTGAACGTATGCACGATGCCTCCGCCCTGATACTGGAAGTCGTAGTGCGCCATTAGTCCCGCGCTTTCCATGAACCACTTCGGCCTGTGCGTCTGCGGCATGGGCTCGTGCACGCTTTCAAACCAGGTGCGGTAGTCGTCCGCCGCCCAGTGCCAGTCGCCCTCATGGAAGGCAAACACGCACTCTTCGCTTTCCCACGTGCCCTGTTCAAGGCACGTTTCATGCAGAATGGCCAGACCCATGCCCGGGTTGGTTTCGCCGAAACTTTCCGCGCGCAGGCCCATCATGTGGTCGCCCGTGGTGCGGCAGGTGATGTACAATCCCGTGTTTTCGTTGGGGTCGTACAGGTCCAGCCACAGCATGGAGGCAGCGCCGGAATACGGCATGCGCATCACGTACGCGCCCCGGTCGTCTGCCGCGCCCACGCCCACGTTGTTCTGACGGCGCTTGTGGTACTCCTGCCATTTCCAGTTGATGATCTGCTTGGGCTGGGCCAGCTCGCGGGTGGGGTTGGCGATTTTGCGGCCCGCAAAGTGCGGGTATACCAGCACGTCGTCCTCCCAGGTGTCGCCCAGCCACATGCCGTCGATGGCGGGGAATGCGACGGTGTCGACCTCCCAGCCGGTGTTGTTGGTGAGGCTCATGCGCCAAAGGCTTCGGCACTCGTTTTCGGGCAGTTCGATCACGATGCGCGCGCTCATGTCCACCGGGATACCCACCTTGATATCCACCGGTTCGATGCTGGCTTCGCCGGCTTTGATTTTTTCCACGCCCTCCTTGGTGGAGTGCAGCACAAGGCCGGGAAAATCAATAGCGACGGTGGCGCTGCCTTCGCGCTGGTCGATGGTGATCACGGGCGTGAGGGCGGCGTTGGCCCTCACGTCCAGATAGCGGGGCGCGTGCAATCTCTTGTCGCCCGCTTCGGTGTGCACCACCGCGTCAAAAAGGCTCCACGTCTGACGGACATGGTTTTTGGTCACGTTGTCCCATGTGCTTTCGCGCACAAATTCCAGCACCTCGCCGCTGAGCGCGTCCACGGCGATGGAAATGATCCCATTTGTGGCGTGCAGTCTGGATTGGTACATGTGTTTTTCTCCTTTAGCGAATCACGATCACAGCCAGCTCGGTTTCGGGCAGCTGGAAGGTAACAGCGCCGTTTTCCACAGTGCAGGGCAGTTCGACGGCGTTCTCCTCGTCGCCGTAGAGGCGGGCCTCGATCTTCGCTTCGGGCTTGTCCCACACCACGCTCACTTCGCCGCTGAAATTGCCCTTGTCGCTGGCGGCAGCGATCAGCGTGCCGTTTTCGATCTCGTAGCGCTTGATCATGAAATCAGCCGGCGCTCTCACGATGCCCACGTTGTCGCGGAAGGTGCCAAAGCCGTAGGTCTTGAGCCACTTCACGCGAAGCGCCACGGTCTTTTTGAGGCGCTCGTACTGCTCGGGGTCGCGGCGCCAGGTGTTGTCCCACTCGAGGTCGTAGCACCAGAAGTACATGCCGCACACGAACGCGCGGTAGAGGAACATGGTGGACTTGCGGGCCACATGCTCGGGGCGCATGGCGGAGTTGCGGCGCGGGTTCATCATGTCGGTCAGCACCTGATCGGGGAAGGTATAGCGGTACACCTCCGGCACAGCGCCGATGAACGGGCCGCCGAGGGTGGTCATCAGCTGGGCGGATGCGCCGCGGCCGAACACGTCGTTGTTGCCCTCGTAGATCAGCGCCATGCCCTCGGGGTCGTAATCGGCGATCATTTCACCGATCAGCTTGGTATAGCCCTCGTTCCAGTTGTTGCGGGTATGGCCGTGCTCATGCTCGGGGTTGTAGCACTTGACGGAGCTTGCCATGGCCAGCTGGTCCAGGTACATGCTGTCCGCGCCGATCTCATGGGTGAGGTAGTTGACGGTATCCAGCAGCTGCTTGCGCCAGTTGGAGTTGATGCACATGGAGGCAAAGGTCACATCTGCCGCGCCGTACTTTTCCTGGAAGCGGCTGCCGTCGCGGTTCTGGATGGCAAACTTTTCAAGATTTTCCTGCTCATCCTCAAAGCCGGTGTTGCACAGGCGAGAGTTGATGTAGAACGCCACGTGGCCGCCCTTGGCCTTCACCTCCGCCAGCGCGTCCTTGAGCTCCTGCTCGGTGCCCAAGTTGGGGTTGGTTTCATAATGCGGGAAGCCGTAGTCAAAGCCGTCGCGGTTCCAGCCGGAAAGCAGCAGGTGGTTGAAGCCCAGCTCCTTCGCCAGATCGTAGATGTGCGGAATATCCTTATACTTGTGCACAATGCCGCCGCCCTGATACTGGAAGTCGTAGTGGGCCATCAAACCGGCGCTTTCCATAAACCACTTGGGGCGGTGGGTCTGCGGAATGGGCTCGTGCACGCTTTCAAACCAGGTGCGGTATTCATCCGCCGCCCAGTGCCAGTCACCCTCATGGAAGGCAAACACGCACTCTTCGCTTTCCCACGTGCCCTTTTCAAGGCAGGTTTCATGCAGAATGGCCATGCCGGTACCGGGGTTGGTTTCGCCGAAGGATTCAGCGCGCAGGCCCATCATGTGGTCGCCGCTGGTGCGGCAGGTGATGTACAGGCCGGTTTTTTCGTTGGGATCGTACAGATCCATCCACATCATGGAGGCAGCGCCGCTGTAGGGCAGGTGCATCACATACGCGCCGCGGTCGTCCTTGGCGCCGGTGGCCTCGTTAAGATGGTAGGTATACTGGTACTCCTGCCACTTCCACACGATGCGCTGGGCGTCGGCGGCCAGCTTTTGGGTGGGGTTGACGATCTGCCAGCCCGCAAAGCGCGGGTACACCAGCACGTCGTCCTCCCAGCTGTCGCCCAGCCACATGCCGTCGATGGCGGGAAACGCGACGGTGTCGACCTCCCAGTCGGTATTGTTGGTAAGGCTCATGCGCCACTTGCTTCGGCAGTCGCCTTCAGGCAGCTCGATCACCACGCGCGCGCTCATATCCACCGGGATGCCCACCTTGATATCCACCGGGTCGATGCCCGCAGCACCCACCTTGGCGGCGGCGATGCCGTCTTTGGTGGAGTGCAGCACCAGGCCGGGGAAGTCGATGGTGACGGTGGCACACTTTTCCTGCTGGTCAATGGTGATCACAGGGGTGAGGGCCTCGTTTGCGCGCACATCCAGGTAGCGCGGCGCATGCAGTCGCTTGTCGCCGGCCTCGGTGTGAACGACGGCGTCAAACAGGCTCCATGTGTTTCTGACATGGTTTTTGGTCACGTTGTCCCAGGTGCTTTCGCGCACAAATTCAAGCACCTCGCCGCTGAGCGCGTCCACGGCGATGGAGATGATCCCGTTGGTGGCATGCAGTCTGGACTGATACATGGACAAAATCCTCTCTTTCTGACGATGCGTAGAAGGGGTATGCAATTGCTGAAAGAAAACCAAAGATATATTCATTATACGCTGAAACGGCGTACGCCGTCAAGCAAAGAAAACAGGACGATCGTTCCGCTTTTGGACAGAATCAGCCTTGTCAGAACGGCTGACAGGCTGTACAATAAGGGCGCAGAAAAGCTGTTTTCCCCATGAGATCATTTCAGGAGGTTTTTCATATGCAAAGCCCGACCATCGTTTTTACCAAAAAGGATACCGCTGAGCTCATTCCCCTCGACATCAGGCCCGTGGGCGAATATGACGTGCTGGTCGAAGTGGCCTACACCACCATTTCCAACGGCACCGAGCGCGCCAACGTGGGCGGCGACCCCAACGTGAGCGTGTACGACAACAACACCGAGGCGCATTTCCCCCGCATCTGCGGCTACAGCGCGGCAGGCATCGTGAAGGAAGTGGGCAGCGGCGTGACCACCGTCAAGCCCGGCGACCGCGTGGTGGGCGCATGGGGCAAGCACACCAAATATTCCGTGCTGCCCGAAAAGAACGTGCATCTCATCGAAAGTGAAAAAACGTCCCTTCAGGCTGCCTCGATGGCGCTGATCGGAACGTTTCCCATGTCTGCACTGCGCAAGTGCCGTCTGGAGTTTGGCGAAAGCGGCATGGTGATGGGTCTGGGCATTCTGGGCCAGATCGCCATCCAGCTGCTGCGCGCTGCCGGCGCCGTGCCGGTCATCGCGGTCGACCCCGTGGCTGAAAAGCGCGAGATTGCCCTCAAGCTTGGCGCCGACTACGCCTTTGACCCCACCGAGGAAGGCTTTGCCCAGAAGGTGAAGGAAGTCACCCACGGCGGCGTGAACGTGTGCGTGGAAGTGACCGGCGTAGCCCGGGCGCTTGACAACGCGCTTGACTGCATGGCCCGCATGGGCCGCGTGGCGCTGCTTGGCTGCACCCGCCACTCCGACTTTATGATCGACTACTACCACAAGGTGCACGGCCCGGGAATCGTGCTCATCGGCGCGCACACCATGGCCCGCCCGAAGGTCGAATCCTCCGCCGGTCTTTGGACCGACCACGATGACATCATGGCGCTTTTGCGTCTGCACGGCGCGGGCCGCCTGAACCTGGAAGACCTGATCTGCGAAGTGCACTCCCCCGCCGAATGCGGCGAGGTGTTCCACCGCCTGGTGTACGAAAAGAACTTCCCCGTGGTGCAGTTTGACTGGTCGCGCATTTAACAGCGCTTTTTGCGGAACTCGCTGGGCGAGCTGCCGTAATACCGTTTGAAAATACGCCGGAAATATTCGGGGCTTTCAAACCCCAGCATTGCCGAAATCTCCTCCACCGACAGGTTGGTGTCGCGCAGATAGCCCGCCGCCTGATAGGCGCGCAGGAGATTTCGGTATTCAACGGGCGTGTAGTGCATATGAGTGGAAAAAAGCGTGTAAAACCTTGACTCGCTCAAATGGCACAGCGATGCGTAAAACGACACCTTTTCATTGCCCTCGCGGTGCTGGGTGATGTAGTCCACCGCCGGGCGGATGGACGGCGGCACCATCTCCACCTGACGGCGCTTCAGGTGCGGATAGGCCAGTGCAAGGATATGGTACAACCGCGACTGCGCCATGATGCGCTGCTGCGGCGTGCCCTTGTATTCGCGCAGGATGGCTTCCATATCCTCCTGCTGGCTGAAGCCGCCCAGCGCGTCCAGCTTCTGAAAGCCAAACTGCTTGTCCAGCGGGATCTGGCTGGTGGGACGGTCGTAGACGATGCTTGGCAGGCTGCCGGCCAGAAAGCGGAAAAACAGGCTGATGAACTCAATGTCCGGCTCGCCTGTCCAGTGGCTGGTATAGCGTTCGTCATCGGGCATGTACACAAAATCGCCCGGGTCGCATTCAACCGTGCCTTCGCCGGTTTCAAAGCGCACATGGCCTTTGAGGATGAGCGAAAAGCTGGCAAACATCTTGCCTTTTTTGGTATAGTCCATGTCATGCCGGTTTTTCAGGTGAAAACGCTGCCCGTCGTAGAGGGTGATATACAGCTGGCTGCTGACAGCTTCGGTATCCACATTGCGTCCGCCCCAACGTACGTTTGCCATGATTTCCCTCCTGATGTACAGTAGAATCGTTCCGGTATTCAGCATAATAGCATGTTTTGAAAACGCCTGCAAGATGCTAAGATATATTTGTCTATTCAGGTTCGAAAAAAGCCAAAGAGAGTGTGAGACCCATGAGAAAGCTTCGTGTTGTCCATTTTGGCGTTGCCCATGACCACAGCGGACTTACCCTTGAAACAGTACGAAAATTCCCCGATCTGTACGAAGTTGTGGGCGTGTGCGAGCCCTGCGAAAGCGACCGCAAGCGCGTGGAAAATCAGCCCGCCTATGCCGGTCTTCCGTGGATGAGCGAAGAAGAGCTGTTCGCGCTGGAAAACATCGACTGCGCGCTGGTGGAGGGCGACGAGCTGCGCGCCCTTGAAGACGCTGAAAAGTGCATTGAAAAGGGCTGGCACGTTCATATGGACAAGCCCTCCGGCACCGACTGCGCCCGCCTTGAAAAAATGCTCCAAAAGGCCAAAGAAAAGGGTCTTGTATTCCAGACCGGCTACATGTACCGCTACAACCCGGCCATGAAATATATTCTGAAGAAAGTCCGCAGCGGCGAGCTGGGCAACATCACCAGCATCGAAACCTCGATGGGCGTGCGCCATCCCGCTGAAAAGCGCGACTGGCTCAACCGCTTCCCCGGCGGCATGATGTTCTTCCTGGGCTGCCATCTCATCGACATGATCTACCAGATCGCCGGCGTGCCGGAGAAGATCATTCCTCAGATGTGCTCCACCATGGCCGACGGCGTGAAGGCCCCCGACAACGGCTTTGCCGCCATGGTCTATCCCCACGGTGTGGCCACCGTGCGCGTCAACGCTGCCGAGGTCAACGGCTACAACCGCCGTCATCTGGTGGTGTGCGGCACCAAGGGCACCATCGAGGTACGCCCGCTGGAATGCCCCACTCAGGTGAAGGAAGCCACCCTCGAACGTGCCAAGGGCCTTGACTGGAGCGACAGTAAATTTGACGTATTCCCCGGCTACTTCAGCGGCCGCTACGACGAAATGATGACCGAGTTCGCAGCCTGCGTGCGCGGCGACATGCAAAACCCCTTCGACTACGCCTACGAAGCACGCCTGCAGCGCCTTGTGATGGCTGCCTGCGGCGCTGACGTCGACTTTGCCGGCCCCATCGAACTGTAACGGTTCGAAAGTTACGAACCTGACAAAAATGACACGAACTAATTGAAAATACTTGTCAGGGTTGAAAATAAATCGTTGACAAAAAGTGCCGGTTATGATAAAGTCACTTTATTGCCAAAATCCACAAAAGAAGGGCCCTTCTTTTGTGACTGTGGATACAGTCACAAAAGTCCAGTGATTTCCGTTCGTTTTTCCACATTCATCAGGAGGTGCTTGGCTATGTCCGAACGTGTGCTGATGGAACGCAGCCGTTCCCAGCGAATCAAAAAGACCTTCCGCGAGATCATTGCGGACTATCCGCTGTATATCATGATCCTGCCGGGTCTGCTGTACTTCATCATCTTCCACTACCTGCCCATGTTCGGTGTATCCATCGCCTTCACCGACTACTCCATCGTCAAGGGCTTCGGCGACATGAACTTCGTTGGCTGGAAGTGGTTTGACCGCCTGTTCAGCCGCAAGTCCTTCACCGACGCGCTGTTCAACAACATCAAGTACTCGCTGCTCAAGCTGTGCTGCTTCCCGCTGCCCATCCTCCTGTCCATCATCATCAGCGAAGTATGGAACAACAAGTATAAGCGCGTGGTGCAGACCATGGTCATCATGCCCAGCTTCCTGAGCTGGTTCATCGTATACGGCATCCTGAAGGCTTTGCTCAACGTTACCGACGGTGTGCTGCCTGCCCTGATGACCTGGATGAACACCACCCTGGGCACAAACTTTGAAATTGTCAACTTCATGACAAACAAGGCCACCTTCACACCGTATGTGCTGATCACATACGCCTGGAAGGAGATCGGCATGGGTACGGTCGTTTACCTGGCTGCCATCGTAGCCATCGACCAGCAGCTCTACGAAGCCGCCATGATCGACGGCGCCAGCCGCATGAAGCAGATCCGCCACATCCTGCTGCCTTCCCTGCTGCCCACCATCATCACGCTGTTCATCTTCCGTGTCGGCAAGGTCATGGACGCGGGCTTCGACCAGATGTTTGCCCTGTCCAACCCGCTGGTCACCTCGGCAGCTGATATCATCGACACCTACGTGTACCGCGTCGGCCTTGAAGAGGCCAAGTTCTCTCAGGCGACCGCTGCCGGCCTGTTCAAGTCCGCCATCGGCCTGTGCCTGGTTCTGTTCACCAACTGGATGGCCCGCAAGGTCGATCCCGACAGTGCGATTATGTAAGGAGGCGACGTGAAAATGGCAAAAATGCATGCTGTTCAGGGCCCCAAGCATACTCGCGGTGAAAAGATCGGTCAGGTCATCATCCGCATCTTCCTTGCGCTGCTGGTGTTCATCATGGTGTACCCCCTGTGGTACGTGGTCATGTACTCCATCTCCGACCCCCGTCTGGCCATGCAGGGCGGCGCGTTCCTGTGGCCCAAGGGCTTTGATACCTACAACTACCAGATGATCCTCAAGACCAATCAGATCTGGATCTCTCTTCGCAACTCCGTTCTCAAGACCATCGTGGGCACCTGCATCAGCGTTGTGCTCAGCCTGATGACCGCTTACCCCCTCAGCCTTCAGCGCTTCCGCGGCCGCAAGTTCTTCCAGGGCATGTTCTTCTTCACCATGCTCTTCCACGGCGGCATCATCCCCACCTATCTGGTGGTCAAGAACCTGGGCCTGCTGGACAGCTTCCTCGCGCTGGTCATCCCCGGTGCGATGAGCGCCTACAACATGTTCATTCTGCGCAACGCCCTGCAGGCCGTGCCCGCCTCTCTGGAAGAGAGCGCCCGCATGGACGGCGCCGGCCCGTTCCGCATCCTCATGCAGATCATCGCCCCCATCGTTGTGCCTTCCATCGCTGCTGTGGCCCTGTTCTACGGCCTGGGCAACTGGAACAGCTACCTCGACGGCCTGATCTACACCTCTTCCCTCAAGCTGCAGCTGATGCAGATCTACCTGCGCAACGTGCTGGCCGCCACCTCTTCCGTCAACGCCATCATGAGTTCCGTTGGCGAGCAGAGCACCGGCTACCTGTCGCAGTCTTCCACCGAGATGGCCATCGTTGTGCTGACGGTGCTGCCCATCATGATTGTGTACCCCTGGCTGAGCCGCTTCTACGTTTCCGGTTTGAGCGTAGGCGCCGTCAAGGGCTAATGAATCGTCGTTTACTTCAGGCTGGCGTGCGGAACGCTTCGGGACTAGGCGTTCCCGCAGCCTGAGGTCAACAATATAAAAGGAGGGTATCCATATGAAGAAGTTCCTGGCTCTGGCTCTGGCTCTGGTCATGATGATCTCCATGGTTCCCATGGCTATGGCCGACGAAACCCCCGTTCTGACCTGGCTGTTTGTTGGCGACAACAACGTGCCCGAAACCTGCAAGGTTATGGAAGAGTTCGAAGCTCGCATGGGCGTTGATATTCAGTACACCTATATCAACAGCCGCGACCTCGACACCAAGCTCAACACCATGATCGCCGGCGATCAGCTGCCCGACATCTTCCTGGCCAAGAACCAGATCGCTATCGACCTGGCTGAAGGCGGCAAGCTGCTGGACATGGCCCCCTATCTGCCTGAGTACGGCAAGGACATCCTGGCCGGCTATCCCGAAGGCTACCTCAACACCCTGCCCATCAACAAGGACGGCAAGATCTTTGGTCTGAACAGCCAGGCTGGTCAGTACATCGCCAACTTCCACATCCGCAAGGATTGGCTGGCCAACGTTGGCATGGAAGTGCCCACCACTCTGGATGAGCTGTACGAAGTGCTGAAGGCCTTCACCTTCAACGATCCCGACCAGAACGGCGTCAAGGACACCTGGGGCTGGGCTGCTCACCTGAACACCGCCAAGGAATGGGAGCATGTGTTCGCTGCTTACGGCATCCCCTTCGCCCAGAACATCACTCTGGAAGATGGCACCGTGACCCGCTACACCAAGCATCCCAACTACCTCGAGGCTGTCAAGTTCCTCAACAAGCTGTATCAGGATGGCATCATGAACCCCGACTTTGCTTCCATCGACTGGATCACCTCTGCTGAAATGCTGTGGAACGGCGAAGTGGGTATCTTCGGCTTCCAGTCCGTGGGCCCCGCCAACAACTGGTTCCCCGGCCGCTACACCTTCCCCCTGCCCGAGAAGATTGAAGACCTGTTCGTGACCACCAACTTTGCTCACGTTGAGACCGGCGAACCCACCGGCGGCGTGAAGCCCTATGCCAACCCCCTGAGCTACCGCATCGTCATCAACGCCAACTGCAAGAACCCCGAGCTGGCCGTGAAGTGCGTTAACTACATGGGCTACACCGAGGAAGGCCAGGAGCTGTTCTACCTGGGCACCGAAGGCGACATGTTCAACTGGATCGACAAGGCTAACGGCAAGTACGAGCGCGTGGGCGAGTACGCTGACGACACCGTCAACCGTGCTGCTGGCTGCTTCGTATTCACCGATGGCGGCGGCTGGACCCTGCAGAACGCCGAGACCCGCACCATGAACGCTTTCACTCAGGCCACCCAGGCTGCTGAGCATGAAATCGCCACCGACTACACCTTCATCGCTGACAGCCTGTCTACCTGGGCTGAGTTCGGCACCACCATCACCGCTCTCGAGCAGGAAATGCTGGCTACCCTGATCATCTCCACCGGCGATCTGGAAGCTGAGTACGCTGCTTACATGGAGCGCATCATGGACGAAGGTCTGGTTGACTTCGAAGAGGAAGCCACCGCTTACATGGCCAAGTAATTTCATTACTTGCTGAATTCGTTTATATCTCAGTCCCAAAAACAGCCCGGGTACGCAAGTACCCGGGCTCGTTTTTGCAGGGGCGAAGCCCCTGCACCCATCTCTGCCGCCCTATTGGGGCGGCAGGGCTTTTTTAGTTTGGGGTCACTGCTAAGACTGCCGGGGCACACACCTGCGGTGAGTGAACGCACCGGTGCATGTGCGCCGCGCAGCGGGGTGCCCCGGCTCGCTTGGGTGGTGGTGTTTCTCTGGCAGCAGCCAAGCCTGCAAGCTCCCCTGTGTAAGGGAAGTCAACCCGGGCACCCAACGAACCCTCCCCTGTGCAAGGGGAGGGTGTGCAGAGCGCACCGAGGGCTGAGGACACTGCGAAGCAGTACCGCAGGCCAGAAGCCTAAAGCTGGCCCTGTGCCAGCTTTGGGCCGTACCGGGAGGTGACAGTCGAAGGG
>JAFULL010000049.1 GCA_017473345.1 Clostridia bacterium | reverse complement strand
ACTTCATGTCTTGTGTTATACTATCCATGAGACTTGAAGCTCCTTTCGTTATGTTGTGTCGCAATTCAACTATAACAGATTGGCTTTCAAGTCTCTTCTCTTTTTTTCTTACTGTCCAAGATGTATTGTAGCTCTACACCGATATTTCGGTGCGAATACGATATGATATTTACAATTCCATTTAGTATGTGCTAAACTCTTTACGTCATTTGCCATTTGAATGACCTCCGTTTGCTTTTGTTGCAGTTGTCAGGCCGCATCATCATTCTAGCAAAAGGAGTTTTTATTTCATACTCATAGCTATAAGCTTTTCTGAACCCCACGCCTAGCGTGGGGTTTTCGATATACAAAAAAACAGCGCATCAGGCGAATGTACCTGATGCGCTGTTTTTGATCGTTTACAGAAGAAATGTCATTACTCCAGCGAGTATGGCTGCGAGCACCGGAAAACTGATGAAGGTACCCACCCACTTACGAATCAAAACCTTTTTCGGAATGTACGGCTGCAGATCTTCCGTTCCGGGAATGATCCATGCTTTTGTGCAACCAACCCAGTACGCATCAATAAAAAGCCTGTCGAAAAGGTTCATTGTCAAAAGAATCACCGTCATCTGCCAGAAACCATCCCAAAAGCCAACTGCTCCATTCAGAAAGTACACCATCACAGGCGGGAGGATCAGAACGGGAACAAACAGAGTGGCCGTCATCAACGAATGCCTTTTGCGTATCTTTTCCTTGGTTGTATAGCCAAGCTCAACAACCCTCTGCTGAACATCAGCCTCATACAACCCCACCAAACCCACCGGCCCATTGGCAATACCGACTGCACACACAAGCAGCAGCACAAAGCACATCACAATACTTTCCACAAGCAACAGCATGATCAGCATATTGATTCTTCCTTACTTTTTGCAGCCCAGATACCTTCCGGTCTTTTGAACATAGCGTTGATAGTCGTCACCAAACTGACGCACGAGAAACGGCTCCTCGACAAAAACGATCTGCACATGAAACATAACCGCCGCAAAAAGAGAGAAAAGCAGCAGCGGCGCATTGAAAAACATGAGCAGCACGCCGAGATAGACCAGATCAAAGCCCAAAAATGCCGGATTGCGGCTCAGCTGATAAATACCGTTTGTCACAAGACTGGTTTCATCCGTTTCGGATACGCCTGCACGCCAGCTGTCGCGCATGGTCATCACCGACACAATGAAGACCAGGTCGCCCAAAGAAACCAGAATCAGCCCTGCAATACGCAGCACATATGGCAATGCTGTTGTATTTGCTGCTATGCTGATCACTTCCGCAAACGGCACCAGTATGGTGGCAATTTTCATAACGATCTCGATTTGTTTGGCTGTTCCGCTCTTGCCTTTTCCAATCTGGTCTGTCTGAATACCCTTTCTTTTCTGCAAAAGCATTTTCCCAAAATAACAGCCGTAAAAAATGGCAAGACACGCAAGTGCCAGGCATTGGAACATCTTCGTTTTGCCTCCGTACGAAAAAAGGAGCATGCTTTTCGGCATGCTCCTTTGATATTGATTAATTGGCCGAATTCATCAGCATGGTCATCACACTGGCGGGCAGCTTGCTCATCGCCGTGTACACCAGCTGCATCGCGCGGGTTTCAACACCGCTGACCAGCTCGTTCATCTGCTCCTCGGACAGCTTCATCACATTGACAGCCGTGTCGGAATTTGCCTCTTCCAGCGCCTTGAGCATGGCAGGATCAGCAGGCTCCGTGATGACAGAGAACCCGATGATAGGACGGGCAGAAGCGGCGGGCTCAATGATGGCCGCAGCACCGGAACGCAGATACAGATCCGCGCGGCGGGCACGCAAGTCGCCATCGTTGGCGGCCTTGTACAGCACGGTGATCTCTTCGCCCTCAACCAGCATGGCCAGAGAGCCGGTGCTTACGCCGTCAGCGCCCTTGTACAGGTCAAACGCAATCTCAGCAGCCTTCTGTTCATCCATGTTCATGACCATGCCGGCCTTGTGAGAAACGCCGTTGGCGTCGGTCAGGCGGTCGTAGTTCATGTTCATAACCACGTTCACCTTGTCGGTCTGCTCGGCGCCGTTTTCATCGGTGTAAGTCGCCGTAACGGTCATGGGCATATCCATTTCAAGGCCAACGATGGTCATACCATCGTCCACGGTGTAAACGGTAACCGTCGCGTTGAGCTCCATGTCACGGTAAACCTGACGCATTTCCTCAAGCACTGCATCCGTGGCCTTGGCCAGATCGTCGCCGGTAAGCTCGGGAGCTTCGGAGGAAACAATCTGCTCAACGATGGAACGCATGTAATTGGTGTCGCAGATCGCAAGCAGGTCTTCATTATCCATCTTCAGCGTCTGCTTGCCGGTAGCGGCGTCACGGCCTTCAGCGGTAAATACGCCCGCTTCATTCGTCAGGTCGCTGTAAATATTCTCCACATATTCAGCCATGCCGGGATCGTCCTTGAACATTTCCTTGACAGCAGCAATACCCTCTTCCATCGTGGCAGTCTGGGCAGGCTGCACGCCGGTCTGCAGAGCAGTAACGATCATCTGCTTATACTGATCCATCATCTGCTGCATCATCTGCGCTTCAGACGCATCCATCTGGGCAGCCATCACCTGACTGATCACTGCAAAAGCGTCGTCCCAGGTGACGTAGAGCACATCGTCGCTGAGAATATTGCTCTGCGCATACAGGCCCGTCACATCCGCAGTGGCGCCGATCATCAGGATGAGTTCATCGGACACATTCACCGTCAGCGCACCGCTTTCCTTGCCCTGCACGAAAGTAAGGGAAAGGCAGTCCAGCAGATCAACGATTGCCTGATCCATGGGCATGGCATCGCCAGGGATCACAGAGAAGGTATGCTGCGTGTCAGCCAACGCGCACACCGGAAGCATCACTGCCAGAAGCAGCGCCGTGAGAGTTGTCAGCCATTTGCGAATCATTTGTTTTCCTCCTTACTTTTGTGCCGTACAGGATACGCACATTATAACGCATTCCCGTCGGCTTGTCATCCCGAAAAAACGCAAACCTGTAATTTCCTGTTTCAATTATGCATTTGGCTGCTTCAGCCATACGGTCTGGTTGACGATGGGCGTATAGCTCTGAATCAGCTTGATCACCTTGGCTGAAACGTTGGTATCCTCATAGTCCAGGGGCATGGCACGGGGCTCATCATTGCGCTGCATGGCAATGGCCAGTTCGGCAGCCTGCTGCACGCTGTTTTGCGTAATACCGCCAATCACCACCGTGCCCTTGTCCAGCACCTCAGGGCGCTCGGTGGAGGTGCGGATGAGCACGCCGCAGAAGCCAAGCATTGCACTTTCCTCACTGAGGGTGCCGCTGTCGCTGAGCACCACAAGGCTGTTCATCTGCAGGTGGTTGTAATCAAAGAAGCCGAAAGGCGTAAGGCTGCGTACCAGCGGATGGAACTTAAAATTCCTCTGGCGGATGAATTTCATACTGCGCGGATGGGTAGAGTAAATCACCGGCACCTGATAGACCTCCGCCATGTGGTTGATGGCGTTCATCAGCGACAGGAAATTCTCCTCCAGGTCGATATTCTCTTCGCGATGCGCGCTGACCAGAATGTACTTGCCCTTTTCAAGGCCGAGACGATCCAGCACGTCGCTCTTTTCAATATCGTCCATGTGAGAGGCAAGCACCTCGCGCATGGGAGAACCGGTGACGAAAATGGTCTTGCCGTCAATGCCTTCGCTCAGCAGATAGCGGCGACTGTTTTCGGTATAGGGCAGGTTGATGTCGCTGATGTGATCGACGATCTTGCGGTTGATCATTTCGCTGACGTTCCAGTCCCAGCAGCGGTTGCCGGCTTCCATATGGAAGATCGGAATCTTGAGACGCTTGGCGGAAATGGCGCACAGCGCGGAATTGGTGTCGCCAAGGATCAGCACAGCATCAGGCTTTTCCTTTACCATGATCTTGTAGGTCTGAGCAATGATGTTTCCCATGGTCTCGCCCAGGTCAACGCCTACAGCGCCCAGATAATAGTCCGGCGCACGCAGGCCCAGTTCCTGAAAGAAAATCTCGTTCAGAGCCGGATCATAGTTCTGACCGGTGTGCACAACGATATGGTCAAAATAACGGTCAGCGCAGCGCATCACCGCAGACAGGCGGATGATCTCCGGCCGGGTGCCCAGCACCGTCATCAGTTTCAGCTTGTTCATTTCATTCATTCCTCCTGTGCAGGATCAACCGGCAGCCGGAAGGTATCCGGTCTGGCCGGGTCAAAGCATTCATTGGCCCACATTACGGTGAGCATGTCCGTATCGCCGGTGTTTTCAATGTTGTGTGTGTATCCCGGAGGAATATCCACCACCTGCGGCACCTCGCCCGACACCCTGTAGCTGATGACCGTCTTCTCCTCCGGCTTGCGGAAACGGATGATTCCCTCACCGGAAATGATGATGAACTTTTCATGCTTGGTATGGTGCCAATGCTCTCCCTTGGTGATATGGGGCCTGGATACATTCAGACTGACCTGACCGTGGCCGCCCAGATGGATGAGCTCGGTAAAGGAGCCGCGTGCATCAGAATGTACGACAGGCGTACGCGCAAAATCCTCAGGCGGAAGGAAACTCAGATAGGTCGCATACAGCTTGGCCGTGAACGGATCCGACTGATCGGGGCTGTCCAGATGGTCGCGCATGACCGCAAAGTTCTGGATCATTTCTGCCATTTGGCCAAGATTGACCTCATGCACAGGCCGTACCTCGCACAGGCCATCCTGCGTGCGGGTGGGCTGGCCATCCAGCGCGCGAAGGAATTCTGCCACGATATCGTCAATATAGCACAGCTTCAACATCACCGACGGATCATTGACGGTGATGGGCAGCCCCCTTGCCACATTGTAGCAGAAGGTTGCCACCGCACTGTTGTAATTGGGGCGGCTCCACTTGCCGAACGCGTTGGGCAGGCGGTAAATATACGCCTGAGCGCCGGTCTTTTGCGCGTATGCGCGCACAGCGTCCTCCCCTGCGCGCTTGCTCTGTCCGTAAGGGTTATCCAGCGCTGCCTGAATGGAACTGCTGATCACCACCGGAGGATGCTTTTCCAGCATTTCAAGCAGCGAAGCCGTGAAATCCCGGTTGCCGGTCATGAATTCCGCCGGGTCCTGAGGACGATTGACGCCGGCCAGATGAAATACAAAATCCGCATGCCGTGCTGCTTCGCTCAGTTCCTCAGGCGTGGAATGAATGTCAATGGGATAAAGCACGTCATCAGGACGCGCCGTTTTGAGGGTATACATGAGATTGCGCCCCATGAATCCCTTTGCGCCTGTAATAAGTATATGCATCTGTTTTTCCCTCCCGGAAAAGCCTTATCTGTCTTTTATATCATACCTTACCTTTTGTCGGGCTGTCAATTGAAATTGTATCTTTCTTGACGCACCTCTCCGGGTACATTATAATGAATACAACAGAAATGCAAAAAGGAGGCAGCCAAACGTGTTTGCATCGCGATTGCTGGTGATACTGGCTCCGCCCATCGACGCGCAGAGCGCACAGGCAACCGTTGCCCGCGCGAAAGCCGCTGCCATGCGTCCCGCTCTTTTGCGCTTTGCCCTGCCCGCCTCCCTTCGGGAAATGGCAGAAGACCCCGATACGCTGTTTTACCTTGGCAACGAAGCTCTGGAGGCCTGCGTCGATCAGGTGACGGATGAAACGCATTTCCTGCTGCTTTCCGGCGCTCATGCTTTTGCCCATCACTGGGACGCAGCGCTTTTCTCTGCCATTCGCTCGCTCAGTGACAAACCCACCGTTCTTACCGGCAGCATCACACCGGGCACATGCAGCGATCCTGTACCTTCCATTTCAGAAGATACATCCACCGTGCGCCTGCCCAAAATCAATCCCGGCGGGTTGAACACGCTTCGTCAGTCCCTGCCGGAAATCCGCCGCAGACGTGCCGGTGTCGTGGAAGAAGAAGCCCATCCGCCCGAAGTGTGTCTGCCTTCGCTCAAGGAAAGCCTTGATGATGAAAACGTATATATCGGCCGCGGCCTGCCGCTTGTGTGCAGTGCCGGCCCGGTCAGCACACTGCTGATCGACCCTGCCTTTCTGTTTGGCCCGGTCAGGTTTTTGTTTGAGAACAGTCTGAGCCTGTCCACACTGTCATTGGCTGCCTATCTGACCGGCTGGCGCTGCTGTGTTCCGGATACGCCCTATGTATGGCCTATCGCCGAACTGCCCCGCCGCATTCTCAGCCGTCCCTCCGCCGAGGCCATGCCCGGCAGCACCCTCAGCCGCTTTGAGCAGCTGCTGGGCTTCCACTACGGTCATCCCATTGCCAGTGCAAAGGCCATGCTTGGCCTGTTCGGGCCGGAGGATACCTATCCGCAGCGCATGGGCCGTGCTCTGAAATTGAATCAAAAGGCCTATGCTTTCAAACAGCAGCTGATGGAAGTGCACATGCCTCTGCTGGTCACGGCATTTGTTGACCTGCCTGCGCCGCGTCATCCGGTGCCGTTCTACCTGCTGCGGTTCGGTTTTCTGAAAAATGTTGCCAGTCTGCCGCTGCTGATGTACACAGGCGGCGAGCAGGAGCGTCAGCTGCGTGCAGCCTACCCCAATACACAAAGCTACCCGGATAATGCGCTGCTTCCGCGCACGCTGCTTGCAGAAGGCATGACGCCCCAGCAGCATTTCCTGCGCAGCAAACCGCTGCTGCTTTTGCGTGCAGCGCGCCGTCACGAGGAATTCACCCACTTTGCCTGGCTGGACATGGATATCCTTCCCCATCCGGTATGTGCAGACGCCATGCCCGATCTGGAAAGCCTTGCGGATGACCGCATCCATCTGGCCACCGTCGGAGGCGTACCGGACGGAAGCTTTATCCTGATCCCACGCAAGTACCTCAGCGCCATCGCAAGGGAAGTGCAGTCTATTACCCTTCTGGACGCTGAACTCAAACGCGGTTTCAGCGAAGAGCTGCTATGGGAGCGGCTGTTCATCAAAAAACCGGAATGGTTCTGCATCCACCCCATGCCCCGCAGGCGGCTTTTGTTCCTCAGCCTGTTTGACCAGCGTCTGCTGAGCCAGTCACTGCGTGCCGTACTCAAAGACCTTCCTAAACCCTTTCTGGGTACCGCCGCCGATGGAAGGCGTGCCGCAACGCGTACCCCAAAGCCATTCAAGGAGTGAAAACCATGGAACGCTCTTCCAAAACTGTTACGATGAGCCGTGCTGAGCAGGTGCACATCATTACCCCATCTGACGTCAATGCCTCTTACACCCTTTTTGGCGGCATGCTCATGCAGTGGATCGACATCGTCGCAGGCGTGGTGGCCCGCCGCCACAGCGGTTGCGAGGTACGCACCGCCGCCGTTGACCGGCTGGATTTCATCGCGCCGGCGTATATCAACGACATCGTCACCATTGCTGGACGCGTTACGTTTGTTGGCACCACCAGCATGGAGATCTGCGTGGATACCTTCGTGGAACGCATGAGCTGCCCGGATGAACGGCTGCACGTCAACCGCGCGCTTTTGACCATGGTGGCCGTTGACAAGGACGGCAAGCCCGTACCCGTGCCTCAGCTTACTCCCGAAACTGAAGCCGAAAAGCTGGATTACGAAGCCGGCATGAACCGCCGTGCTCTCAGAAAACGCACTCAGCAATTTTACTGATACAAAAGGAGCAATGCATCATGATCGATTTTACCTTTCAGAATCCCACCCGCATCCATTTTGGCCGCAATGCCCTCAGCCATCTGGGCGAAGAAATCGACCGCTACGGCAAGCGCGTGCTGCTGGTATACGGCGGCGGCAGCATCAAGCGCATCGGCCTGTATGATCAGGTGATGGCCATCCTCGCCGACAAGCAGGCGCAGGTATGGGAAGTGGGCGGCGTGCAGCCTAATCCCCGTCTCTCTCTCGTTTACGAGGGCATTGAACTGTGCCGTGAGCATAATGTACAGCTGGTGCTGGCCGTCGGCGGCGGCAGTGCTATCGACACAGCCAAGGCCATTGCCAATGGTGCCTGCTATGACGGTGATGCATGGGATCTGTTCACCGGCAAGGGTTCCAATACAGAAGTGCTGCCCCTTGGCACCGTGGTGACCATTCCGGCTGCTGGCAGTGAAATGAGCAATTCCAGCGTTATCACCCGTGAGGAAGACCAGTGCAAGCGTGGCCGCAATACCGAGCTCAACTTCCCCAAATTTTCCATTCTCAACCCCGAATACTCCTACTCACTGCCACCTTTCCAGACCGCCTGCGGCGTGGTGGACATCATGGCGCACATGATGGAGCGTTATTTCACGCAGGTGGAAAACGTTGAATTGACCGACCGCATGACTGAAGGCGCTTTGCGCACGGCCATCAACAATGCCGCTATCGTTATGCAGCAGCCCGAAAACTACGATGCCCGCGCCGAGATCATGTGGACCGGCTGCCTTGCGCACAACACGCTTTTCCAGACCGGCCGCGTTGGCGACTGGGCCAGCCACAAGATCGAACATGAGCTCAGCGCTCTGTATGACATTGCCCATGGCGCCGGTCTGGCCATCGTATTCCCTGCATGGATGAAATATGTGCTGCCCCGCGGCGGCGCGAAAAAGCTGGCGCAGTTTGCCACCCGGGTACTGGATGTGCCGGAAGATTTCGGCACTGTCGAAGAAATCGCCAAGGAAGGCATCGCTCGTCTGGAAGTCTTCTACCGTTCGCTGGGACTGACCACCACCCTGCACGAAAACGGCATCGGTGCTGATGATTTCGACCGCATGGCCGAGCGTGCCTGCGCCATGGCCGGCGGCGTGCTGGGCGCCTTTGTTCCCCTCAAGCCCGAGGACTGCAAAGCCATTTACGAACTGGCGCTGTAAAGGGGGCTGTTTATGAAGCGCTCGCCTTTTGAAGGAATCCCGGCGGAATGGCGCGCAATGGCGGAAGGGTTTATGACCATGCGCTACCGCTACCAGTCTGCGCTGCGCGAAGTGCGCACCAAGCTGGAAATTCTGGATGATGAGTTTCAGATGCGCCACAGCCGCAACCCGATCCATCACATGGAATATCGTATCAAAAGCCCGGAAAGCATCGCCCAAAAGCTGGTGCGGAAAGGGCTGCCCATCACAGCTGAAGCTGCTATGGAAAACCTGCGCGACATCGCTGGCATCCGGGTGGTGTGTGCTTACCTCAACGACGCCTACACCATCGCGGATCTTCTCACCAGTCAGGACGACGTGCGGCTGATCGAAACGCGGGACTACATCCGCGATCCAAAACCAAACGGTTACCGCAGCCTGCACATCATTGTGGAGGTGCCGGTATTCTTGAGCACCGGAAAGCTGCTGCTGCCTGTCGAGGTGCAGATCCGCACGATTGCGATGGATTTCTGGGCCAGTCTGGAGCACCAGCTGCGCTATAAGGAAACTGTTCACGCGCCGGATTCGCTCAACCGCCAGCTCTACGATGCTGCCGAGCGTATCGCCGCGCTGGATGGTGAAATGCAGCACATTCACGACCAGATGGTGGAATGGGTCGCCCAGGCCGAACAGCATGAATAACAAACCGCCTCCCCCGGACACACTGCAGGGGGAGGCGGTTTTATGATCGGTTTTTTGTTCAGCATCATCGCAGGCGCCGCCATGAGCGTGCAGGGTGTGATGAATACCCGGCTGCAGGATGGCATCGGCCTGTGGGAGGCCAACGCCTGGGTACAGGGCACAGCTTTCGCACTGTCGCTGGCCGCTGCATGGCTGGTTGGCACAGGCCGTTTTTCAGCCATCACAGATGTTCCCAAAGGCTATTGGCTGGGCGGCGTACTGGGGCTGGTGATCACCATCACTGTGATGCTTTCCATCAAAGGACTCAGCCCCACGGTCGCCATCTCTGTCATACTGATCTCACAGCTGCTGGTCGCTGCATGCATCGACGCATTCGGCTGGATGGGACAGGAAAAGGCAGCCATGGGGCTGAAACAGTTCATAGGTCTTGGGCTGATGCTGGGCGGCGTGGTACTGTTCAAACTGCGCTGAATCAGTTTTGTTCCATGCCATCCAGCAGGGTGGTCGTCATGATTCCAAGCTCGGTGACAGCAGCGCTGAGCGAGGTAAGCGTGTCGCTGACCTTCTGGCCGCTGGTGAGCTTGGCGTCATACTCCTCGATAATGGAATACACATTGTCAAAAACCATCTGCGGATACA
Organism: Clostridia bacterium; assembly: GCA_017473345.1. Taxonomy (GTDB): domain Bacteria; phylum Bacillota; class Clostridia; order Christensenellales; family Aristaeellaceae; genus Limiplasma. The sequence continues at coordinate 33,774 of JAFULL010000049.1, read as the reverse complement.
GTCGGCCGACCTCGCCATACATGCCGACGTTGAGGTCGTTGATCACTTCCATGCCGTGCACATGCTGGCGAATACGACCCAGCATCGACGAAGTGGAGCTTGCGCCCAGACGGCTGAGTGAATTGACGCAGTTCTGCGCCGCCTGCACTTCGCTGCGCAGCTTGCTGTTGCGCTGCACCTCAAAATTGCCCTCGTTGATGCCGCCAACACCGGTCGCCTTGAAAATAAGGAAGGCGGCAAGCAGTACCAGTACGATGACAAGGATCGGCTTGAGCCGGTCAGAACGGGAGCCCACGTTATAACTGCGTGAACGGGAATACCGCATCATTGCGGCTTCCTCCTTTCCAAAAAAAGATTACGCCGGTATTATAACATATTTTCCACCGGTGGTAAAGCAGTGGCAGACAGCCCCTGTTTTTGCTTCATAAGTGGAGGCATTTTCTCGAAAAAAGCATTTCAAAACGAGGTTTGTGGTATGCAGTGGATCATCGGAGTGTTTTGGGGGCTTGGAGTGGTGTTGTGCGCACATTCGCCACGTCTGATGCGGCCTTTTCGCCTCCTGATGGCATGCGGGCTGGGAATATCGATGCTTTTGCAGCTTTTGCTTCTGAAACTGGATAACATGCTCACACTGGAAACAGCCCTGCCGCTGCACCTGTGCGGCCTGTTTGGCGTGCTGTCTATCCCCATGCTTTGGCATGCGCCCAAACCCTTGTGGGAATTATCCGCCTGTCTGGCTGCGCCGGCAGCGTTTATCACCCTGTTCTTTCCGGCGGTCATTCCCTGTACGCACCCAAAGCTGATGGCGTTTGCCTTTTACCAGCTGCATGCGCTGGTAGCGCTCACGCCTGTATTCCTGACCTGTACAGGAAAGCCGCTGCCCACACGGCCTCAGAGGGCTTTTGTGCTGGGCAACGGCTATCTGTTATTCATCAGCGCCTTTAACTGCGCCTTTCAAACCAATTATCTGTTCTTGCGCGCCGCCCCGGCCCATACGCCGCTGGCGCTGCTGTTTTCACGCAGCAGAGTATTTTACGTCTGCGCGCTGGAACTGCTGTGCATGCTCGTTTTTTCATATCTTCAGGGGCTTTACTGCCGCCTTTCCATGAAACGCGCCCTGCTTACGGCAGGAAATAGCTGAGCATGTAACCGGTATAACCATTATACTGCACCTTGCACCAGTCAGGCCCGGGACTGATGATGGACACATGCTGACCGTTGGGCACGCGCACCTGCACATTGCTGGAGTACATATCCGGCGACGAGCGGAGGTTTACGTAGCTTCCGTTGGGATGCACCACCCTGCGCGTGGCATTGGAAGACAGGTTGTACAGGGTGATATATTGGGTCATCACATATCCGGAAAGGCCCGTGACCTGATCGGTCACAGCGCACCACTCGCTGCCGTACTCATCCACCCACAGCTTGCGGCCGTTGTACAGCTTGTCCAGCACACGCGAACCGGTGGATGCATACTGGCGCAGATTGAGCGCCTGCGTGCTCTTGGGATTGCTGACCATAGCGTGCGGCTGTCCGTTGGCAGTGGTGACCTTGTTGGCTGACAGGTCGCATGCAGCTGTCAGGCCTTCGTTCAGATAGTCGCTGCTCATGAAGCCCCACATGCCGTCCACGCTCACGCACCACCAGCCATTGCCTTTGGCCAGCACCGACACATAGGTGTCGCCCGGCACCTGATAGATGACCGGATCATTCATGCTGGGGCCGCTGCGCATGTTCATGGCGGAGTTGTTAGGCGTTTTGATGGTAGCGACCGTACTGCTGCCCAGCGTCCTCACACCCATATCGGCCACATATTCGCTGCGCACGTAACCGGTCTGACCGTTGATCTCCACGCAGTACCAGCCGTTGTTATAGCTGTGCACGTACAGCGGAACGCCATTGTAGAAGATGTCCAGCACCTGCGACGTGTAGCTGGGCTGATTGCGGAAATTCAGGAACGCACCGCCGTTGGGGTTGGTAACCTTCACCATCCACACATAATCATCGCCGTCCACAACGTCGATATAGTTTTTGCTCATATAGCCAACGCGGCCATCCGGGGTGTACACAGAATAGAAATTATTCTGCGACCCGTTGATCTGCACCCAGGTACCGCGCGAATAACTGCCCAGCCACTGACTGGACGAGCTGCCCTGCGCGCGCAGGTTGAGCGTATCCGTGCGATAGATCACACCGTACTCCGCCGCCGATGCAGAGGCAACACCAATCACCAGCAGTAGTACAAGAAGCAGCGACCATTTCACAAAAGACTTTTTCATCAGGTCTCCCTCCTTCAGCAAGGACTGTCCATAGAACGCTTCAGCAATGGAAAATCATCCCGCCTGAACTTTATTTGCGATATTTTTCCAGCGCCATCACCCGTGCAACAGCCTGCGCGATCGCTTCGTCTGTCACGTGAGGATATTCCCCCTCGCCAAAGCACACATGCAGGAAAAATTCGTGCGTGCCGTTGTTGCCTGTGACTGGGCTGTGCGTGACAGCCACCGCATGCGTTCCGGGCTGGGCGTCCAGCGTGTCGCAAAGCGTGCGCAACAGCGCAGGATAACCACCCGGGTCGATCGCGCCCGTACGGCGCGCCACGGGATCGTCCGTTTCAAACAGCGGCTTGACCAGACACATCAGTTCGCCCGCGTCATGCATGACCGCTTTGAACTGCGGCACCGCCTTCACCAGCGACAGGTAACTCAGGTCCACGCTGCCCAGAGTAGGCACAGGGTCAAGCGACAACAGCTTTTCATCGCCCAGATTGGTTTTTTCAAGATTCACCACGCGCTTGTCCTGCGAAAGCGAACCGGCCAGCTGACCAAAGCCCACTTCCACCGCATACACCAGCGCCGCGCCATGCTTGACCAGGCAGTCGGTAAAACCGCCGGTGCAGGCGCCCGCATCGATACAGATTCGCTCGTTCACATCAATGCCGAAATCCGCAATGGCGCCTTCCAGCTTGTAACCGCCCTTGCTGACGTAGCGCTCGTTAAGACCACGCACGGTCATGGGCTTGTCAAGCGGCACCTTCTGCCCGCCGGTGGTCACCTGCACTGCTCCGCAGTACACCGCGCCGCTCATGATGTAGGGCAGCGCAGCCTCGCGCGTTTCAAAAAAGCCCTCGTTCAGCAGCCGTTCGATGGCCGTACTGTTCTTTTTCATGCGCGGGCCGCCTTTTCAACATTCAACCACTTCAGCACCCGTCGAATGTTTTCATTCCACAAAAGCCACGAATGTGTGCCGGGCTCGGTGTGATACTCAATGTTGAGTTTTTCGCCAAAGCGCTCCACAAAGCTTTCGTTGGCATGGAACAGGAAGTCCTCCGTGCCGCAGGCGATGTAGATACGCGGGCACTTTTCAGGCGTGCGGCACATCTTTTCAGCCAGCTTGCTCAGGTTGCCCTTGCCGCTGACCAGCTTCTTTTCATCGCCATAGATGTTTTCCATTTCACGGATATATCCGGCGGACAGTTCATTGCGGCGGGTGAACACCTTTTCCATTGCAAGGGCGCCGGAGAAGCTCGCGACTGCGGCATAGCGGTTGGGGCGGCTCAAACCCAGCTTGAGCGCGCCGTATCCGCCCATGGAAAGTCCGGCGGCAAAGCGGTCTTCACGCTTTTTGCTCACAGGGAAGTAGCGCTCGATCACGCGCGGAAGCTCTTCAGCAATATAAGTATCGTACTTTGCGCCGCGGTCCATATCCATATAGAAGGAACGATTCACCGCGGGCATCACGATGCAGATGCGGTAATCCTTGGCATACTGTTCCACAGCGGTCTGGCGCATCCACATGGTATGGTCGTCGCTGAGGCCATGCAGCAGATAAAGAACCGGCAGCGGCTTTTTCTGCGTTGCCATCACGTCCATTTCAGGCATCAGCACGTAAACGGCGGTCTGTATGCCAAGAGCTTCGCTGTAAAAATGAAAATCAGAAAAAACCATACGGTTACCTCCTGTATATGCTTTGTTATCGGGAACTTCTACTCTATCATATCACAAAAAACATACAGCTTCCACCCCCTTTTCACCCGCTCTTGAAAGCGGTGTTTGGCTTTGCTATAATGAGCGCACAAGGAGGATGTTTCCCATGTCACTTACGATCAGTCAACGGCTTATGCAGGCTGGCGAGCCCTATGCCGCCGGTCTGATGGAATACCCCGAAAAAGGGCCCATGTACCGCTACAGCAACGCCCTTGTGCGCGACTGGGAACGTGCGCCCATGGCGCCCTACGACGGCGGCGCGCTGTATCCGTGCGGAAAGTGCATTGGCAAATACAATACCCGGATCGCCGTTCGCCCGGATTATTCCTACACCTTTGAAATCCGTGACGAAGCGCTTCTGCGCAGCAAGGTTGACGCCGAATGTGCCAATGCTGTGATCGCCGAACGCGATCTGGTAAGCGGTTTTCCCACGCCGCACACCGTTGGCGGAGCGGGCTATACGCATACATTTCTTAACTACGAACGCATCCTGCGCGACGGTCTTTGCGGTTACCGCGCGCGTGTTGAGGCCCTTCCGGAGGGGGATTTCCGCGAAGGTCTGCTGCGCCTGATGGAAGGCATTGAGCTGTACCGTGAGCGCGTTATTTCCCATCTGTATCTTTGCGAAAATGTGCATCCGGGCCTGATCGAAGCGCTGGAGCACGCAGACCAACCGCCGCGTACACTGTACGAGGCGCTGGTTCTGTGGAACTTTGTTTATTATGTCGACGGCTGCGATGACATCGGTCAGCTGGACAAGCATCTGCTGCGGTTTCATCAGGGCGAGGACATCGTCGATCTGCTGCATGAACTGTTTACCCATGTGGACGCCAACGACGGCTGGTCCGGCGCGCTGGGCCCGGACTACAACGCTCTTACGCTGCAGTGCATCCGCGCCTGTCATTATGTGCGCCGCCCCAACCTGCAGCTGCGTGTAAAGCCCAACATGCCGGATGAAGTATGGCAGGAGGTATACGCTTCGCTGGCCACGTCCTGCGGCCAGCCCGCCCTGTACAATGAGCCGCTGTATCAGCAGGCATTGGAGCGCGATTTCCCGTACATTCCTGCTATCGACCGGGAGCGCTGCTCTTTCGGCGGCTGCACGGAAACAATGCTGGAAGGCGTGTCAAATGTAGGGTCAGATGACCTTGGTATCAACACGGCTTTGATCTACGACACGTTCACCCGTGCGCATCTGCATGAATTTGATACCTTCGAAGCCTACTATCACGCACTTTGCGAGCAGATGCGCACCGAAATTCTCGAGGCACTTGATATTCTGACGCAGTACCGCATCACGCGCGGCAAGCATCGTCCGCAGCCCGTACACACGCTGTTTATCGACGATTGTCTGGACAAACAGCTGGATTTCAATGCCGGCGGCGCGCGCTATTACTGGAGCGTCAGCAACATCGCAGGACTTGTCAATGTGATCGACTCGCTGAGCGTTGTGCGTGAGCTTGTTTTTGAAAAGAAGGAATACACCGCTGAAACCTTCCATGCCGCCATGGATGCACGCGATCCTGTTTTCCTGCGCAAGGCGCGCAAATGCCCCTGCTTCGGCGTGGACGACGACCGTATCGACACGCTGGCCGCTGATCTTGCCGGATGGATCTACGACAGTTTTGCACTGCGCGACTGCTGGCCCAGTGGGAAATATTTGACCGTATCCAACCAGTTTACCACCTACGAATATGCTGGTTTGTGCGTACACGCCACGCCTGACGGACGCGCCAACGCCGATCCCCTGTGCGATGCGCTGGGCGCTGTGCACGGCAAGGATACCAAGGGCCCGACCGCTCTTTTGTCGAGCACGGCAAAACTTCCACTGTCGCGCGTGACCGGTACGCCCATCATGAACATCCGCATCAAAAAAGAGCATTTACCCATGCTGCTCAAGCCGCTTGTAACAGCCTTCTTTGAAAAAGGCGGCATGCAGCTGCAGGTGAGCTGTCTTTCCCGTGAGGAGATGCAGGACGCAATGGAGCATCCTGAAAAGCATGAAAACCTGATCGTTCGCGTGGGCGGTTTTTCGGAATACTTCAACCGGCTTACCCCCGTGCTTCAGCAAACGGTGCTGAAACGAACGGAGTACTGATATGCAGCCTACAGCCACTGTTTTTAACATTCAGCGCTTCTGCGTAAGCGATGGTCCCGGCATTCGTACAACCGTGTTTCTCAAAGGCTGCATGCTCAACTGCCTGTGGTGCCATAACCCGGAATCCAAGTCTCCGGCTCCGGTGCTGTCACTTGCCAAGCAGCTTTGCACAGGCTGCGGCGAATGTATCAGGGTATGCAGGTGTCACAGCTTTGCAGACGGTATGCACGTCATCAACCGAAGCGCCTGTACAGCCTGCGGCGAATGCACACAGGTCTGCGGCGGCGCGCTCGAGATCCTTGGCCGCGAAATGACAGCTGAGGAAGTTCTTGCCGAAGTGATGCGCGACGAGCCTTTCTACCGTTCCTCCGGCGGCGGGCTCACCGTTTCCGGTGGTGATCCATTATATCATCCGGCATTTACACTGCAGCTTTTGCAGCTTGCAAAAGAGAATGGACTGCATACCTGCATCGAAACGTCCGGCTTTACCCGGTGGGAGCAGCTGGAAGCCATTATCCCCTATACCGACCTGTTTCTGTGGGACGTCAAGGAGACCCATTCCGCTCTGCACCGGCAGTTTACCGGCGTGGACAATGCGCTGATCCTTGACAATCTGCGTCGTCTGGACGGTCTCGGCGCGCAGACGGTGCTGCGCTGTCCGCTGATCCCCGGTTTCAACGACCGAACGGAACATCTGCACGCTATTGCAGCGCTTGCAAACACGCTCAACCATGTGCAGCGCATCGATGTTGAACCCTATCATCCGCTTGGCATGGGCAAAAGTGAAGCCATCGGGCAGGCCTATCCTTTGGCCGGGGTAAACATGCCGGGCAACACCACCGTCGATGCATGGATCAGCGAGATTACAGCCCACACATCCATCCCCGTACAAAAAGCCTGATTTTTTCAGACAGCCTTTGTGAAAAAGGCTGTTTTTATTTGCGTTTCTCAGGCTTATGCAGTATAATACAATCGCTTTTTATGTGGTTTCACACACGGAAAAAGCGTCCATATTCTGCGCGGAGGTGAGTGGGATGGAACCGTTTATGCTCAAAGGCACCGTTGTACCCGGCAAGCAGCTTGGCACCCGTCTGGGTTTTCCCACGGCGAACATCGCCTATGATCCCAGCGACCGCGCATGGCCTGAAGAAGGCGTATATGCAGGCATTGCCCGCATTGAAGGCGACAGCCGCAGCTATGCGGCCATCCTCAACCAGGGCAGCCACCCTACCGCTCCCGGCGGCGCACCGACCGTCGAAGCCCATTTGCTGGGCTATCCGCCCGTAGCGCTGTACGGCCGCAGGCTCAGCCTGACCTACTGCCGCTATCTCAGGCCGGAAACCCGTTTTCCCACGCTCAACGACCTGCAGAATCAGCTTGCGCAGGATCGGGAAAGCGCGATCGCATGGGCGCGTGAGTGCGCGCCGGAACTGCTACCCTGATACAAAGGAGCAACCAATGGCACAGTATGAATTTCCCGTGCAGACTCAGGAAGTCTGCTATCAGTATGAAGAGGCCGACCGTCAGGCGGTCGACCACGTGAGCCTGCATATCAAAAAAGGCTCTTTTGTGGCGGTGCTTGGCCACAACGGCAGCGGCAAAAGCACGCTGGCGAAAATGATGAACGCTCTTTTCCTGCCCACGGACGGCAAGGTGCTCGTTTGCGGCCTTGACACTGCCTGTGAAGAGGAAGTATGGAACGTGCGCCGCCATGCGGGCATGGTATTCCAGAATCCTGACAACCAGATCGTTGCCAACGTTGTGCGCGAGGACGTGGCCTTCGGCCTTGAAAACCTTGGCGTACCTCAGGCGGAGATGCTCACCCGCATCGACGACGCGCTGGAAGCCGTACGCATGAGCCACCGCGCCAGCTCTGCGCCGCATATGCTTTCCGGTGGACAGAAGCAGCGCGTGGCCGTAGCTGGCGTGCTGGCCATGCAGCCCGAGGTGATGATCCTGGACGAAGCCACCGCCATGCTGGATCCCTCCGGTCGCGCGGACGTGCTGAAAACCGTGCGCAAACTCAACCGCGAAAAGGGCATGACCGTTGTATGGATCACCCATTTCATGGAGGAAGCTGCGGTTGCTGATCACATCATCGTAATGGACAAGGGACACATTGCCCTTGAAGGCAAACCCGGCGACGTATTTGCCCAGGTAGATACCATCAAGGCGCTGGGGCTGGATGTGCCGCCCATGGCCGAGCTGGCCATGCAGCTGCGTCAGGCAGGCCTTGAACTGCCCGCAGGCATTCTCACCGTTGACGATATGGTAAAGGAGCTGAAGCAGAAGTTATGCCTATCCAGATAGAACATCTTACGCATACCTATATGCCCGGCAGCCCCTTTGCCGCCGTTGCGCTGCATGACGTGAACCTGACCATCGAGGACGGCGAACTCATCGGCCTGCTGGGCCATACCGGCAGCGGCAAAACAACGCTGGTGCAGCATTTGAACGGCCTTGTCAAGGCTACCGAAGGCCGCATCGTGGTCGACGGTCTCGACCTGACTGAAAAGGGCGTCAGCCTGCTGGAAGTTCGCCGCAAGGTGGGTCTTGTGTTTCAGTACCCGGAATATCAGCTGTTTGAGGAAACTGTCGCCAAGGACATCGCCTTCGGCCCCAAAAACCTCGGCCTTGCGCCTGACGAGATCGACCGCCGCGTGCGGCATGCCATGCAGCAGGTGGGGCTGGATTACGACACCATCGCCGATGTTTCCCCCTTTGATCTTTCCGGCGGACAAATGCGCCGCGTCGCCATCGCAGGCGTACTGGCCATGCAGCCCAAGGTGCTCATTCTGGACGAGCCCACCGCAGGCCTTGATCCCGCCGGCCGCCGCAGCATTCTCAACATGATCCGCGATCTGCACGCTGCAGGCGGACTAACCGTTATCATGGTCAGCCACAGCATGGACGACATTTCCACCCTTGCCACCCGCCTGGTGGTCATGAGCAAGGGCGAACTGGTGCTGACCGGCACACCCCGCGAGGTATTCATGCAGCAGGAGCTGATGCAATCCATCGGTCTGGGCATTCCGCAGGCCGCCCAGCTGGCTCATGCGCTTCGCGCAGAGGGCTACGATCTGCCCGAGGATCTGTATACGCTGGACGAGGTGCGCGCAGCCATTCTTGCCCTTGCCGATAAGGAGGTGCGCTGATGCTCAAAGACATCACCCTGGGCCAGTACATGCCCGGAAATACCCTCGTGCACCGGCTGGACCCGCGCACGAAGATCATTCTGACCATTCTGTATATCGCCATCATCTTCTGCGTAGCCAGTCCCCTGTGGTATGTGATCCCGCTGGCCTACATCCTGCTGGCTACTCACCTGAGCGGACTCAAACCCAAAAACCTGCTTAAGTCCATCAAGCCGCTGCGTTTTCTGCTCATTCTCACCTTTGTGCTGAATCTTTTCTTCTCCACGGGTGAAACAGTCTGGCTTCACTGGGGCATCCTGAAAATCACGAAGGAGGGGCTGGTCACAGCCATTCACTTCGCCATGCGTCTGGTGTTTCTGGTAGCGGGTACCTCCATCCTGACGCTGACCACCTCGCCTGTAGCACTCAGCGACGGCATTGAAATTCTGCTCAGGCCGCTGAAGGTCATCCATTTCCCCGCGCATGAGCTGGCCATGATGATGACCATCGCCCTGCGCTTCATCCCCACGCTGATCGAAGAGGCCGACAAGATCATGAAGGCCCAGATGGCCCGCGGCGCAGACTTTGAAAGCGGAAACCTGCTCAAGCGCGCCAAGGCGATGATTCCCCTGCTGGTGCCGCTGTTTGTAAGCGCCTTCCGCCGTGCAGGCGATCTGGCCATGGCCATGGAAGCCCGCTGCTATCACGGCGGCGAAGGCCGTACCCGCCTGCGTGTGCTCAAATACACGAAAAATGATCTGTGGGCCGCCCTGATCACTGTAGCTACGCTGATTGTGACCATTCTTGCCGGGAAGTGGATCGCATGAGTGAACTGCCGCCCATCATCAAGGAAAAGCCGCCGGAAGGCACGCGCCGCATCCTGCTGACCATCAGCTATGATGGCACGAATTACGCCGGATGGCAGCTGCAGGAAAATGCCGTGGCCGTTCAGCAGCGGCTGGAAGAAGCGCTTCAGAAGCTGACCGGCGAATGCACCCGCGTCACAGGCGCAAGCCGTACCGATGCGGGCGTTCATGCGCTGGGACAGCGTGTGCACTTTGATACTGTCAGCCGCATTCCCGCCGACAAATACCCCTTCGCGCTCAACACCTGTCTGCCGCCGGATATCCGCGTGCTGGAAGGAAAGGAAGTCAGCGGTGACTTTCATGCGCGTTTCGACGCCAAGGGTAAGCGCTACACCTACCGCATCCACAATGCGCCTCACGCCAGCGCCATTTACCGCAATGTGACCGCGCATGTGCCGCAAAAGCTGGACATTGAACGTATGCGTCAGGCCCTGCCCCATCTGCTTGGCACGCACGACTTTGCCGCCTTTCAGGCGTCTGGCGGCACAGCCAAAACCACCATACGTACGCTGTATGAAGCCACCCTTGAGCAAAACGGCGATGAACTCACGCTCGTCGTACGGGGTAACGCCTTTCTGTACAACATGGTGCGCATCATCGCCGGTACGCTGACAGACATCGGCATGGGTCGCAAACAGCCCGACGCTTTCCGCCGGGCGCTTGAAACGCTTGACCGGCTTGAACTGGGCATCACCGCGCCCGCCTGCGGGCTGGAACTCACGCGCGTTTATTACGCCGATGAATGGCAAGACTTTTGTGCCTGTGAATCGAAATAAACGATTAGACTTCACTTACTGCAATATGAAAGAAAGCGAGTGAATACCCATGGCCAATTATGTACTGAGCTGCTGCTCCACCGCCGATTTGAGTGAACAGCATTTCCTCGATCGCAACATCCATTACATTTGCTTCCACTACATGCTGGACGGTAAAAACTATGCAGACGATCTGGGCAAGTCTGTTCCTTTTGACAAGTTCTATCAGGCAATGGTGGACGGTGCCGAAACCCGCACCTCTCAGGTGAATGCCGAGGAATATGCCGAGTATTTTGAGCAGTTCCTCAAGGAAGGCAAGGATATCCTGCATGTTTCCCTGTCCAGCGGCATTTCCGGCTCCTTCAATTCCGCCCGCATTGCCCGCACCGAGCTGGTGGAAAAGTATCCCGACCGCAAGATCTACATTGTGGACTCTTTGAACGCTTCTTCCGGCTTCGGTCTGCTGGTGGACAAGCTGGCTGACCTTCGCGACGAAGGCATGGATCTGGAAACCCTGTATGCCTGGGTGGAAGAGCACAAACTGGAGTTCCACGCCTGGTTCTTCTCCACCGACCTGACCTTCTACGTCAAGGGCGGCCGCATCTCGAAGGCCAGCGGCTGGTTTGGCACCATGCTGCACATCTGCCCCCTGCTCAATATGGATAACGAAGGCCGACTCATTCCCCGTCAGAAGCTGCGCGGCAAGTCCAAAGCTATCCGCGAGATCGTCGCAAGCATGGAAAAACATGTCAAAGACGGCCTCAACTACAGCGGCAAGTGCTTTATGTCCCACTCTGCCTGTCTGGAGGATGCCCAGGCTGTTGCCAAACTGGTTGAAGAACGTTTCCCCAACCTTGACGGCAAGGTGGTTATCAACAGCGTTGGCACCACCATCGGCAGCCATACCGGCCCCGGCACCGTTGCCCTGTTCTTCCAGGGCGACAAGCGCGTGGACTGAATCGCATAATCATAAGCAAAGCGCCAAATCGCAAATGCGGTTTGGCGCTTTGTTTTAAAAAATGTGTCAAAAACAAAGCTTTTGGAAGGCTTCCTCATTTGGGATGGTCGCCCCGCTAAAGTGAGGCCACGCATCAATGCCATCGTTGCTTTTTCTGGGAATGATATGGATGTGAAAATGCAGAACAGACTGCCCTGCACTCTCATCGCTCGCGTTCAGCAGATTGACACCTTCGTATCCGCAATGTTCCACGCAATGCTTTGCCACTTTTTTGACCGTCGACATCAGCTGATTGAGTGTCTCCGTATCACAATCAAGAATACATTTAACATGTTTTTTCGGAATTGCAAGCATGTGTCCGTCAACATCTCCGGCAACATCCATAAAAACCATCGTATGCTCATCTTCGTATACTTTCAGGCAGGAGAGTTCTCCGGCTGCAATTTGACAAAAAATACAGTTCATCTTTCATACCCCTTGGTTTTATGTAAAATCTTTATGCCATACAACAACAGGCACAGCAAATCAAACTGCTGTGCCTGTTGTTTTCAGTTCCTCAAGCTATGCAGCGGTGCCGGGATGCGGCCGCCGCGCTCGATGAACTCGTCGTTTTTATAATTGTTGACGTTCATGATGGGCGCATAGCCAAACAGGCCGCCAAAGTTGACGGTGTCGCCGGCCTTTTTGCCGGGGGCAGGGATCACACGCACAGCGGTGGTCTTGTTGTTGACCATGCCGATGGCCGCTTCATCCGCGATAATGCCAGCAATGGTGTTGGCACTGGTGTCGCCGGGAATGGCGATCATGTCAAGGCCCACGGAGCAAACGCAGGTCATGGCCTCCATCTTTTCAAGGCTGAGGCACTTGGCGGCAGCCGCTTCGATCATGCCGATATCCTCGCTGACGGGAATGAACGCGCCGCTCAGGCCGCCCACGTGGCTGGACGCCATCACGCCGCCCTTTTTGACCATATCGTTGAGCATGGCCAGCGCAGCGGTCGTGCCGGGCGCGCCCGCCATTTCAAGGCCCATTTCGCTGAGCACGTAGGCCACGCTGTCGCCGCGCGCCGGAGTAGGAGCAAGGGACAAATCAACAATGCCATAGGGCACGCCCAGGCGCTTGGCGGCTTCCTGCGCCACCAGCTCGCCCACGCGGGTGATTTTGAAGGCAGTGCGCTTGATGGTTTCCGCCAGCACGTCAAAGGGCTGACCATGCACCTCCGCCAGAGCGCGCTGCACCACGCCGGGGCCGCTGACGCCCACGTTCACCACGCATTCCGGTTCGCCCACGCCGTGGAAGGCGCCGGCCATGAAGGGGTTGTCCTCTACGGCGTTGCAGAACACCACGATCTTGGCGCAGCCGAAAGCATCGGTATCGGCGGTGAGTTCCGCCGTCTTTTTGATCACATGGCCCATCTTGCGCACGGCATCCATATTGATGCCGCTGCGGGTGGAGCCCACGTTCACACTGCCGCACAGACGCTCGGTTTTGGCAAACACCTCAGGCATGGCTTCCAGCAGGATCTCTTCGGCGCGGGTCGCGCCCTTGTGCATCAGTGCGCCGAAGCCGCCAATGAAGTTTACGCCGACCTCCTGTGCAGCCTTGTCCAGCGCCACGGCGATCTGCATGGGATCGTCGCCGCTGATCATGCTCACAGGCGTTACGCTGATGCGCTTATTGACGATTGGCACGCCCAGTTCGCTTTCCAGCTCGTTGCCCACCCTGACCAGATTTTTGGCCAGGCGCGTCACCTTTTCATACACTGCCTCCGCCGTTTCACGGTCGGTATTGCGCTTGCAGCTGAGCAGGCTGATACCCATCGTGATGGTGCGGATGTCAAAGTGCTGTTCATGGATCATCTGCATCGTCTGCAGAATCTCATTGACCTCGATCATGTCATCAGCCTCCCGTCAGATGCGGTGCATGGCGTCGAAGATGTCGGCGCGCTGAATATTGATGACCTCGCCCAGCTCCTCGCCCACAACGCTGAGCTTTTCAGAAACGGTGCTGAACGCAACGCTTGCGTCAGTCATATCCACGATCATCAGCATGGTAAAATAACCGTCCAGAATGGTCTGGGAAATTTCCAGAACATTGATATTCATTTCAAAAAGCGCAGTACTTACCTTGGCGATGATACCCGGCTTATCCTTGCCGGTTACAGAAACCAGAGCCTTTTGCATAGGTTTCTCCTCCTTATACGAGAATGGTGTTACTTTACCGCGCGGGCTGCAAATTGTCAAGGCTGGCTTGCATTTTTTTGACTTTTGTGTATCATTGTAAGGTATTCTTCAGAAAGGCGGCCTGTTGATGCAAAAACGCGCAATCGCAGTTCACGACATCTCCTGCGTGGGGCGCTGCTCCCTGACGGTGGCTCTTCCGGTGCTTTCGGCAGCAGGGCTCAATACCGCTGTGGTGCCCACTGCTCTTTTAAGCACGCACACGGGCGAATTCACCGGCTATACCCATATGGATCTCAGCGACCAGCTGCACCCTATCGCGCAGCATTTAAGCACGCTGGGGCTGCATTACGATACTTTTTATTCCGGTTATCTGGCCAACGGCGCACAGGCGGATGAAGTGCTGCGCATGATGGACCTGCTCTGTGATGCGCAGACGCACATCTTTGTCGACCCTGCCTTCGGCGATCACGGGCGCATGTATTCGCTGATGGATGAAAGCATGCCGCGGCAGATGCGCAGGCTGGTCAGCCGTGCGCGTACCATCGTACCCAACAAGACCGAAGCCGCCTTCCTTCTGGGCGAGCCTTATCCCGGCGAAGAGGCGGATGAAGCCTGTATTTCGGACTACTGCTGCAGGCTGGCGCAGCTGGGGCCGCAAAACGTGGTCATCACAGACGTCAGTTTCCGCCCCGGCCAGACCGGCGTGGCTGTTTATTCGCAGGGGATGGCTCAGCCTGTTTACCTCTTCCGCGAACGCATCGACCGCGTGTTTCATGGTACCGGAGACGTGTTTGCATCCTTCCTGCTGGGTGCGCTGATGAATAATCAGCCGCTGGAAACAGCTGTAAACACTGCGCTGGACTTTACCCATGCCGGCATTCGCGAAACGCTCGCCAGCGGCGAACCACTGCGCTATGGCGTGCAGTTTGAAAAAGTGCTCCCCGCCTACTGGGAACGGCTCATGCAAAAATAGTTCATTTTGGCAAATATGCCGCATATCCTCTCCAAAACTGTGTTTGGGGAGGTTTTTTTATGCTCGACAGGCTCAGGCAGGCGGATATCCCGCAGGAGCTGGTGTTCGGGTGGCCGCGTTCTGTGCTTCTGGGCGATGAAAAGCTGATCGTGGAGCAGCATCAGGGCATTTACGCCTGCACAGAACAGGAGATCATTCTCAAAACCCTTTGCGGACACCTCGTCATCACCGGCGAAAAGCTTTCGCTCTCGCGTTACGACAGAGACGGTCTGGTGGTTTTCGGCAGGATTGAAAAGCTGTCCTACCGTCCGAAAGGATGAGGCCTTTGAAGCCGGTACGCCTTGGATGGTTTATCCACCGCTTCTGCGTCACGGGTTTGAATCTGGAACGTTTTATTAATCTGCTCAGCAAAAACAGCATTCCGCTTGTAAGCATCCGCCGCGCGGACAGCCGCACGCTTGTGTGCGAATGCTTTTCGTGCGATCTGCCTTCCATTTGCACGCTTGCGCAGGAAAAAGGCTGGCGGATTCATCAGAGCGTTCCGCTGAGATGGTCGGCACGGCTTAAGTGGCTCAGGCAGCGCCCGGGCATTCCGGCTGGTGTTGTGCTGACGCTTGTGGCCGTAATGATCCTGTCCGGTTTTGTGTGGCGCGTGGAGATTCACGGAGCAGGCAGCTATCAGGCGGATATCTCAGCATTTTTGGAAGAAAGCGGCTATTCGGCGGGGCGTGCCCGCAATTCCATTGATGCTGAAGCGCTGGAGCAGCTGCTCACTCATCGTTATCCCAAAATCGCGTGGTTTCACGCCTATGTTTCAGGCGTTACACTGATGGTAGATGTCACTCCCGGCGTGTCCATGCCTGTTCTGCCGTCCGATATTCCGTGTGATATTGTGGCAGCACGCGGCGGTATCGTTGAATCCATTCAGGTCTACGCAGGAACCGCTGCCGTCAAACCCGGCGACGTCGTTCGGAAAGGTCAGACACTGATTCGCGGGATCGAACGTTCCTTTGACGGAGCGACGGTTGACGTTGCCGCAGAAGGTGTCGTGAATGCGCGCTGCTGGCAGTCGTGCACCGTGCAGATGCCTCTGTATGAGATCGAAAGCAAAGAAACCGGCCGTCAAACCGTCTTCACCCGGCTCTCGACGCCCATGTGGCAGCAGCCTGTTCAAAACGCCGACTATCTTGCCTACAATACCTATATGGAAGAAATGCCTGTCGTCGGCAGCTTTTTCCCAGTTATTCTGCAGCGCATCACACAGCGCGAGGTCAGCATGCAGTACACCTCCCGCGAGATGGAAACAGTCCGTCAGGAAGCCGGTGAAGCCGCGCTGAAACGCTTGAAATTACGGCTGTTTGGCTATGAGATCATTGACAAATGGGTAGATTATTGTATGATAGAAGGTGAATCATTGGCCGCAACCGCCACCGGTGAATGGCTGATGGATATCGGCGTTGTACAAACGCCGTGATCGGAGGCATGCCCCTTTGTCTGTGAACCCTGCTGTACGCGTTGAACTTACCAGTATGGACGCATATCTTTCTCTTTTTGGCGCCAATGGGCGCAACCTTCCCATGATCGAAACCGAGCTGGACGTGGAGCTTACCGTGCGCGGCTCGGAGCTGCTGATCGACGGCAGTGAAGAAAATGCCCTGATGGCCGCCGCTGTGGTGGAAAAGCTGATGGATTTGCATCAGCGCCATGCGCAGATCGACCGCACCACGCTGCGCTACGCCCTCAGCCTTGTACGCACCGGCCAGCTGGATCAGCTGGATGATATTGCCTTTGAAGTTGTCGCCATCACCCACAAGGGCCGCCCCGTGCGCTGCAAAACCCTCGGCCAGTACGAATATGTCAAGGCCATCCGCGAGCATGAGCTTACCTTTGCCGTAGGCCCTGCCGGCACCGGCAAGACCTATCTGGCCATGGCGCTGGCGGTGGTCGCCCTTCGCAACAAGGAAATTGAACGCATTGTCCTCACGCGTCCCGCTGTGGAAGCCGGCGAAAAGCTGGGTTTCCTGCCCGGCGACCTCAGCCAGAAGGTCGACCCCTATCTGCGTCCGCTGTTCGACGCACTGTATGAAATGATGGGCGCAGAAAGCTACCAGCGCCTTGTGGAACGCGGCGTTCTGGAGGTAGCCCCGCTGGCCTACATGCGCGGCCGTACCCTGTCTGACAGCTTTATCATTCTTGACGAAGCACAGAATACCACGCCTGAACAGATGAAAATGTTCCTTACCCGTTTTGGCGCAGGCAGCCGTGTGGTCGTTACCGGCGACGTAACGCAGACCGACCTTCCCATCGGTAAGCAGAGCGGTCTGGTGCAGGCGCTGGACGTACTTCAGGACGTTCCCGAAATTGCCATTGTCAAGCTGGGCCAGTCTGATGTTGTGCGTCACGACCTGGTGCAGACCGTTGTAAAAGCATATGAGGCTTACGAAAGAGCCCGGAGAGGTGGAGGAAATGAGGCCCGTTAAGCATTCCATTCGAAAAAAGAATCAGTTCAGCATTGAAAAGCTGATGCAGGCGCTTCGCTCCAACACGGCGCACTGCGTATATGTGCTGCTTGGCTGCACGTTTTTGCTGTGCTGCATGTTTCTGCTGGCTATCACACCGCAGCGCTATGACCTGAAGGTGGGCGATATTTCCCACACCACCATCACGGCCAGCAAGGATGTTGTAGACGAGGTAAGCACGGCACGCCAGCGCGAAGAAGCGGCCAAGGCCGTCGAGCCTACCTATGTTTTTAAGGAAGACGTCGCCAACAAGGTGATGCAGGAGCTTGGCACCGTGCTTACGCAGGTGAGCGCCGTGCAGCAGTACGGCAGCAAGCTGCTTGGGCAGAATAACGGCAGCTACACCTTTACCGAAGCGGACTTCAATTATGTGCGCACGCTGCTCAGCCACATGTCTCTGGCGGACTATCAGCTCAGAACGCTGCTCACCACCCCCGACGCAGCCATGGCCGACATGCGAGAGAACCTGTCCGCCGCTGTTGAAAACAGCCTGAACACTACCATCCGTGAAGGCTATGTAAACGAAACCATCCAGTATGTTCAGCAGATCGTGGCTTACAAGACAGAGATCGACCTGCTGCAGAATATCGTCACGCCCATCCTGCGCAAGGTCGTTCAGCCCAACATGGTCATCGATCAGGCTGCCACCGAAAAGCTGCGCGACGAGGCCCGCAGCGCTGTGGAACCGGTGATGTACAAGCAGGGCCAGAACATCGTGCTGGCCCGTGAACGCGTGACGGCCAACCAGCTGGCCATGCTTTCCAGCCTGGGCCTGCTGGATGACGACAACGTCGACGTGATGATGTACATCGGCGGCGCGCTGCTGGTGATTTTGGGCATGGCCGTGCTGGTGATCGGCCTTTTGCTGTTTGACCGCGAGACCCTTGCCGACCCCAGACGTCTGATCATCACCAGCATCATTCTGTGCGTCACGCTGGGCCTGTGCATCCTGGGCCGTCTGGTACATACCTATCTGACGCCAGCTCTGCTTGCGCCCATGATGCTGGCCTGCCTCATCAGCGCCAACAGTGCCGTGGCCGGCAACCTTGCTGTGTGCGTGCTGGTAAGCGCGCTGATCGCCGGCGGCGACAGCACCTACGGCGCGGCCATGGTCAACATTCTGTTCACATCCTTTATCAGCGGCCTTGTGGCGATCTACATCATCAAGCGCAGGCCCTACCGCCAGCAGGTGCTGCTGGGCGGCATTGTGACCGCGTTCACCAACATTCTGATCATCCTGACCATCGGTTTTATGACGAATACTTCTGTGGCAGACGTATTTGTCAAGTCTTTGTGGTGCGGCGGCAGCGCGCTGCTTTCCTCTGTGCTGTGCATTGCGCTGGATCCGCTGCTGGAAAGTATCTTCCATCTGGCAACGCCTACCAAGCTGCTGGAGCTGAGCAATCCCAATCATCCGCTTTTGCGCAAGCTGCTCATTGAAGCGTCCGGCACCTATCACCACAGCATCATCGTGGCCAACCTTGCCGAAGCGGCGGCCGAGGCCGTTCACGGCAATCCCCTTCTGGCCCGTGCCGGTGCGTATTTCCATGACATCGGCAAGCTGAAGCGCCCCCTGTATTTCAAGGAAAACCAGATGGGCGAAAATCCCCACGAGCACACCAATCCCTATGTGAGCGCCGCCATCGTAACGGCCCACACGCGCGATGGACTGCTCATGGCGCAGCAGTATCATCTGCCGCTGGAAATTCAGAAGATCATCGTAGAGCATCACGGCGACACGCCCGTTGCCTACTTCTACCACACGGCGGTCAAGCAGGCCAACGGACAGG
Organism: Clostridia bacterium; assembly: GCA_017473345.1. Taxonomy (GTDB): domain Bacteria; phylum Bacillota; class Clostridia; order Christensenellales; family Aristaeellaceae; genus Limiplasma. The sequence goes on along the minus strand of JAFULL010000049.1, from coordinate 14,512 downwards.
CTGTCGACATTGCCGACTTCCGCTACGACGGCAAGCGCCCCACCTCCAAGGAAAGCGCCATCATCATGCTGGCCGATACCGTTGAAGCTGCCGTACGCAGCATGCCCGATCCCACGCCCGACGCCATCCGCGCCTTCATCGCCAAGCTTGTCAACGGCAAACTTGAGGATGGCCAGATGAGCAATGCTCCCCTTACCCTCAACGATATCTCGCTGATCTGCGATGCATTTGCCACAGTGCTTAACGGCGTGTTCCATGAGCGCATCGAATATCCCACCATCAGTCCCAGCGCCGCTGCGCACGTGGCTGCTCTGGAAAGTGCGCCTACGCCCATCGTCAGCGCCGTGGAGGAAAAGCAGCTCAAGCCTATCGAACCCGTCGCTGCCGCCGAACCGGCAGAGCCCGAAAGGCCGGCCGAAGCTAAGGAAGGCGGCGAGCAGGCATGAAGATCGAATGGGAGCAGCGTGTAGCTGCACAGGCCTTTGCGCCCTTTGATCTGGTGGCATCCTGCTGTCAGGCAGCCGAGGGCGTCACCCAGCCGCTGGCCGTTCACGTCATTTTGACGGATGACGAGGACATCCGCACCGTCAATGCTCAGTTCCGCGGAATCGACCGTTCGACCGACGTGCTCAGTTTTCCCACCGTGAACTATCCTTCCGGTAAAACGGCCCGCAGCTGCGAAAAACGTCTGCGTGCCGAATACGACCCGGAGCTTGGCGGATGTATGATCGGGGACATTCTTATTTCCTATGAACATGCACAGGCACAGGCTGCTGAATACGGCCACAGCGTACGCCGCGAGCTTTGTTACCTGTTTGCCCACGGGCTGTTCCACCTGATGGGCTACGACCACATGGAACCCGAAGAACAAAAGGAGATGCGCAGCATGGAAGAAAAGGCTTTGCACATGGCCGGAATCTCCCGTGAGGAGACCACCTCCCCCGTCAGCGATGAGGAGCTTTTGCAGCTTGCTCAGTTCGCGCTGAAAAACAGTTATTCCCCCTACAGCCACTACCCCGTCGGCGCGGCGCTGCTCAGCTTAAGCGGCCGCGTGTATCTGGGCTGCAACATTGAAAACGCCTCCTTCGGTCTGACCAACTGTGCCGAGCGCACCGCGCTTTTCAAGGCCGTCAGCGAAGGCGAACACGAATTTACCACCATTGCCATCGCCTCTGCAGGCTCCATGCCCTATCCCTGTGGCGCGTGCCGTCAGGCGCTCAACGAGTTTGCGCCCAATCTGCGCGTGCTTGTGATCGACGGCGAAGGCCATGTGGACAAGACCACCCTGCCCGCCCTTCTCCCCCATGGCTTTGGCCCCAAGGATGTTCTGGGCTGACCGTACATACAGAAAGGAATCAACAATGTCTGCATTTCGTTCCGGCTTCATTGCCATTATCGGCCGCCCCAACGTAGGCAAAAGCACCCTCATGAACGCCATGGTGGGTGAAAAGGTCGCCATCGTTTCCAACCGTCCCCAGACCACCCGCAACCGCATCATGGGCATCAGCACGCAGGAAGACAGCCAGATCGTCTTTCTGGACACTCCCGGCCTGCACACGCCCCGCAACCGACTGGGCGAATATATGATGAAGAGCACGCAGGATGCTCTGCAGGGCATCGACGCGCTGATCGTGATGGTGGACGCCACCGCTGTCGGCAAGCAGGACCGCACTGTTGTCGAAGACATGAGCAAGCACAAGGTCAAAAAGGTACTGGTGCTCAACAAAATCGACCTTTTGGAGCCCCAGAGCCTGCTGACCCTCATTGCCAGCTTTGCCGATGCCGGTTATGACGACATCATTCCCGTCAGTGCCCGCAGCGGCGACGGCATGAGCCAGCTGAAGGAGCTGCTCATCAGTTATCTGCCCGAGGGCCCTCAGTACTTCCCCTCCGACGCCATCACTGACCAGCCTGAGCGCCTCATCTGCGGCGAACTCATCCGTGAAAAGGCGCTGTATCACCTTAAAGAGGAAGTGCCCCACGGCATTGGCGTCGAAATGATGTCCATCAAGAACCTCTCCCCCAACCTCATTGAGATCCACGCCACCATCTACTGCGAGCGTCCCGCGCACAAGGGCATCATCATCGGCAAGCAGGGCAGCATGCTCAAGCTCATCGGTCAGGAAGCCCGCCGCGACATCGAAACCCTGCTGGGAAATCATGTCCACCTGCAGCTGTGGGTAAAGGTACGCGAAAACTGGCGCAACCGCATGGACGACCTGCGCACTCTGGGTTACGAGGACAAGGAGTAACGAGGGAGGACGGTGGGAGGCTCCGCCTCCCATACCCACCGCTTAAGGGCTGTCGCCCTTAAGAATCCCATTCATTTTTTTGATCTCTCCGCTTGTTTTTGACGGGGAGATTTTGTATGATATGAGTTAGTTACGGCTAATCAAAGGAGATGGTTTTATGACGGATCTTATCATTGCATTGATCGCAGTGGTTGCTGTTGGATTTGGTATTCGGGCAACGGTACGGCATTTTCAGCACAAGAGTGCCTGCTGCGGCGGTGAGGACTACAAGCCGCGTAAAAAGAAGCTGGCTCATGTGGTCAGCAAGAAAGTTATCAGCATCTCCGGCATGAGCTGCGAACGCTGCCAAAACCGCGTAATGGAGGCGCTCAATGATATTGCAGGCGTTTCGGCTGTAGTCAGTTTCAAAAAGGGAACGGCGGTTGTTTCGATGGAAACATCAGTTGAGGACGCTGTTTTAAAGAGTGCTGTTGAAAAGGCCGGATACATGGCTACTGGAATCGAGTAATGGAAAAAGCGCAGCAGATGCAAGTCTGCTGCGCTTTTTGTGTGAACTTTTTTAATCCAGAGTTTCCATCTGATAGCCGCAGGTATAGGTTTCACCCGCGCCCAGTTCAACATGATAGGGTTTGTCCTCAAAACGACCGCTCTCATCGGCATAGGCCGGGCTGCCCTGCCAGGGCTCGATGCACACATAGGGCGCATTCTTTCCGGGCGAGGTCCAGATAGCCAGCACGTCCATATCAAAGCTGAAGCGGATACCTTTGCGGGTCTCCTTATGGATCAGGTCGACCTTACGGCTGTTAAGGCCTGAGAAGATATAGGTATCCAGCCGGTCAAAATCCTTGTGATCCAGCGCAAGGGTGCGGTTATCTGCGCCAAAGTTCACAGGCTCCGTGCCGGCCAGCGTATGTCCGGGGCCGTCGCACAGCGTGGTACCGATGGTCTCTTCCTTTTCAAAATGGAGTACATAGTCTTCGAACGTTTCGCCCTCGTTCATGGGGCAGGTGAAGCCGGGATGGCCGCCGATCAGGAAAGGCATCACGCGATCGGAGTTGTTTTTGACTTCGAACACCGTTTCAAAACCGCCCTCAATAAAGCGGTAGGTCACCTTCAGTTCAAAATCAAACGGGAACACCTTTTGGGTTTCTTCGGTCTGATGAACGGTCAGCGTGACATGGTCATCGCTCTGCTCTGCGACTTCAAAGTCCATGAACTTCACAAAGCCATGGCGAGGCACGGCGTACCATTCACCGGCAATGGTCGTGCCGCCGTCCTTCATGGCTCCGATGCCCGGGAACAGCACAGGCGCGCTGCTCTTCCACACGTCCGGATGGCCCGGCCAGATGAATTCACGTTCGCCGATCTTAAAGCTGCGCATTTCGGCACCGAATTTGGTGATGGTCATTTCCGCACCATTATGTTTGAGACAAACCATATGTCATTTCTCCTTTGCAAAAGGTTCTGCGTTATGTTTTCGGTATGCATCTGCCTTTTCCCTGCCGCAGCAGGAAAGTATATCCTTCTTAAAGCTGCACATACTATCCCTGCAACACTCACAGGGAGGGAGAACACAATGAATCCATTCAAAGAAAACGCCCCGCGTCTGGACGACTGCCTTTTGGACTGGAAAGCCATGTCGCCTGCGGCTTACGACAAGTATGAGGTCGACCCCTACACCCGCACGCGCGTGATCCTGATGAACGGAACCGAATTTGAAAACGTATGGTTTTCCCACCAGTTTTCACGTAACTGTCCCGATGGCGACGTGCGCCGTGCGCTTGCGCTGCTGCGCCGCAGCGAACAGCAGCAGCAGAAAATGGTAGCCGCGCTCAAACCGGACAACGAAACTCTGCTGGAGCACACCATCGGTTACGAGCAGCTGGCAGTTGATCTGACTGCGCACCTTGCCAAACGCGAGCCCGACGAGCATGTGCGAAACGCCCTGAACTTTGCCCTTCTGGAAGACTTCGATCATCTGTACCGCTATGCGGATTTTCTGGATATGGAAACTGGTACCAGAGCTGAAACGCTTGTGGGCGGCTATACCGAGATCATGCCTGCCCGTCCTACGATCGCTCATCACCGCTATCCGTTTGATTCCATCAAGCGCCCCATCGACAGCAAGCAGGCCGCACTGGACACTAAACTGTGTGTAGGCATCATCACCGCCGCCGAGCAGCAGACCATGAACTATTACATGAACGTGTGCGCCGCCTATCCCAACACACCGGGACGCGCGCTGTATCGCGAGATCGGCATGATCGAAGAACAGCACGTATCCCAGTACGGCAGTCTGATGGACGTCAACTGCACATGGTATGAAAATCTGGTCATGCACCAGTATACCGAGTGCTACCTGTACTGGAGCTGCTATGAGACCGAAACAAACGAAAAGATTCGCCGCATCTGGCAGCAGCTGTTTGAAATGGAACTGAGTCACCTTCACAAGGCTGTTGATCTGCTGCGCAAAAAGGAGCAGAAGGACTATCAGCAGGTCGTGGGCGAAGGAACCTTCCCTGCACCGCTCAGGCTGGAAAGCAACATCGACCATGTGCGCGGCATCCTTGCTGAAACCGTCAACCTGACCGCCTGCCGGGAAAGTTATGCTCACATCAACGATCTTGAGCGCGATGCCGATTTCTTCTGCTATCAGCAGAAAGTCAATGCTAACGCAGAAGATGTGGAAAGCCACTCCGTCATCGAGCGGCACATTCGCAAGTTTGGCAAGGACTACCGCTTCGAGCTCGCACCCAACCCCATTGAAGCGCTGCGCGACCGCGAGCACGACAATGTGGAAGTAGGCCGCAAACCCAAGGCCCGCGAAATGACGCATGCATAAAGAGAAGCTCTCCGGAATCCCGGGGGGCTTCTCTTTATGTTACTTCACTTCCACCATCAAGCCGAAGGGGTAGCGTCCGCAGTTGCGGCCATACAATGCCAGACCGCCCTTGCCCTTCACACGGAAGGTCAACTGGAAGCTGCCAGCCTTGCAGATCGCACTCAGCATGCGGCTGGGGATAGCGATATGCTGCTGTTCGCCGTAGGAGCCCGCCTCGTCAAGGTGGCGTTCCTCAGGCTGGCGATGCCAGCTGAGCATGCCGCGCACGTCCGCCCAGTCGTTTTCCAGATGCAGCGTATGGATCACTTCGCCGTTGACCAGCACTTCCACATCCGAAGGGAAGCGGCTTTCATCGGTCATCCAGTAGGAGTTTTCAAATGCGCCGCGATCCACCAGATAGCCGCGCATGAAGCCATGATCCTTTTCGGGTTCTCCTATTTCTTTGCAGTCCTTCTTCAGAACGCGCTTGGCGCCCGCTTCCATATGCAGGATGATTTCGCGAACGAGGCCGCTGGTTTCAGGCAGTGCTACGTCATAGGTCACTTCACCGCTTCCGCCCATGCACAGTTTGTCATTGACGATGGCGTTCCATGCGGGCTCAAATCCGCTGGTTTTTCCAGTGCAGACTGGTATTTCGACCATATTGCCCGGCAGCGCCGCCTGTACGTCAAAGGCGACAAAGTTGCGGGAGATCACATTGCCGGCGCTGTCCTTCAGGTAGAGCGACAGTATGGGCGCGGCGTTTTCGCAGGGCATGGTCACCTGCAGATCGCCCAGCGCGGTTGCACCGAAACCGAAGGCAGGGACGTCCATCTCGCCCATGCTGTCGGTCACGCGGCCATTGAGACCGTCGTGCCACAATTCCCACGCAATGGTGCAGTTTTCGCCGTGATGTTTGTCGCTGAAGCTGGACAGTACCAGCGGGATACCGACCTTCGCGCCGGGCTGCACAGTCTGCATAGGAGGACAGTCGGTCGCCACAAAATCGTCAGCATGCAAATCGCGCAGGCTCATGCCGCGGCACAGATCCTGATAGCCAAAGTCCTTGTCACTGTCGTCGATACGGTAGTAGCCGTTGAATTCGTTGACAACGTCATGGAACTCCGTGAACACAAAGCCGCAGATCTTCTCGTGCAGGCGATATTCGTTCAGCATGTAGTGGTACTGCCACGCCAGATCGCTGTCGCCGGCAGAGTTTTCCACGCCCCACACCATACCGCACTCGCTGTTCATCAGCGGCGCGTCGCTTTGGCGGTTTTCACCGATATAGTTGAAGGAAGAACCAGGATAGGTGTTGTCTGCAATCTTGCGGATATGATCGCGCACCACTTCGTATGTATTCAGGTAGAAATGCCAGGTGTTGATATCCGTTTCCACATGGTCATAGCGGCAGGGCGAATTGTCCTCCACCAGGCGCTCGGGGTCGATCTGCTTGGCCTTGTGATACATCCGGCGCACCCATTCCTGCGTTTCGGGCTTGTAGACCTTTTCGCCGTCCACATTGTCCAGCAGGCCCCAGCTTTCATTGAACACCACCCAAGAGAAAATGGAGGGATGGTTGAGGTCACGGCGCATGATCTCAGGCATTTCAGCCTCGTAGGCTTCGCGGGCTTCAGCAATGGGCGGGCCCCAGAAGCATGGAATATCCGCCATGACCAGAATGCCCAGTTTGTCCATCCAGTACAGCTTTCGAGGCTCCTCCGGCTTGATGTGAATGCGCACCATATTCAGGCCAAGGCGCTTGAGCCGCCACGCCTCCTGATACATATCCTCATCCGTGGGATAAGTGAAGTGCCCCTTGGGATTGAAGGCCTGATCCAGCGTTCCCTGAATGTACACAGGCTTGCCGTTGAGCAAAATCCACTTGTAGCCGCGTCCATCGACGTTGGCGCAGGTAATTTCGCGCACACCGAAATAAGTGAACACCTCATCCTCGCCCATCTTCAGGCTGCCCTCGTACAGATAAGGATCGTCCGGCGACCACAGGCGCGGCTCAGTCAGCTGAATGGCGATCTCCGCTTTGCCCTGTTTGACTTCCCCGCTCCAGCATCCGCCGTCAAAGCAGGCGGATACCATCGTTCCGTCAGGTGCGTCAGCTTCTACGCTCACCTTCACCTCGCCGCTGATGCGCGTGGAGATGCGATAGTCCTGAATATAGTTCTGCGGGCGATCCTCCAGCCATACCGTCTGCCAGATGCCCTGAATCTCGCCATAGCCCTGCTTGCCGTAGAGCTGGGTTTCGCAACGGTAATCTTCAGCGCGTACTTCGATGGTATTTGCGCCGGATTTCCAATGCGCGGTAACCTCCAGTTCAAAGTAAGCATATCCGCCCTGGTGGTGACCGGCATGCTGACCGTTGATATAGACGTCTGCCTTGTAATCCACTGCGCCAAAGCACAGGAACAGTCGGCTCTTCTTTTCATATTCCACTGTGCGGCGGTACCAGCCGATGCCTGCCACATTCTCCTGCACACCACTGAGGGGACACACCCAGGAAAAAGGCACCTGAATGGTACGGCTGTACTGGGAGCGAGCCTCAGAAAACTGCTTTTCATCTGCTTCTTTTCCGGCGGCAAACAGTTCAAACTGCCAGCTGCCGTTCAGATTCATCCAATTGTCACGCCTTTTTTCAGGACGTGGAAATTCAGGCTTGGGAATGCAATGCATCAACATATCCTCCTTTTGAAAACGCTGAGTATATATTTATACAATAGCCTTTATGTTCAGCAAAAACAAGTCTTTCAATTATTAAAAAATTGACATTTTCTATTATCATTGATAAAGTAAGTCAGAAGGAGGTTTGTATATGGAGATTTCTGTCAACCGTGTGCGGCACCGCTGGGCAGAGCCTGCTGGCTTTTCACTCAACCGACCGGAAGGCAGTACGGAATACATTCTGCTGCATTTCCTTACCCCGGTGCAACTTGCTTTTGGCGGCCGCGTCCTGCCGGTGGAAAAAGGCGCCTTTATTGTTTTTGCGCCCGGTACCCCTCATGGTTTTGTGGCTGAGGAAGCGCTTTTTCATGACTGGCTTCATATTTCCGGTGATATGGATGGGCTGATGAAACAGTATGGCCTTGAACCTGACACACTCTATCAGGTCTCACAAACTGCTGGCATCAGCGATATCATCGCATTTCTCGAAAATGAGTTTTTCGCCCAAAGGCCCTATTGGAGTGAGCTTTCGCAGGCCAAGCTGCATGAGATGCTCATTCGGGTGTCCCACTGCGTCAACACGCCGCAGATGCAGCCGAATGTGCGCTATGAAACCGCCGAACATCTGCGCGAGATCCGTACGCGGATCCTGTCGAGCCCATGGCATTCGTGGAGCATTCCCGAGCTGGCGCAGGCAGTCAATTTGAGTCAGTCGCGTCTGCATGCGGTATACAAAGCGGTGTTTGGAATATCGCCAAGGCATGATCTCATCCTCATCCGCATCGAAAAAGCAAAAATGCTGCTGCAAAGCGGGGCTACCGTCGCCTCTGTTTCAGAGCAGCTGGGCTACAGCAGCGTGTATCATTTCATCCGCCAGTTCAAGCAGGTGACCGGCACAACGCCCAAGCAGTATGCAAAAAACGGAGGATAAACGAAAAGCATCCTGTATACAGGATGCTTTTCACATTTCTTATTCTTTTACAAAAAGCATTGTGGTACCTTTTTGGGCATGGTAGCGCAGCAATCCGTCCCTGCATTCATAAAGCTGACCGCTGAAAACTTCGCGGTAGATGCCATCTTCCTTCATGTGCAGTTCGCAATCTTCCCTCAGGGTCGTATAGCTGCACACAAACTGCGAGCATATGGCCGTACCGCTGCCGTTTTCGTCCCAGATATGCACGCCTGCAGCTTCGGCAATGTCACGCCACAGCTGCCACGTCAAGCGACCAACAGCGGAATACACCACATCGCCCTTGCGAGCGCAGCTGACCGCACCGTCGTCGTAGCGTGCCAGTACTTCAGCCGCATCGTCCTCCACCTGAAACAGGGGCTCGATATGGTCTGAAAAGCTGTATTCTGTACCCAGATAACTGGTTCTGGAACTTTCGCTTAAGCGCGGTACAATCCTCATGCCGCACAGGCTGGCCGTACGTTCCAAATTGAACGTTTTTCCGTCCCACAAACCGGGCGCATGCAGGTAGATTTTTGTTTTGCCTTTCAGCTTTTGCGCGATGCATTCCACCAGTTCATCCGGCAGAAGATATGCGTTCAAAAATATACAGACCTTATATTGGCTCATATCCAGCTGCTTGAGATCGCTCAGGTTGTACAGGTCGAACGGTGCGCCGCAGCGGTGCAGTTCGTCAATGCAGTACTTGCCCAGATCGAAGCAAAGCTTTGTGCGTTCTTTTGCGCAAAGCATGGATGTCGGGTCAATAAACACCGCGATTTCAGCATTGGAATGCCGTTCTCCCTGCGCCAGCTGATGATAGATCTCGCATTCCAGTTTCAGTTCTTCTTCGTATTCCGGCGCACTGTAATAACCGCCGAAAAAGTCAAACCACCAGAAAGCGGACTGCTTCTGCATCACCAACGCCAGTTCGCGGCGGAACACCTCGCGCCATTCTTCAAAGGTCTTGTAGCAGTCTTTCATCACAGCGCCGTTTTCCAGCGGGAAACGCGCCAATGCCGTCCTGTGGTCGTTCTCATGCAGATACAGCTTGCCGTTGGCACGGATGGAATCCACTGCGTACTGCCAGGAACTTACATTGTCCAGCTGTCGATGATAGCTGTAGGCTGCTGGCGAATACAGCATGTCGATATCCGGCGAGCGCCACACTTTTTCATAGCCGTTGGTGTTCCAGAACACCTGATGATTGTCCTGCATGAGAATATATCCATAGAACAAACCAAACAGCTTCTTGTGCTTCAGCACGCTCTGCACCTCGTGGGCAAAATAGCATACCAGATCGCTCAGCAGCTCATTGGAAAGGGTCAGATAGCGGAAGTCATCGCTGTCTGGCGCACGCAGGCCATCCCCCGCATCCATGGAGGCGATGGTGGGCGCAGGCGCATCGGGCTTTCCGATTCCCTTTCGCCATAGGTTGGTCATACGGGTATTGGAACGATCAAAGGAAAAATCATACAGTGAATGGTCAAACCATTCATTGCAAAGCCCGGCAGCAATGGAATACGCCCAGATGCGATCCCCATATTTTTCTTCAGCATAGGTGATGAATGCCTTCAGATACTCCGCAGCGGAGCGCTTCCAGTCCTCATTGAGCACCAGTTCACCCAAATGCAGGTAACTGTCTGCATCCTCGCCCGGATGATTCTCAGCAAACCATGGGCATGTATCCAGCTGCAGCATCACATTGAAATAACCATTGGGCACATTGCTGCAAAACATTTCAAACTGCTCATCAAAAGCAGTAAAATCATATTCTCCGTCGCCTTTCCATACGCCTCCGTACAGGGAGTACGGAACGTCCAGCGTGCAGTTGAGGCCGGAAACAAGAATCTGATAGAGCTGGATTCCTGTGCGCGATGCAAGCTGCACATTATCCGGACGTGGGCGGAACGAACGAAAAGCCATCGGATCAAAACGCTGGCCGTTGATATCGACAAATGGAATGCCCTTGTCATAGATGATCTGAACCATAAAGAAGCCTCCCTGCGAAGGATATGCCTTTATTATATCTGCAACACCAACAAGAATAAATGGAGAAAGATGCAATTTTGTTTGAAAAAATGAAACCCCTGCAATTGAAAAACGCAGTCTCCGAAGAAACTGCGTTTGGGATTACATCGTCCGAGCCGCTTTGACTGCGCGCCGGTCTTTGAAATACCACGGAAGATAAGCCAGCACATACATGGCGGAGATGGCCGCCGCCATAATGATCAGGCGCAGCGCAAAGTTGGGAGGCAGAATATCCAGCACAGAGGGCGCTGCCTCCGGCCTGGCCATATACAGGTAGTTGGCGCCGGGAATCATGCTGTTGACACAGTAAGCGATCACAGCCATGATCACAAGCGCTGCATAGGAGCGGATGGCCGATCTGACTGTGGGACGCATGCCATGTACAAAAATCATATAGAAAATAGAAATGTATCCCAGCGTGTGTTCCAGCCAGAACTGATAGTAGCGGAAACGGGTAATGCCGGTATAGGTGAGCGGCGTCGGTGTGATGAGCGCAAACAAAGAGCCGGACAGCAGCCAGAAATAGCAGATGTCAAACAGAAACTGCTTTTTGCCCACCAGCATATAGCTGCAGAAAATGACCGACCATGTACAAACGCCTATGGGCAGATTTTCCACCGGGCCCGGCTGCAGCCAGGGCGCGCCCACCAGCCGCCAGTAATAGGACATGTCCGAAATGATCAAGGCAAAGGCAAGAAACATGCGCAGATTTTCCTCATGTTTGCTGAGGCGGATTTTGCCGCGCATGCGATAAATCAGCCAAATGACGAAAAGCATGAGAACGACGGGTGCGAAGTGTGCGGGGGTAAACAGCGAAAACTCCACTTCGCTGCCTGCGCCGAAGAAGTAAACAAAGAATTCTTTCATCATCATTTGTCTCCTGTCGTTGGATGATCGTTTTGGATGTGTTGCGCGAGGAAATAAAACAAAAAGTCTCTCATTTCTGAGAGACTTTGGCAGGGGCAGAAGGATTCGAACCCTCAACAAAGGTTTTGGAGACCCACGTGTTACCATTACACCATGCCCCTAAGCACAAAACGGATTATAACGCACTTTGGGGGCTTTGTCAATCATTTTATGAAAGAAAAATCGAATCAAGCCGAAAGACTTCCTTTTCGGCAGCGCAGAATACCGATCACAGCCGAGAGGATCGCTACGGATTCATAAACGATCCCGCCGACAGACAGCACAAACACATCATAAATCAGCACCATGGGCGAGGTGATCAGAATGCTTTTGCGGATGTTCTGCGGCTTGGCAAACGACAGGCAGTACGTGTTGATGATCAGTCCCAATACCACAAATATGGAATACCAGTCCTGCCAGGACAAAAGTCCCACCACACCCATCAGCACTGAAAAGAAGATCGGGCATTTTTTACCGGAAAACAGCGGCTTGTCCTTATGGTAATAGGCAAGGTTTCGCACAATGCCCAGCAGATTCAGCATCAGCCCGGAGGTCGCGCCGATCAGATAATAATGAATGCAAAACGCGATCGTCGTAGCCGTCTGTACTGCCAGCAGCTGCCGCTGGGTGCGCATCTGAAAAGACACAAAACCCAGCGCGACAGCAATCAGCCCCATCAGCTGACCTAAAAGTTCCATCCAGTTCAATGTGAACCGCCTTTCTTACGCCTTGGCCTGCTGATACTTCCCGGCAGCGGCCACAAAGCTGTCAAACAACACGCTGGAATGCACGTCACGGTCAAAGAACAGTTCGGGATGCCACTGCACGCCCATGCAGAACGGCAGCTCTGTGTGTTCAATAGCCTCGATCACACCGTCCTGGGCATAGGCGCACACACGCATACCGGGCGCAGGCACCCACACAGCCTCATGGTGGAAGGAATTGACGCGGAAGCAAAGATCCTTTTCGATCGTATGCAGCATGGTGCCCTCCACAGCCGTCACGCTGTGGGTCTGATGATAGCCGCGCGCCGTCTGGCTGTGCAAAATGGGCGGCTGACCGTCAGCTGTGCGGAACTGGCTGGGCAGATCCTGCCACAGCTTGCCGCCGAGGGCGACATTCAGGCTCTGAATGCCGCGGCAAATGCCAAAGATGGGCATTTTGCGTGCAACCGCCGCATGAACCAGCCGCATCTCAAACGCATCGCGCGGCGGGTTGACCTCGCCCAGCGCCTGCACAGGTGCTTCGCCGTACAGTGCAGGGTCCACGTCGTTGCCGCCTGCCAGCAGAATGCCGTCCAGACGGTCCAGGCAGCTTTCCAGTGCTTCGCCCTCCATATCATAGGAAAGCATAACGGGAATGGCGCCGCTGTTGCGAAGCGCACGCATATAGGAGCGCGGAACAGAATGGCTGTCTTCGTCTTTATTGATGCTTCCGGCGATACCGATCATAGGATACAGATTCATGGTCTTCTGTGCCTGCCTTTCGAAAAAAGTCGAAAATATAGAGTAGTCATTTCGTGCCGCATCCGCCGCTTTCCTGCCGCATCAACCAAAAAAAGACACAAAAGAGACGGCTGCAAACCGCAGCCGTCTCCCTTGTTTTTCAGATGTTACTGCTGCGTGCCGTTGCTCATGGCGCGTTCAGCGTTTTCGATCAGGCGCTTGACCATATAGCCGCCGATATAACCGGCCTGGCGACTGGGCAGGTCGCCATTATAGCCCTGCTTGAGGTTGATGCCCAGCTCGCTGGCGATCTCATACTTCATGTTGTTGAGCGCCTGCTTGGCTTCGGGCACCATGGCGCGGTTGCTGGAGGAAGTGCTGTTCTGCTGATTCTGATACATATTTCCTTCACCTCATCAAAATTCTTACTGCTGGCCGCTCATCTGACGTTCGGCCTGCTCAATCAGGCGCTTGACCATATAGCCGCCCACATAGCCGTTTTCCCTGGCAGTCAGGTCGCCGTTGTAGCCCTGCTTGAGGTTGATGCCAAGTTCACGGGCGATCTCATATTTCATGTTGTTGAGCGCCTGCTTTGCCTCGGGCACCTCAGGACGGCTGGAGCTGCTGTTGCCGCCAGACTGACCCTGCTGATTCTGCATGCGTCGTTCACCTCCTCGAATGGATTCAACGCTATTGTGAGTCTGCCGGGGCAAAAATACGCTGCCAAATGTTTTCTTGGAAAGTTTGAAAAAACACACCAAAAGTGCTTGACAAAACAAAGAATATGGATATAATAATACACGATTCTTTGGAAACCTATGCCGAAGACAGCGGGTCGGGTGCGAAAGCAGCCTTAAAATGTTCCCGCCGAGGTGTAAGGCGGGAGAAACCTCCCCTGCGACTAGTTCGCCCTTGCGCCTGCAAGGGTTTTCTTTTTGGAATCGCAGATTTTCAAGAAGGAGGTGCAACCCCCAATGAGCAAGAATCTCGAGCTGAAAAAGCAGGTCGTTAGCGACATCGTGAAGAAGTTTCAGGATGCGCAGAGCGTGATGATCGTCAACTACAACGGCCTGACCGTGGAACAGGTGACTGGTCTGCGTGCCCAGTTCCGTGCCAACGGCGTTGACTACTGCGTTCTGAAGAACACTCTGGTGCGTCGTGCTCTGGCCGAGCTGAACATCGAGGGCCTGGACGAGGTGCTGAACGGCCCCTCTGCGTTCGCCTTTGGCATGAACGATCCCGTGAGCCCCGCGAAGATCATCAACGACTTCGTTACCAAGAACAAGACTGAAGCCATCTCCATCAAGGCCGGCCTGCTGGGCCGTGACGTGATGTCCATGGATCAGATCAAGGCGCTGGCCGAAATGCCCAGCCGCGAAGTGCTGCTGGCCCGCTTGGTTGGCAGCCTGCAGAGCAGCATCGCTGGCTTCGT
>JAFULL010000048.1 GCA_017473345.1 Clostridia bacterium | reverse complement strand
GCACATTGGCCACGGGATTGTCGATCTTCTGCTTGACGAGCTTGGCCTTGGTCTTGCTGACGCTTAAGTAGTGGCCCTTGCGCTCGTAATTTGACAGAATGGTCAGCAGGATGATGGTGAACAGCGCCAGAATGATCGACAGAAGCGCCGCGCGCGCCTGCGGGAAGGCCTCGTCGGCGATGGACGAACCGGCCAGACGCACGATTTCCGGGTTGATAGAGTCATAGCCCAGAAGCGTCGGCGCGCTCATGGCGCACAGGCCCGTGATGAAGGTCATGACCGTGAGGGAGAACATGGTGGGAATCAAAGTCGGGAAGACGACCTTCCACAGCACCTTGAAGGGCTTGGCGCCCATGTTGCGGGCGGCCTCGACGGTGTTGTAGTCGATGCCGCGGATGGCGTTGCGCAAAAACAGCATGTGGTTGGAGGTACACGCAAACGTCATCGTGAACAGCACCGCGTTGAAGCCCGTGAACCAGTTCTTGTTCATGTTGGGGAAGACGTTGAGAAGCCATGTGGTCAGGATGCCGTCGGAGTCATACAGGAACAGATAGCCCGTCACCAGCGCCACGCCGGAGTAGACCAGCGTGGTCATGTAGCCAAGGCGGAGGATCTTTGCGCCCTTGATTTCGAAATACTCGGTCAGAAGCACGATGCTCACGCCCACCACGTTGACCGTGACCACCAGATACAGCGCCAGTTTCAGCGAGTTCCACACGAAGCGCGGCATGTTGCCCGCAAAGAAGAAACGGATGACCGCCAGCGGGTCCACCTCGCCGGAGGCGTTGGTGGCGGTGAAAATCTGCGTGAGGGTATTGAGGCACGGCAAAAGCATGAAGCCAAAGAACAGATACACGAAGAACGCCGTGCCGAACACCTTCCACAGAAGGCTGGGCTTCAGCCATGCAGGAGTTTTTTTCATCCAGCACGCCTCCTTACTGCTTGGGATAGCTCATCACGTCGGCCTTGTGAATGCCCACGGTTACCTTTTCGCCCGGCTCGTAGATGCTGATGCCGTCGTTCTTTTCGATCACCTTGAGGATCTGCGTGCCGGTCTGGATGTAATACTTGATGTACAATCCGTAGTATTCGCGGCTTTCGATCACGCCCTCGACCTGCGTTTCGTCCTCTTCGGCGGGGCGGTTGACGCGCAGGCGCTCCAGACGCACAAAGTGGTTTTGCTTGTCGCTGAGGCCCATCTTTTTGGCGACGTCGCTTTCGATGCGGTTGATATCGCCGATGAAGTTGCACACGAACTCGGTTTTGGAGTGGTTGTACACTTCATTGGGCGTTCCGATCTGCTCGATGAAGCCCTTGTTGAACACCGCGATGCGGTCGGACAGCGTGAGGGCTTCCTCCTGATCGTGGGTGACGTAGATGGTGGTGATGCCGAAGTCCTTCTGCATCTTTTTGAGTTCATTTCGCAATTGCACGCGCAGCTTGGCGTCGAGGTTGGAAAGCGGCTCGTCCATGCAGATGATGGCGGGGCCGGTCACCAGCGCGCGGGCGATGGCAACGCGCTGCTGCTGGCCGCCGGAGAGCTGGCTGACGGCCTTTTTGAGCTGCTCGTCGGACAGATCGACCTTTTTGGCGATGGCGCGCACCTTTTCGTCGATTTCGTTTTTCCTGAGCTTCTTGACCTTCAGGCCAAAGGCGATGTTGTCATACACGGTCATGGTGGGGAACAGCGCGTAAGACTGGAACACGATGCCAATGTTGCGCTCCTCGATGGGCACATGGGTGATATCGACGTTGTTTACATTCACCGTGCCTTCAACCGGCTCGATAAAGCCCGTGATGGTGCGAAGCGTGGTGGTCTTGCCGCAGCCGGAGGGGCCAAGGAAGGTAAAGAACTCGCCTTCCTTCACGTCTACGTTGATGTCATGCAGGGCTTCAAAGTCTCCGAATTTGACGACGATATTTTTCAGTTCGATCATGGAAAATCAGCCTCCCGGAGAGTGATCTTGATTTGGGGACACTGCTCAAGCCGTTTTGAGCGGACTGAGGAATATCCCCAAAAGAGGGCATGGCGGGCCCGACTTGATCAGGCCCGCCACGTCGGTTTACTTGTGAGAATTACTGCGCCTTCTGAGTCAGCACGGCCCAGTCGAGGTTGTCCCAATCGGGCTCGGCGGGAGCGGCGGAGTTGTCAGCCCAGTAGAAGCCGAGGTTGGTCATGATGTTGGTCCACTCGCTGGAGTGAGCGCCCACGTACTCGGCGTAGGTCATGTCGGTGCCTTCCACCTTGTTGAGGGCGAAGTTCTTCAGGGTGTAGATCTCGGGGATGTCTTCGCCGTAGATCTCAGCCACAGCGCCTTCGTTGCAGGGGAAGGAGTAGAACTCGTCAGCCCAGGCAGCCTGCACTTCGGCAGAGCCGAACCACTCGGCGTAAGCCTTCACGGCCTCGGTGTCCTTCTCGGTGCGGCCTTCGCGGTCCAGCACGCCCAGGTACTCGGCGATGTAGTAGGTGCCGTCGGCGATGTCGACCAGCGCCCAGTTTTCGGGCTCCAGCGCGCCTACGAGGGGATTTTCGCTGCCGCTGGCAGCATCGTCCACCTTGCCG
>JAFULL010000047.1 GCA_017473345.1 Clostridia bacterium | reverse complement strand
TTACTCCCTCGCCGACTTTGGTGGGCAGTTAACTGCCCACCAAAGTCGCAGCAACTCCAGGCCCATGCGGCCTCTCAATTGGCTTTCACCTAGACAGCGGCTTTCTGCCTTCACTGTCCAAGATGTTTGACAAACCTACAGCACAGCTCTTGCAGGAAAGGGCTTTTTTTGTTATGCTTTACGTGACTGTATTTACAGCCAGCAAGCAGTGAAGGAGCAGCCACATGAATCACTATCCCTATGACGCCGTGGCGTTCGATCTGGACGGAACGCTTTTTGATGCAGAGGAAGGTATTGTATCCTCTGTAAAATATGCCATGCAGCAGCTGGGCTGCGCCATTCCTGAAAAGGCTGATCTGCGTCAGGTGGTCGGCCCGCCTCTGCGCGACACCTTCCAATATATGCTGGGCGTGCCTGCAGAGCGCGTGGAGGAAGCCATGCAGCTGTATCGGGCGGATTTCCGCACCCGCGGTATGTACCGCTACAGCCTGTACCCCAATATCCGCAGCATGCTTTCCATGCTGCGTCAGGGCGGTGTGCATGTAGCGCTGGCCACCAGCAAGCCGCGCTGGCTGGCGGTGGATATTCTGCGCCACTTTGGCCTGCTGGAGGACTTCAATCTGGTCGTGGGCGAGGAGGACGGCGCAGCCAAGCATGGCAAGCCGGAGCTCGTGCGCATGGCGCTGCCGAAGGACTTTCGTCGTGCCGCCATGGTGGGCGACCGCAAGTTTGATGTAGAGGGCGCCAAAGCCAATGGCATCGATGCCATCGCTGTGGCCTACGGCTGCGGCAGCCGCGAAGAACTCGAAAATGCACAGCCGAAAGTGCTGGTGGATACCACAGAACAGCTGCGTGATCTGCTCTGCCCCGGCGCACAGATGCCGCGCGGTTTCTTCCTTACGGTGGAGGGCCCGGATGGCAGCGGCAAGACTACGCAGGTCAACCTGCTGGAAAACAGTCTGCGCCAGTTTGGTTTTGACGTGGTACGCACGCGCGAACCCGGCGGCTGCGCCATCAGCGAGGACATCCGCCGCATCATTCTGGACCCTGCCAACATGGAAATGTGCGACACATGCGAGGCGCTTCTGTATGCGGCGTCGCGCGCGCAGCATGTGCATCAGGTCATCCGTCCGGCGGTGGAGCGCGGCGCACTGGTGCTGTGCGACCGCTTTGTGGACAGCTCGGTCGCCTATCAGGGTGGCGGACGCGAGCTGGGTGTGAAAACCATTCAGCAGATCAATCAGCCTGCGGTGAACGGCAGGCTGCCCGACGCCACGCTGTATCTGGCCATTGACCACCGCGAGGCGCTCAGGCGCAGGCTGGCGGCCTCTGAGCCGGACAGGCTGGAGCTGGCGGCAGTGGAGTTCCACGGCAGAGTGCAGCAGGCGTATGAAGAACTGATCGCGCAGGATGAAGCGCGCTTTGTGGTGGTGGATGCATCCCGTGACATTCAGACCATCGCGGAGGATGCTTTGAACAAAGTGCTTGCGCGCGTGCTGCCGGGACGTGACCGGGAGGGTAAGTAAATGGAAAGAATCGTCATCGGCATGTCCGGCGGCGTGGACAGCTCGGTTGCGGCGCTGCTTCTGAAGGAGCAGGGCTACGATGTGGTGGGCGTGTTCATGAAAAATTGGGAAGAGAAGGATGAAAACGGCACCTGCACCGCCGCCGACGACTGGAACGATGTGCAGGACGTGTGCGACACCATCGGTATTCCCTGCTACTCCGTCAACTTTGCCAAAGAGTATTACGACCGCGTATTCAGCTATTTTCTGGAGGAATACCGCCGCGGCCGCACGCCCAACCCGGACGTGCTGTGCAACCGCGAAATCAAGTTCAAGGCCTTTCTGGACTACGCCATGAAGCTTGGCGCAGAGCATATGGCCACCGGTCATTTTGTGAAAAAGGACGTGCGCGACGGTCATACGGTGCTTTTGCGCGGCGACGATCCCAACAAGGATCAAAGCTATTTCCTGTATATGCTCAAGGAGCGGCAGCTGGAAAAGGCGCTGTTCCCCGTAGGCCATCTTACCAAGCAGGAGATTCGCGCCATCGCTGAAAAGAACGGACTGGTCACCTCTAAAAAGAAGGATTCCACCGGCGTGTGCTTCATCGGCGAGCGCAATTTCCGCCAGTTTCTGCAGGGGTTCCTGCCCATGCAGCCGGGCGACATGCGCACGGAGGACGACGTAAAGGTGGGCGAGCACATCGGCCTTTCCTATTATACGCTGGGTCAGCGCAGGGGGCTTGGCATTGGCGGCAGCGGCGATGGACGGCGCTGGTTTGTCATCGATAAGGACCTGAAGCGCAACGTGCTGGTGGTGGCGCAGGGCGAGGACAGCCCGCGCCTGTACAGCCGCTATACGCGCGCTGATCAGCTGACCTGGATTGCCGATACGCCTCCGGCTGCTGACGGCGTGCCTTTCCGTGCAACGGCCAAGTTCCGTTACCGTCAGCAGGACCAGTCTGTAACTGTCGTCATCCGCGGGGATGAGATGCACATCGAATCCGATGAGCTGCAGCGCGCTGTTACGCCGGGGCAGAGTGTGGTTTTGTATCAGGGTGATGTATGTCTGGGCGGCGGCATTGCAGAAGAAACCAGTATGCATGCTTTTGCATGATAAATACAGCTGAAATACAGACCAAAAACAGACAAAAAACGAAAATGATATTGCATAAATGAGTGCATGAGGCGTATAATATTCAGCATCATTCACCGAAAGGCTGAGTGAAAGCTTTTTCAGGGAGGAAATCCAAAATGAAAAAATTGGTTTCTGTTCTTATGGTTTTTGTGATGGCCATGAGCTTTGCCATGCCCGCCATGGCTGAAGGCGCTATCAAGATGGGCGTCATCGGTCCCCTGACCGGCGGTGCTGCTATTTACGGCAACGCAGTTGCCCGCGGCGCTCAGATCGCTGCCGACGAGATCAACGCCAAGGGCGGCATTCAGATCGAACTGAACGCTCAGGACGACGAGCATGACCCCGAAAAGTCCATCAACGCCTACAATGCCGTGATGGATGACGGCGCTCAGATGATCATCGGTTCCGTTACCTCCAAGCCCTGCGAGGCTGTGGGCGCCGTTGCCTATGAAGAGCGCGTCTTCATGCTGACCCCCTCTGCTTCTTCTCCCGCTGCCATCGAAGGCAAGGACAACGTGTACCAGATCTGCTTCACCGACCCTAACCAGGGCTCTGCTTCCGCTGAGTACATCGCTGCCCACAACCTGGCCAAGAAGGTCGCCATCATCTACAACAACGGTGACGTGTACTCCACCGGCATCTACCAGACCTTCGAGCCCAAGGCCAAGGAACTGGGCCTGGAAATCGTGTCTGTGACCACCGTCCCGGACGACACTGCCACCGACTTCTCCGTGCAGCTGGCCGACGCCAAGAACAAGGGCGCTGAGCTGGTGTTCCTGCCCATCTACTACACCCCCGCTTCCATGATCCTGACCCAGGCCAACGCCATGGGCTATGCTCCCACCTTCTTCGGTGTGGACGGTATGGACGGCATCCTGACCATGGAAGGCTTTGACGCTTCCCTGGCCGAGGGCGTGCTGCTGCTGACCCCCTTCTCTGCTGATGCTGAGGACGATATGACCAAGAACTTCGTTGCCAAGTACAACGAGCTCTATGGCGAGGTTCCCAACCAGTTCGCCGCTGACGCTTATGACGCTGTGTACGCTGCTGTGGCCGCTATCGAGGCTGCCGGCATCACCCCCGACACTCCCTATGAAGAGGTTTGCGAGCTGATGATCGAGCAGATGCAGAAGCTGGAGATCACCGGCCTGACCGGCACCATGACCTGGGACGCCACCGGCGCCGTCAGCAAGACGCCCACCGCTGTGAAGATCGAAAACGGCGTGTACGTCGGCATGGAATAATTTTGTGTCCGGCCCCGCGCAAAGCGGGGCCGGACAGCCCAACTGAACATGCAATACAGAGGGTAACCAACGGTAGTTTGTCATTTATGCCCGACTACCGTTGATTACCTTACTGCGTTTTCATAAAGGTACTCAAAAAACGGCTTCAAAAGCCAATTGCTACAAAAGGAAGTGGGAAGTATGATACAGTTCCTGTCCTACCTGTGCAACGGTATCAGCCTTGGCAGCGTGTATGCCATCATCGCCCTGGGTTACACCATGGTTTATGGCATTGCCAAGATGCTTAACTTTGCACACGGCGACGTTATCATGATCGGCGCGTACATTGCCTTCTGCGCCATGCAGTACTGGGGCTTTCCCCCGGTCATCTCCGTGATCGCGGCCATGGTCGTATGCACGGCGCTGGGTGTGATCATCGAGCGTCTTGCCTATAAGCCGCTGCGCAAGGCCACGTCGCTGGCTGTGCTCATCACCGCCATCGGCATGAGCTACCTTCTGCAGAACGTTGCGCTGCTGGTATGGGGCGCCAACCCCAAGAGCTTCCCCTCCGTGGTGGGACTGGGTGCGCTGTCCATGCTGAACGGACAGCTGATCATCACCAGCGAGACCATCGTGACCATCACCGCCTGCGTGGTGATCATGATCGTGCTGACGCTGTTCACCAGCAAGACCAAGATGGGCAAGGCCATGCGTGTTGTGTCTGAGGATAAGGGCGCGGCCGAGTTGATGGGCATCAACGTCAACGCCACCATTTCGCTCACCTTCGCCATCGGTTCTGCGCTGGCGGCTGTGGCCGGCGTGCTGCTGTGCTCCGCCTATCCCACCCTGCAGCCCACCACCGGCGCCATGCCTGGCATCAAGGCCTTTACCGCAGCTGTGTTCGGCGGCATTGGCTCCATTCCAGGCGCCATGCTTGGCGGCATTCTGCTGGGCGTGATCGAAATTCTGGGCAAGGCCTATGTTTCCATGGAACTGGGCGATGCGTTCGTGTTTGCTGTGCTGATCGTGGTGCTGCTGGTGAAGCCTACGGGTCTGCTTGGCAAGACCATTCACGAGAAAGTGTGAGGTGGCAGGCATGACGAGAAAGCAGAAAATGCTCATGAGCAACCTGATCACCTACGGCATGGTGACCATTGCGTTCATCGTGTGCCAGCTGGCGCTGTCCGGCAGCATCGATGGTTTTAAAATGTCCCGTTCGCTCAAGGGCCAGCTGGTTCCCATCTGCGCATGGATTGTGATGGCCGTCAGCCTCAACCTGGTGGTTGGCGTCAGCGGCGAGCTCAGCCTGGGTCATGCCGGCTTTATGAGCGTTGGCACCTTCAGCGGCGCGGTCGTCTCCGGCTGGCTGCTCAATGCCTTCCAGATGGAAAACGAGCCCGTGCGCCTGCTCATCGCCATGATCGTGGCGGGCGTATGCGCCGGTGTGGCTGGCGTGCTGATCGGCATCCCCGTGCTTCGTCTGCGCGGCGACTATCTGGCCATTGTTACGCTGGCCTTCGGCGAGATCATCCGTAACGTGCTCAACTGCGTTTATATCAACGTGGACGGCAAAAAGCTGATCTTCGGCTTCAACACTCCCACGCTGCCGGGCAAAGCGCTGCTGGCCGGCCCTCAGGGTGCTGTGGGTGTGGACAAGATATCCACCTTTGTGATGGGTTTTGTGCTCATCATGTTTACGCTGGTCGTGGTGCTCAACCTCATCAACAGCCGTTCCGGCCGTGCCATCATGGCCATCCGTGACAGCCGTATCGCTGCTGAATCCGTAGGCCTGAATGTGACCAAGTACAAGATGATGGCTTTCGTCACCAGCGCTGTGCTGGCCGGTATGGCCGGCGCTCTCTACGGCCTGAACTACTCCACCGTGGCTGCCAGCAAGTTCAAGTTTGACACCTCCATTCTGGTGCTGGTGTTCGTGGTGCTGGGCGGTATCGGCAACATCCGCGGTTCCATCATTGCCGCAACGCTCCTGACCATCCTGCCCGAAATGCTGCGTGCGTTCAGCAATTACCGCATGCTGGTGTACGCCGTGGTGCTCATCGTGGTCATGCTTACCACCAACAGCCCCTTCCTGGCCGGCAAGCTGGCCACTGTAAAAGGCATTCTGAAGGGCAGAAAGAATACCGGAAAGGAGGGTGACGCAGTATGACGCAGAAACGACAGTCTAATACCAAAATGGTGCCCGTGCCCAGTTATTCCATCGTGCCGGAGCGCGACGTTGATAAGCGCCCTGTGCTGGAAACCCGCCATCTGGGCATTGAGTTTGGCGGCCTGAAAGCCGTTGAAGATTTTAACCTCACCATCGGCGCGACTGAGATCGCCGGTCTCATCGGCCCCAACGGCGCGGGCAAGACCACCGTTTTCAACCTGCTGACCAAGGTGTATCAGCCCACCAATGGCGTGGTCATCCTTGACGGCAAGGACACCGCCGGCATGAACGCCGCGCAGGCCAGCAAGCTGGGCATCGCCCGCACGTTCCAGAATATCCGCCTGTTTGGCAACATGACCGTTGAGGACAACGTGCGCATTGGCCTGCACAACCAGATCCGCTACGGCATGGTGTCGGGCATTCTGCGCGGCCCTTCCTACTGGAAGCAGGAAAAGGCCCAGCATGAAAAGGCGCTGGAACTTTTGAGCATCTTTGACATGCAGGACATGGCAGACATGCAGGCTGGTTCGCTGCCCTACGGTGCGCAGCGCCGCCTCGAAATCGTGCGTGCGCTGGCCACCAACCCGAAGCTGCTGCTTCTGGACGAGCCCGCTGCTGGCATGAACCCGCACGAGACCGAAGAACTGATGGAAAACATCACCAAGATCCGTGACCAGTTCCAGATCGCCATCATGCTCATCGAGCACGACATGAACCTGGTCATGGGCATCTGCGAAGGCATCTGCGTGCTCAACTACGGCCGCATCATCGCCAAGGGTACCGCCAGCGAGATCCAGTCCAACCCGACGGTTATCGAGGCGTATCTGGGCAAGCGTAAGGAGGGCTGAGGATGAGTCTGCTGAAAGTTGATAATATTCACGTCTACTATGGCGCCATCCACGCCATCAAGGGCATTTCCTTCGAGGTGGAGGAAGGCGAAATTGTCACCCTGATCGGTGCCAACGGCGCCGGCAAGTCCACAACGCTGAACACCATCGCGGGTCTGCTGAAGCCCCGTGAGGGCAGCATCACCTTTGACGGCAAGAACATCACCGGCATGCATGCCAGCAAGATGGTCTACAACGGCATGGCGCTGTGCCCCGAAGGCCGCCGCATTTTCCAGCAGATGACGGTGCGCGAGAACCTGGAAATGGGCGGTTTTTCCCGTCCCAACAGCGAGATCGAGCCCTCCATCGAGGACGTGTTCAACCGCTTCCCGCGTCTGAGCGAGCGTGAAAAGCAGATCGCCGGTACCCTGTCCGGCGGCGAACAGCAGATGCTGGCCATGGGCCGCGCTCTGATGAGCAAGCCGAAGCTGCTCATGCTGGACGAGCCTTCGATGGGTCTGGCCCCCATTCTGGTGGAGCAGATCTTCGATATCATCAAGGAACTGCACGAGGCAGGCACCACCATTCTGCTGGTCGAGCAGAATGCGTCGATGGCGCTGTCCATCGCCGACCGTGCCTATGTGCTTGGCACCGGCCAGATCAGCATGTCCGGCCCCGCTGCCGAAGTGCTGGCCGATGACCGCGTGCGTGCGGCCTATCTGGGCGGTTAAACAGAATTTGATACAGCCGATGCGTACGCGCATCGGCTGTGTTGCAACAGAAACGTTTTTGGAGGAAAAAAGATGGATATTCAGAAGATCAACCGCATTCTGGAAGACACGGCGTATGTGCGCATGGGCGGCAGCGCTGAGGAACTGAAAACCGCCGAATATCTGAAGGGCTGCTGCGAGAAATTGGGGGCGCAGGCCCATCTGGAAGCGTTTGAGGTGGATATGGCCACCATTCAGGAGGCTGTGTTTGAGGCCGACGGCGTGAGCGTGCCGTGCAAGGGTTATCGTTGTGCAGGCAGCAGCGAGGTGGAGGCTCCCTTCTACTATCTGCGCAGCAATGACAAGGTCGCCCTCAGCCAGTGCAAGGGCAAAATTGTGATGATCGACGGCTATCTGGGCTACTGGATGTACCGTGATCTTCTCGAAAACGGTGCGGTCGGCTTTGTGACCTACGACGGCAATGCCAATTATGCCGACCGCGATATCGACCAGCGCGAGCTGCGCACCTACATCAGCAAGGGCGAAAAGATCCCCGGCGTGAACATCAACGCCAAGGACGCCATTGCGCTGGTGGAGAAGGGCGTGCAGACTGCAAAGATCACCCTGAAGCAGGATGAATACAAGGGCCAGTCCCACAATGTGGTGATGGATCTGCCCGGCGAGACGGACGAGTGGATCGTGCTGACGGCGCATTACGACTCCACCTCGCTGTCTGAAGGTGCATATGACAACATGTCCGGTTGCCTGGGCCTGCTGGGTGTGGCAGAACACTTCATTGGCCAGCCGCACCGCTACGGCCTGCGCTTTGTGTTCTGCGGCAGCGAGGAACGCGGCCTGCTGGGCTCCAAGGCCTATGTGGCGGCGCATGAAAGCGAGCTGCCCAAAATGGCGCTCAACATCAACCTCGATATGATCGGCTGCATCATGGGCAAATTTATCTCATGCTGTAACACCGAGGAAAAGCTGGTGAACTATATCGACTACATGAGCAGCGAACTGGGTTTCAGCATCAAAACCCGTCAGGACGTGTACTCCAGCGACTCCACGCCCTTTGCTGACAAGGGTGTGCCCGCGCTTTCCTTTGCACGCATCGCGCCGCAGAATACCGCCACCATCCACAACAGCTATGACACCCGCAAGGTCATGAAGGCTGAACAGGTGGCCGAGGACGTGGCGTTCATCGCCGCCTTCACCGATCGCATGGCCAATGCAAAGCTTTGCCCCGTCAGCCGTGAGATTCCCGACAATGTGAAGGAAAAGCTGGATTTTTACCTGCTGCGCAAGCGCAAGCCGGAATAAGAGGGCCGCGCCATGAAAGAAAACAGACTGCAGCCCGAGTGTATACGCTGCCTGGTCGAAAGGCAGCTATACGCATACCCCGCCGACGCCGCCCCTGACAAGCAGCTGGATTACATGCAGCGGCTGCTTGGGCTGATCGCCGGGGCGCGGCGCGACGTAGGCGTGCCGGTGCTTTCGCGTGAGATCAAACGGCTGAAGGAAGAGCTGTTTGGCACGGCGGAGGATTACACGCAGATCAAACGGCATTTCAACGCGCTGATGCTTGCGCGCGAAGGTGAAATGCAAAGCTGCATTGAGGCTGCTGCCGACCCGCTGCTGGAGGGGCTGAAATACGCTTTTACGGGCAACTACATTGACTTTGGCGCGGCCATGCACAAGGTGGACGAGCAGCAGCTGGACGAGCTGC
This sequence comes from Clostridia bacterium, assembly GCA_017473345.1. Classification (GTDB taxonomy): domain Bacteria; phylum Bacillota; class Clostridia; order Christensenellales; family Aristaeellaceae; genus Limiplasma. Next base: position 53,191 of record JAFULL010000047.1, on the reverse strand, counting down.
TGGCCTCTCCGCCGCCCTTTGAGGCGGATGAACAGACTGTCGCCAGCCTCAGGGCTGATTTGCTTGCGGCAAAGCGCATCGTCTATCTGACGGACAACTGCGGCGAGATCGTGATGGACAAGCTGCTTATGCGCGTCATCCGCCGCATGAACCCAGAAGCTGAACTGGTTGTCATTGTACGCGGTGACGACGTGCTCAACGACGCTACACGCGAGGACGCGCGACAGGTGGGCCTTGATACCGTCGCACGGGTGATGGATAATGGCAGCGATGTGGCCGGTACCTGGCTGGAGGAGATCAGTCAGGAGGCGAGCCATACGCTGAAAACGGCAGATGTGATCCTTGCCAAGGGACAGGCCAATTTTGAAACCATGCGCGGCTGCGGCATGAATGTGTATTACCTGTTCATGTGCAAGTGCAGCATGTTTGCCAGCCGTTTCAATGTACCGCGTTTTACCGGCATTCTGACACACGATTCCCGGTTTTAACAGCACGAAAAAAGGCGTTCAGACTTTTGTCTGAACGCCTTTTGCATGTTCTTACACGATCACGCCCACGCCGTCGGGAATGACGGTGACGGTGGCGTTTTCACCCAGCAGCTTAGTGGCCTCGTCCAGCGCCGTATCGGCGTCGGGAGCCCAGCGCATGTGCATGGTTTCGACCAGCTGACGGTTTTCTTCGCCGGTGACGAACCAGCAGTTGGCCTTGCCCTGCACGCGGGCCAGAATCTGCGCTTCCCACTGGTCCATGTGGGTGTTTTCAGGCGGCACACTTTCAATGTCGCGGGTGACAGCCGCCGCATCAGGACGGTCGGCAAACCAGCGGTAGAACGCCTCGCCGCCGTGGCCGTCGCCCAGCGCGGCGCAAATGATAACGGCGCCGCCTTCGCGTACGCAGCTTTCAGCCGCAGTCATGCCCTTAACAGCCTGATACACGTTCTGATCCAGCGGATAGCCGCCGTTGGATGTGATGGCGATGTCAGAGACGACCTTGGGCACGCGGGTCATCTTCTCGCACAGGGCGCAGCCGCTGCGGTGCGCCTTTTCATGATGACCGGCAACAGCAGCGATCACGCGCTTGTCAGCGTCGATGAGCACGTTGAGGATGAACGCCAGCTTGGCCTGCTCAGCAGCATAGAGCATGTCCTTGTGGATGGGGTTCTGATCCAGGCTGCCCTGACGCGCGTGGGGGCTCTGCAGGAACTGCGCATTGTGATTGTAAAGCACGGTCTTGCGGGAAGCAACGCCGGGCAGGATGGCTTTGCGGCCGCCGGAGAAGCCAGCAAAGAAATGCGGCTCGATGAAGCCCTCGGCGATCACCAGATCGCTTTCCTTCACCAGATGGTTCAGCCACAGCTCGCCGCCGGAGGGCAGGGTGCCAAAGAACGCCATATCCTCGTCCTTGATGGCTTCGTGCACAACGATTTTTTCATTGTTCACGATCTCGTCGCCATAGCGGGCGCGCAGCTCCTCTTCGGTGGTGGGACGGTGCATGCCGGTGGCGATTAGCAGGGTGATCTGCGCATCGGGGTTGCCGCGGCGAATTTCTTCCAGCAGGAGGGGCATGGTGATGCGGCTGGGAACGGGGCGGGTATGGTCGCTGGTGATGATCAGCACGGTCTTTTTACCCTGGGTCAGCTCGCACAGGCGCGGCGTGCCGATGGGGCTTTCCAGCGCTTCACGTACGATGGCGGACTGGTCAGCGCTGTGGTCTTCAGCGTGGTTGGGAACGATGACGGCCTGAAGGCGGTCATCGGGAACATTCAGCGGCATTTTGCCCTTGCCATAGGGGAGTTCGATATGCAGCATAATGGCACCACCTTGTATGTTTTTCAAATCGAATGTGTCTGAGGACACAGAACACTCTAAATAAACAAATTTCGCTGTTTGACCTGTTTTTCCTGCCGGATCACAATTTTTTGGTGAAGCAGATGACGCGATTGGCCTCGGTAAAGCCGGCGTGCAGATGAAAGCGCAGGCTTTGCTCGTTGGTCAGCTCGCAGTCGCTGGCAAACTCGCTGCAGCCCAGCATGCGGGCCCAGTCTTCGCAGGCGGCAAGCAGCTTTGCAGCGCCGCCGCGCTTACGCATGGCAGGCTGTACATAAATGCCCTCCAGATAGCCTACAGGGCTGCTTTCCGTGCCTTCCACATAGTCGTGGCGAAGCTGGCACTGTGCAAAGCCGACAGGCGTATCGCTGTGCATAAGCAGGAAAAATGCTGCCTGCGCCATGCCCAGCACGTCTTCCATTTCGGATTTCAGCTCGTCAAAATCGTGATCCGGCCACAGCTCCAGCGCAAGGTGGGTCACTGCATCTGCATCGTTTTCATCAGCCTGACGCACAGCAAGCGGACTGAGCAGCTCGCCCACGCGGCTTTCGCCCAATACCTGAATGCCATGGTCTTTCAGCAGCGCGCCGCATACGCCGTCGCCGGGACACAGGCGGCCTGTGAAGCTGCCGTCATAGATCGTGCCGCTGCCGCAGCTGGGACTGCGTTCCTTGAGCAGCGCATGGGTGCAGCCGGTCATCTGCGCCAGACGCAGCGCCTCCTCAGCACCCTGTCGGTAGTTTTCGGTCACGTCGCGCCCGTCACGGGTGATCACTTTGCTGCCAACGCGCTCAGCAGGCACGCGCGGAGTGGGCAGACCGCCGATGACCTCGGGGCACACAGGGATGAGCGTATGGGTTTTGAGCAGCTCGTCCAGACAGGCAAGCGGTTTGGTGTTGCCGTCGTAGCGGCACTTGACGCCCATAAGGCAGGCGCTGATAAGCAGGTTCATATGGATCGTCCTTTCAAAAAACTGCGGGGAATTCCCCCGCAGTTTGCAGTTTCAATCAGGCGGGCGCGTGACCGGGGTTGCAGCTGACAACGCCGCGGTCGGCGTCGAGGGTCACAACAGCGCCGCTCTTCAAAATCTTGGTTGCGCCTGCAGCGCCGATGATGACGGGCAGGTTGAGGCTCATGCCCGCGATGGCGCCGTGGCCGTTGGGGTTGTCATCCTCCAGAACGAGGCCGCTGGCTTTGCGCACAAGTGGGAGCACGACATTGCTGGTCTGAGGCAGCACCAGAATATCGCCGTCACGGAAAGTGCGCAGGGCTTCATCAGCATCCTTGCACACGCACAGGCGGCCGCAGCAGCTTTCGCGGGTGACGCCCTTGCCGGTGACCAGAATGTGGCCGACCACGTGCACCTTCATCAGGTTGGTGGTGCCGCTCACGCCCAGCGGCACGCCGGCGGTCATGACCACCAGCTCGCCGTCGTGCAAAAGTCCGGCCTTTTCACCGGCCTGTACAGCCTGTTCAAACAGGTCGTCGGTGTTGTCGATCTCGTCGATCATCAGCGGGGTAACGCCCCAGCTGAGGTTGAGCTGGCGGCAGACGGTCTCGTCCGTAGTGCAGCAGATGATGGGGCACTCGGGACGGTACTTGCTGATCATCTTGGCGGTGCGGCCGCTCTTGGTGACGGTGATGATGGCAGAAGCCCCCAGGTCATGGGCGGAAGTGCAGGTGGCGTGGGAGATGGCGTTGGTCACGTCCGGCGTGCCTTCGCTTTCACGCTCCTTGAAGCGCTTGGCATAGTTGATGTCGTTTTCGGCGCATGCGGCGATCGAGGCCATGGTGCGCACTGCTTCCACGGGATACAGGCCTGCGGCGGTCTCGCCGGAGAGCATGATGGCGCTGGTGCCGTCGTAGATGGCGTTGGCAACGTCGGTGGATTCGGCGCGGGTGGGACGGGGATTCTTCATCATGCTGTCCAGCATCTGGGTGGCGGTGATGACGGGCTTGCCGGAGGTATAGGCCTTGTGGATGAGCATTTTCTGGATCACAGGCACCTGCTCCAGCGGGATCTCCACGCCCAGGTCGCCGCGGGCGACCATGATGCCGTCAGCCACGCGCAGGATTTCGTCAATATTCTGCACGCCCTGCATGTTTTCGATCTTGGCGATGATGTTGACATTGGAACGGCCCTCCTGACTGAACAGGCGGCGCACTTCGAGGATGTCCTCGGCGGTGCGGGCAAAGGAGGCAGCCACAAAATCAATACCGTTGTGCACGCCAAAGGCGATATCCTCACGGTCCTTCTGGCTGAGGTAGGGCATGCTGAGGTCCACGTCGGGCACGTTGATGCCCTTGCGGTCGCTGATAACGCCGTCGTTGTTGACCACGCACACGATCTCCTTGTCATTAAGGGAACGCACCGTCATGCTGACCAGGCCGTCATCGATGAGGATGGTGGTGCCTTCGCGAATGTCGCGGGGCAGCTCCTTGTAAGTGATGGAGGCGCGCTCTGCCGTGCCGGAGATGGTCTCGGTGCAGAGGGTAAAGGTCTGGCCCTTCTTCAGTTCCACCTTGTGATCTTCAAACAGCTCCAGACGGATCTCCGGGCCGCGGGTGTCCAGCATGATGGCGATGGGCAGGTTGAGCTCGGCGCTCAGACGGCGGATGCGGTTCATGTTGTTGAGGTGGAATTCATGATCGCCGTGGGAAAAGTTGAGACGGGCGACGTTCATGCCCGACAACATCAGCTCGCGCAGTACGTCGTCGGAGGTAGTGGCGGGGCCCAGCGTGCAGACGATCTTGGTTTTACGCAGTTTCATAATGCGTTCATCCTTTCCAGATTCAGCAGTGCTTCCTTGATGGGCAGTCCGCCGCCGTAGCCGGTAAGCGAACCGTTTTTGCCAACCACGCGGTGGCAGGGGATGAAGATGGACAGGGGATTGCGGTGGTTGGCCATGCCGACGGCACGGCAGGCTTTGGGATTGCCGACGGCTTGCGCCTGCTGCGCGTAGGTACGGGTTTGGCCGTAGGGTATATCACACAGCGCCTGCCAGCAGCGCAGCTGAAAGGGCGTGCCCTTTGGTGCGAGCGGAACGGTAAATGTGCGGCGCTTTGCGCAGAAGTATTCTTCAAGCTGCTGTGCAGCCTGCGTGAGCAAAGGGGTTTGGGCGCACACAGCATCCCCTGTGCTTGCGCCGAAGCGCAGTTCCGCCAGCGCGCCGTTTTCCTCCACCAGCGTCAGCGCACCGATGGGGGAATGGTCGATTACAAAGGCGTATTTCATGCGCTTTTCCGGCTGAACAGCAGTGCGCATGGCGGTGCGAACAGGCCGATGCATACGGCAGCCATGATGCTGTAATCCCGCAGCAGCGTTGGATTGCCGATGGTCAGGCGGCCGTCAAGCGAAAACTCCAGCACGACCAGCACGGCGGCGCAAATGAGGATGGTCAGCCAGCTGATGAGCTTGGCGCGGCGGCTGCGGCCTTTGAGCAGGATGGCGCAGCTGATGATAGGCATCAGCGCCGCGGCCAGTTGACCGATGCGCAGGAAGATGAGCAGCATATGGCCGTCGTCGCGCATGCTTTCCAGAATGACCTGTGAAGCGCCATACAGCGAAAAGAAGAACAGCGCGGTGCGGCCCTCGCAGGCGCTGAGGCGGCGCAGGAAAAACAGCACAGCCGCAAAAATGAGAACGCCTGCAACAGCTTCATAAGCCCATACGTTCAGACGGTATTCCACCGCCACGCCCATGCGGCTCTGCTGAAACAGCCATGCCAGTTTTTCGGTGGCAAAGCCTTCATTTACGGCCTTGCCTACGCCAAGATCGGTAAACTGCTCGCCAAAGCGCAGCACGGCGATGGAAAGGCCCATAGGCACGCACAGCGCGTCCATCACACGGGCAAAGGAGATTTTGCTGGCCTTTGCAGTGATAGCAGCCGCCATCAGCAGCCCGGCGATCATACCGGGCATGGACAGGCCGCCGTCAAAAAAGTTGAGCATCAGCCAGGGGTTTTCAAAGGTTTCGGTAAAGGTGGACAGGTTGCACACGCAGTACAGAATACGCGCGCCTGCAATGCCCAGCACCATGCTCAGCACGCCCATAAGCGCTGCGGCGCCCTGCGGCAACTTTTTGTAAAGACCTGCCAGCAGGACGAGCGCGGCCACAGCAGCGCATGCGCCATAGGCATGGGCGGTCAGGCCCAGAAAGATGAAAGTGGTATCCATGGTTTATTCTCCGATCGCGCTGGCAAAGTAAATGACGTCCGTCACAGAACGCTCTGCCTGCGGCTTGTCGTTATAGACCTCGCCGTTGAAAGCCAGGGTGGCGCTGTTGCCGCCGTCGAGGTTGTAGGCCTGCACTGCGCCAAGCTCGCTCATGATGTCGGCAAACTCGGCCATGGTCACGCCCTCGGAATCGTTGGTTCGACCATTGACCACCACCAGCGCATAGGTCAGCGTACCCAGCTGGGCGATGCCGGCGCGGGGGTTCTTCTGATGGGGGTCAAACTGATAGCCTTCAGGGATCTCCTGCTTTTCACCGTCGATCACAAGGCCGGGTCCAAAGAAGAAACCGTTGACGATCTCATGCTCGGACTTGAACACGGCGATGCCTTCCTCCTGCACGTCGTGGCCGCGGGGAATGATGTGGAAATCACCCAGTTCGTCGATAAGCAGCAGGTCCATGTTTTTGCTGGTCTTCTCGCGGTAGGTCTTGCCCATGCGCACGATGTAGCCAGCCTTGGTCTTGGTGTAGTAGTCGCCATTGATGGCTACAATGCCGTTGTAGTTTTTGGAAATGACAGACGTATGGTTGGTGCTGGAAGAACCCATTTTCTTGCCGGCGACCGCCGTGCGGATCTGGGAGGGCGTGGCGATCTTGACATAGGCGATGAATACGTCGCTGTCATACATGCGCTGCTTATCCATCTCCACAATGATGGTTTCGTCACGGTAGCCGTTTTCGGTGAAGTTTTCTGCAATGGGGGTGCTGCCGGGGGCGAACAGGTCGCCGTCAAGGGCGGATACATTGGCAGCGGGCAGAATGTCGCTGAAAACAGCGTTGGCGATCACGGCAATGGGTTCGCGGCGGGCCTCTTCGTCAAAGAAGTCCTCCTCTTCCTCCCACAGGGCGTCGAAATAGCGTGTCTGGGCGTCCTCAGTGATGGCACCGGAGGGGATGGCAAACATGAGGGACAGGGCCAGCACGAGGGAAAGCACGGTCAGCATTCGGCTGAGCAGTTTGGACATGAAAACATCGTTCCTTTCTGGGCGAGTGCATACAAATTCAGTCTATTATACTCTATTTGTAAGGGTACAGGCAAGGCTTTTGCATGTAACAGTTGTGTTTCAGCTGTGCGTTTTGCGGGTATTATCAAAGCTACACATTGAAAGCAAAGGAGAACCAGTTATGCTGCAAGCCGGTATGAAAGCCCCTGATTTTACCCTGATGGATCAAAACGGCGCATCCGTCCGCCTGACGGACTTTTTGGGAAAGAAGGTCGTGCTGTACTTTTATCCGCGCGACAACACTCCGGGCTGCACGCGGCAGGCCTGCGCGTTTGCCCAGAACTATGAAGGATTCAAAAGCCGCGATATCGCTGTGATCGGCGTCAGCAAGGATTCGGAGGCGTCGCATCTGAAATTTGCGCAGAAATATGATCTGCCCTTCGTGCTGTTGTCCGACCCGCAGCTGGAGGCCATTCAGGCCTACGGAGTATGGCAGGAAAAGAAAATGTACGGCAAGGTAACGATGGGCGTGGCTCGAACGACCTTTATCATCGATGAGGAAGGCGTCATTCAAAAAGTGATGCCGCGTGTGAAACCTGACACCAACGCACAGGATGTGCTCAATGCACTCGCGCAGTAAAAAAGGCCCCGGCAGATGCCGGGGCCTTTTTTATTCTGTGCGTGCGGCCATAATCACCAGCCGGTTGGCGTTGGTGATGCCTGTGCAGGTCGAAAGGGTGATGACCTCATCCCCTGCGTCCGGCAGGGCGGTGAGATCGTACTGGATGGCGTACTTTTCAACGTATGCCCGCAGACCATCCAGCTGTCCATTGTCCTGCGTCAGCTCCAGCGCGTAGCAGCGCATGCGCTCGTGATCCATCTCCATCAGCACGATGGGGATGGCCGCAAACACGCGGTAGGTGCCACGGCGCTCAAGCGTATCAAATGAGATGAGCGGATGCTGCTGGAAATACTCCTTTTCTGCGTACTGGTACAGCGTGCCGAACATGCTGCCGCTGCGCATGTTGTGGCCGTAAATGATCAGGTTTCCGCTGGGCAGCATGGGATCGCAGCGCGCATCCAGAAAAGGAATGCCCTCCAGAGCGTACTGCTGTTCAAAATTGCGGTGCAGGTAGTATTCGGGGTCGTCCGGTGTGTGCATCACCGGATAATCCACAGGGGTGTTTTCAATATGGATCCAGCCGATCATGTGCGGGTTTTCGTTTGCCAGAGCCGCATAGTGCGCCATAAGGGCATCTGTTGTCGGGCGGGGTGAAGGAGAGGGCGTGGCTGTCGGACGGGGAGTAGGGCTTTGAGTTGGCGATGGAACAGGGGTTTGGGAGGCAACTGCTGCCGGAGATGCCGTTTGAGGGGCGGTGGGCACAGCTGTCGGCGTCTGTGTAGGTAAGGTAGTGGGGGCAGGTGTAGGCTGCTGCTGCCGAAACTCGGCTACCTGTGACGCAAGCTGCTGATTTTGCTGCGAGGCGCGCAGAAAGCCTGCGGCATATACGCCCAGAAAGATCAGTCCTGCAACAAAACCTACAGCCAGAATGTTTCTGAGTATGCGCATATAGGCTCTCCTTTCAGCGTTTGCTGCAGCCAGTATAACATAAATTTTGCCAAAACACCATGTTGATGTTGGGAGGCCTTTCCAATTGTTAATAGATGTGCTACAATATAAATTGGTAGTTTGTCTAAACATGCTGTCTTTTGCCTTTTTTGTCAAAAAGCCAGCTTCCCAATATGATGCTGAAGGAGCGTATGACCATGATGAATTTGAAAAGAGTAACGGCGCTGCTGCTTGCTGCAATGATGTTTTTTTCGCCGTTTGAAAAAATGCCTTTGAGCACATGGAACTACGCATATGCAGATGGTGGTTCTGGTGAAGGTACTGAGCCCACCGCCGAACCTACGGCTGAGCCCACTGCAGAACCGACCGCCGAGCCTACGGCTGAGCCCACTGCAGAACCGACCGCCGAGCCTACGGCTGAGCCTACTGCAGAACCGACCGCCGAGCCTACGGCTGAGCCCACTGCGGAACCGACCGCCGAACCTACGGCTGAGCCCACTGCAGAACCGACCGCCGAGCCTACGGCTGAGCCCACTGCAGAACCGACCGCCGAACCTACGGCTGAGCCCACTGCAGAACCGACCGCCGAACCTACGGCTGAGCCCACTGCAGAACCGACCGTCGAACCTACGGCAGAGCCCACTGCAGAACCGACCGCCGAACCTACGGCTGAGCCCACTGCAGAACCGACGGCCACGCCTACCTCTGAACCCACAAGCGAACCGACGGCCGAGCCCACTGCTGAACCCACGACCGAACCGACAGCCACGCCTACCGCTGTGCCAACGGACGATCCTGCCGAAGCCCCGGCTCCGCAGACCGGCTATGCATGGCTGCGTGCCGGATCAGGCGTGTACGAAAACATTTCCCTTTCCAAGGCCAGCCGTCTGGGTACGGTTTCTGAAAACAGCGCTATTTATATTATTTCCAAGAGCGAAGGCACCGACGAATACGATACGGCACTCTTTGCATGTGTCTACGAGGGACAGGTGCTGTTTGCCTACGCCGCAGATACGCGCATCCGTGAAATGAGCGCGGACGACATGGCCTATTACGCGGGCACAAGCACCGGCTACGAATATGGTGCTCAGCCGCTCCACCGCCTGTACATGGAGCCGCAGGCAACGGCCACGCCCGAAATAACGGCCACACCTGAACCCACCGCCACGCCCGAACCCACTGCTACGCCTACGGTTGAGCCGACGCCCACCCCGACTGCCGAACCCACGCCCGTGCCTGTGGAAACCAGGCATATTACCTTTGGCGTCAAATGGGATGACAACGAAAATGCCGATGATACCCGTCCGTCTGTGCTGGGCGTGGCCATCACGGCCCATCGTCCCCAGGGCGACGAGATCATCAGCAGCAATCAGGGGATTTTCTCTGCCGATACCAGCGAGACGGTGACCTATGGCTTCATGGACGAAACGTATGTAGCTGGCACCACTTATACCGTTTCCCTTCAGACCGGCGAACTGCCTTTCTACTACCGTGTGGTGGGCAGCGCCAGCGCGGATATAGGCGGGGACTACAACGGTGTTGTTTTCCAGCTTGCGCTGGGCAATCCCAATCGCGGTGTAATGATGCTGGCCAAAAAGCCGGATCAGCTGACTACATGTGAATATGAGTTTGCCATTCGCATCAATGCGGGTGATACTGAAATCACTTCCGGCATGCTGCCTCTGGAGGACATTATCAGGCTGATCAAAGTGAGTGGCGGTAATGTATCCATCCATGTTGATCCGGTGGATCAGCTGAACTATCGGGTGAAGGTTGAAGCCAATGCCGGCGACGAGCTGACTGTCGATATGGGCGAGCTAAAGATTAAGATGGAGCAGGCCAACATCAAGCTGTCGCCTGTGCCCGCAAGCTTTTCTCTGACAGAAAACAGCAGTATTGCGGTCGTCGTCTACAGCCGGGCAGATGTCGATCCCGACCCCAAACCCATCGTCTCCCGTCTGATCCCCTTCTCCATCGTTTGGGATAAGCCGGAGGGTTATGCTGAACTGACAGTGCCGGATCAGCTGGCTGTGTCTGCTGAAAACGGCACGCTCAGCGGCCCGGTAATCAATGGCAGCACATGGAGCTATATGCTTACGGATGAAACGCCCGAAGAAAACGAGGTTTATCCTGTTGTTTTCCCCGACGTTTCAGGCTTTACCCGCAGCACGGATGCTGCGGTCAACGTGACCGCCGGACAGTTCATCACCTACCAGGCGGCTGAAAAACCCTTCAGCTTTACCGTTTTGTTTGACAACAAGGGTCACGGCGAAGCTGCGCTGGCGGATCAGACCATTGCAGACGCTGTATCCATCGTCTGCAGCGGCGTTGACAGGATACCCACGGTTGAAAAGCAGGCTGACGGCAGTTTTGCCGTGTCCTTTACCGGCATTGAGGGGCTGGACTACACCGTAACCATGGACGCTGTGGACGCCGATCCTTCCGACAACGAAGTGAAGGTTTCCGCTGCTTCTGCGGGAAGCCTTGCAGCCGGAACTCTTGAATATACCTACACGGTTCCTGAAAAGGAATATACTTTCACCGTTTCGCTTGACGCCAAGGGGAACAGCGAAGCCGCGCTCATGACGGATACTGTTGCAAATGCGGTGTCTGTCAAGTGCGGCGATGCCGTCAAAACGCCTTTGGTCATACAGCAGGCCGACGGCAGCTTTGCCGTGTCCTTCAAGGGTGTTGAGGGAATGGACTATGCGGTAAGCATGGCCGCTATCGATGTCGATCCGTCTGAAAAAGAACAGAAGATCGCAGCTGTTTCCGAGGGTAACCTTGCAGCCGGCAGCCTCAAATATACCTACACGATCCCTGAAAAGGAATACAGCTTTACCGTTTCTCTCCGGGACAACGGCAACACCGAAGCTGTGCTGACGGCTGAGGAAATTGCAAATGCACTGTCCATCACCTGCGGCGATGTTACCAGGACGCCCACGGTCGTACAGCAGGCCGACGGCAGCTTTGCTGTGTCCTTCACGGGTGTTGAAGGGCGTGACTATACGGTTTCCATGAATGGGGTGGATATCGATCCTTCCGATAAAGAGTGGAAGGCCGAGGCAGTTTCCGGCGGAAGTCTCGCCGACGGCACGCTTGCCTATACCATCACTGCGCCTCAGCCGCGCAAATTCACGCTCATGGCCAACTGGCTGAAGCAGGAAAACGCGCAGCAGCCTGAGCTCACCGTGACGGTCACCCGTGGTGACGGGGAAAGCTTTGCCGCTGTACAAAGCAGTGAAGAACCCAACGTATACCAGGCAATGGACAACTGGCCGGTGGATGGTGCTGTTTACAGCTACTCCGTGGAAGGCTTCCACGGTTACTCGCTGACCACGCCTGCAATGCAGAACGATCAGGCGACATTTACGCTCATTCAGCAGGGCGAGTATACGTTCATCATCGACTGGAACGAAAGCGAATGGACGCAGCAGGAAGGCTTTGTCAGCCAGATCCCTGCGGTTACTGATTTTGCTTCCCTGAGCCCCTACCTGAAGCTCAACCATGATGGAACGATCAGCGTAAAAATGAATACCGCAAACGCCGTAACTTCAGTACGGGCAACGGAAGCTCTTTTCAATGCAGACGGCACTTCTTTTGAGCTTACGGCGGAGTATGCTGCCAGCGTTGACGCTGCCTCTTTCTATACCTGGCTGTTTGACAACGGCAATGCAGGCACGCTGACAAATGGTGAACATGTAGAAGCCACGCTGGTGAAGGATGTGACCATTCCCTTTACCGTTCGCTTTGATACGGACAGCGTCTATCTGCCTGAACTGTCTGTCCCCACTGGCGAGATTTCGTTTGAAACAGCGGTGGACGGCAGCACAGTGAGCGTTGTGAGTGGCCAATATGTGCTCACACATGAAAACGCGCAGGCTCCTGCGCAGTATGCGGTCATCCCGCCGGATGTGGATGGCTTTACTCACGATCCCAGCGTTATCCTTGCTGAAGATGGCTCCACTGAGGTGGTTTACAAGGCGGATGCGGAGGAAATCACTTTCAGTGTCGTGCTCAACAGCAACGGCAACATGCAGGCAGAAACAAGCACCGAGAACGTAGCAAAAGCACTGGACATTCTGTATGGAAACAGGCAGAAGAGTTTTTCTGTCGGCACGAAGGACGGACGGTTCGTCATTACGTTCAAAGGTATCAAAGGACTGGATTATACCGTTGTGGCTGAGGCCATGGATATTGACCCGTCCGATGCAGAATACAAGGTGATTCCCATCGCCAGCGGCAGCCTTGAAACCCGCGATCTGATCTATACCTATACAGCGCCCGCTCCCAAAACCTTCGTCATTGACGGTGTGTGGCTGGACGGCGAAGCGGCTGTGCCTGCCGAAGCGGCAGAAATCACCGTTACGCGCACGGCTGGTGAAACGGAAGTCAGCCTGACGGCAACCTATGCCGCCGGCAAGTGGACCGTTATTGATTACTGGCCCGTTGAGGATGCGGTGTACACCATCGATGCCCAGGCAATCACTGCGCCTGACGGTTATGTATATCAGGGTTCTGATCTGACGCTTGGCGATCAAAACCAGATCACCTTCCTGAAGCAGACGGATTTTGATTTCTCCGTCAACTGGCTCGATAGCGGCAGCGAAGATGCGCGTCCTCAGATCACTGCTGAAAACATCAGTACGTATTTCACGCTGTACCGCAAAACGGCAAACGGCGAGGCCGAAACCGTCGGCTGGGAAGGCGTCGAGACAGATGGCAGCACCTTCAGCCTGAAGCACCTGCCCGCAGCCAATGAGAATGACGAGGCTTACCAGTACTATGCCGTCGCGACCGATATGCTGCAAAGCACCAGTGCTGATCTGGGCGAGTACACGCACACCTATCCGGAAGGCCAGTCTGTGCTGTATGACGGCGACATGCTCACCAGCGAGCTGAGTAAAACCTTCACCTTTGTGCTCACCTGGGACGACAAGGGCTATACCGACCTGCCCCGCACGGCTCCGGAGCTGAGCCTGAGTTGCAATGGCGAGGCTGTGGCAGAGGCAGACTACACCCTCACCGGCCCGGATGAGAACTGGCAGTACACCGTTGTGGTGCGCCAGCCTGATGCAGATGGTGAATATACCATCAACGCCGGCGATGTGGAATACTTTGATCCGGCGGTGAAGTCTGTTCCCGTCAGCCTGACCGACAGCACCGGCAATCAGGTCGCCTATGCGGCGGATGAACAGGAAATTCCGCTGTATACGATCAGCGTTACGGTCGACAAAGGCATCAATGAATATGTGCCTGTGATCACTGCTGAAAAGATCAAGGCTTTGATCGGCCTTGAGGACGCAGTGGCGGCTTCCAAGCTGGAAACGCTGCAGCCAGATGAAGAAGACGCAAAGAAAGTTTATACCTACCAGTTCCACGGTGTACAGCCCTCCTACAGCGTTGAAATGGGCGAACTGACCGTGGAAGAGGACGGCGTGTCCTGCTTTGTACCGCACGAGCACAGCGCTGTGCTTACGCCTGAGAACAAAACGGTATCCTTTACCTATACCGCTATTCCTGATAACACTGTCAAATACCAGATCAACTGGGATGACAACAATAACTCGCACGGCTACCGTCCCGGCACGGATGAGCCTGTGTTTGAGCTGCAGTTTAAGGATCCCGACGGCGAGTGGACCACCATCACCGGCGCGAGCGTTGTGGAAGACGGCAACAGCTGGATCATTGAATATGTCGACAAGCTGCCCGAATCGGCCGACCGCGAGTATCAGATCATCCTGAAGGATCAGCCGGAATATCAGGGTCTTGAAGGCGCTGTGGATGGACAACTGACCGTAAAGCCTTTTGTTACCACCGCCCCCACTCCCGATGACGTCATTCCCGCAACCACCTACCAAAAGCCTGACCCGCAGACCGTTGTGTTTGAGATCGACTGGAACGATGGCCTGGATCAGTTTGGCACACGTCCTGAGTCGTCCGAGCTGGACTGGTGGATCGAGTACTACGATGAGGAAAGCGACAGCTGGCAGAAGCTGGAGAACCTCAACGCCGGTGATGCGGACGATGCAGCCATCAGCTATCAGATCAACGGCACCAGCCCGTCCGCCTGGGTGTGCTCCTTCACTGACGAGTGGCCGCTTGACCGCCAGTACCGTGTGGCCAACGCTGCCCCGCATAACGATGCGGCTACCCCCAACAAGGATTACATGTTCACCGGCGACCCGCTGCCTGCAGCGCAGGATGCCCGCGCGTTTGAACTCAACGTCGATCAGACAAATCCGACCAGCATCTCCTTTACCGCGCTGAAAGACTTTACCTTTGACGTGGAATGGAACGACCACTCCGGTACGGCGGCGCGTCCGCAGCTCGGCCCGGATACGATGGATAACTGTTTCACGCTGGGTTATGACTGCGGCGGCACCAGCGGCGCCCTGAGCTGGTCTGACGGCGACACGACGACCTCCACAGTTGAAAACGCTGACCACAGCCCGCATGCCACCACCCAGGTGGTGGGCGGCAGCCTGCCTGCGTTTAATGCCGACGGCCTGCCCTATACCTATTATGCCAAACCTGCGGAGGGCTACGTCAGTCAGGACAAGACCATTGGCGAGTATGAACACGAGGTAAAGAACCCCGGCAACTATGTCAACGATACCTCCAGAGTGTACAACAACGGCGAGATCGAAAGTACCCTGAAGGGCACCACCACTTTCCAGATCACCAAGAACTGGCTGGATGAAGAATACACCGAGCGTCCCAAGGTGGAGTTCCGCCTGTTCCGTTTTGCGGTGGACCGCGGTCATGACGTGTCGGCGTTGTCGCCTGTGCCCGGTGTATCGGTGCTGGTGATCCCCGGCAGCGAGAAGCTCAAGGATGGGAATGGCAATATCATCAACAGCGAAGAAGTGCAGCTGAAGGATGCCAGCGGCAATCCTGTTGTGCTGGACCGCTATGATGAAAACGGACATGAGTATGTTTATTACGCATACGAAAGCCTGATCCCCACCGGTCATTACAAGAGCTACATCAACAACGGCACGCTGCCGGAGGGCGTTAAGGATACGGCAGGCGGCACGCAGTATGTATTCAACAACGCTGTTGTGACCAACAAGCTGGAGCATCCCGCCAATCCCAAGGTGACCAAGAAATTCGTCGCTCCGGCCATTCAGGGCATGGACATGAACTCTACCGTTACCTTTGAACTGCAGCGCAGGCTGGCCGGTTCTGAAGATGAATGGGTCAAGGTGGATCTTGGTGAAAACGGCGGTGTGTATGGCGGCTTTACCTCCGAAAAGATGACCCTGACCTTCACCGAGGCCAATCAGCCGCTGTATGATGAACAGGGCGATATGTACGAATACCGTTTCATCGAAACCGGCATGTCGCTGACCATCAACAATAAAATGGTGTCCAGCGAGCCGGGCGCGGTACCTTCCCCCGAAGAGATCAATGAGGGTAAGAAGGAGTACCGCGTGGGCGACCATACCTTCATCATCGATTACGATGTGCAGGATGGCGTGCCGCTGGTCAAAAACACGCTCAAGGGCGAAACGCAGCTGCGCATCGTCAAGGACTGGGATGCCGATCTGCCCGAGGGTGCGACCGGCACCATTACCATTCATGTGACGCGCCGCAGCGACGCCCCTGAAAAGAATACCGTTGAAGAAGACTTTGCGGTAACGCAGACTTATCTGGGCGATGAGTCCGGCACAGCCACTGCGTCCGTCTCCGACGGTAATCTGGTGCTTGAGGGCAGCGGTGACTTTGATTACCTGCTCACCAAACTGCCGCTCTACGACAGCGAGGGCTATCTGTATACCTATTACATCAAAGAGATCAGCTGCAGCGTTACTGCAGCTGACGAAAAGTCGCTGAACTATACCTTCAAGGACCTTACCTACGACGATCCGGTCGACGCACCCAAGACGGCTACGCTGCTCAATGTGCATACCGGAAACGGCGGTATTGAGATTCCCTTCGAAGTGGAAAAGGTATGGAATGACGACGGCGATGCAGAACACCGTGGATCCGTGCGCCTGCAGCTGATCTATACAAAGCCTGCGACACAGGAACCCGAGGTTGTTGCCACGCTGGGCATGAATCCCTATGCCATCAGCACCTTCTCGCTCACGCCTGAAACTGGCAGCACCGACATCTACGTCATCGATGAGGATACCCAGTGGTGGGGCCTGATCAGGCATTATGTCAGTTCGGATGAACTGGATGATGATCCGGGCAAGGGAGAGAGGAAAAACTATCACATTAAAGAGCTTTCCATCGATCGATTTACACCTAATCAGTCTGGTATCATTCAAACCGATGAGCATTACTATACTGTTGGCTATGTGACGGGCCTTACCGGCCGTGTCAGCGGCGCAGACAGCCTGACCCGCATCATCAACACCCGTGTGGGCGATGTGACGGTCAAGGTAACCAAGAACTGGTACCTGGGCGATTTGATGATGAAGGTCCCCAACCTGACGGGACTGGAAGCGGTGTTCGACGTTTACGCCAACGGCGTGAAGATCGATGCCAGCAACTATACCAGCTACTTCTACACCACCGTCGATGCGGAAGGCAATACCATTGACAAACCTGTAACGGCAGACAGCGTTTCCATCCATGTGCCGTATACAGGGGATGTAGATACGCAGGGCGACGGCTCCACCGGTCCGCTGCGCAAGTATGACGATCAGGGATGTTTGATCAACTATACCGTTGAGGAAAGCAAGATCCTCTACAACGGTCAGGACGTCACTACGGGCCTTACCCTTAAACTTAACGGTGAGGATGTGCATTTCCCCATTGTCCGTTCTGCAGGCACTCAGGAACACACGGTGGGCGAACAGCACACCAATGACACGATCAGCCGCAACTTTACCAACCTGCTGGCATCCAGCAAAAACCTGTTTGTCAACAAGGTATGGCGCGATCCCGGCAACGTCAAACGTCCTGATATCATCCTGAAACTGTATCGTTCTCTTGATAGGGATAACGACGGCGTGCCGGATGAGCCTGATCGTCAGTATGTTGCAGAACTGGGCTGGAGTACCGATAAAGCGGACAACCGCTGGCACTGGCACTGCGACTTTGGCAGCTTCCCGCTGTACAATGAGTACGGTTACAAGTATATCTACTTTGTGGAAGAGGAAATTGCCCAGAGAGGCACGCTGTACAACACCAGCTATTACAATGGCACGGAGTATCCCAAGCAGACGGCTTCTGATGCGAAGGAAGCCTTCCAGGAAATGGCCACCGGGGAATCCTATGCGCTGGCCGATGTGAGCGAAATGACCAGCGGCACCATCATCAACACCCTTGCTGATACCATCACCTTTGCCGGACACAAGGTGTGGGAGCGCATTCCCAGCGGCTTCAGCATGAGCGATCTGCCTGATTTGAAGATCATCCTTCAGCGCAGGGGTATCAATACCAGCGAAGAATTTGAAACCGTAACGTTTGATTCGCTCATCGCGCCGGATCTGCAGTACCTGTTTGAAAAGTATACGCCCGATACCCCGACGGCGGAAACGACCACGGGTACCAAAAAGCTGGAACGCTATGACGTGTATGGCCGGGAGTACGAGTACAGGGTCGTTGAAGAGGTCATCCCGCCGGAAGGTCAGGAAGTCGACTTCAACACAGACGAGTTCTTCACCTACTACTCGTTCAGTTACGCTGACGAGGGCACGAACCGCAACATCAAAAACACCCTGACGGGCGGCTATGAGGCGCAGTTCACCATCGACAAGGACTGGGACTGGGGCCACTTGCTGGGCGATATCGTCGGTCAGATCAAACGGCCCAAGGTCACCTTCACCCTCACGCAGACCTACAAGGGCGGCACAGAAGCACTGAGCACCTGGACCAAGGTCATTGATGAAAGTGACATCAACACGGACGAACACCCGGCCATCAGCCCCTCCGGCACTGTATGGACCAATGTGACCCATCAGAACGTGAGTTGGCCGCAGGGCAGCACTGCAACGAACTTCCCGTACTTTGCGCCTGACGGACGGCTGTATACCTATACCATCACCGAAACCATCGACGGCGGTGATGATATTGCCAGCAGTTACACGGTGTATGCGGATGGAACGCCCGTCAAACCCTCTGATGACGGTAGTTATCTGGTGTACAGCAGCGATCGTGACGCAGCCTATGCTGCGCATCAAAGCCAGCAGACGCCTTATGGAAAGACCGTCGCCGTCGAAAACGAGTACAACGAAGGCTATCAGTCTTTGACTGCCACCAAGGCATGGGCAGGCGACACGGCCACACACCTGCAGGCCTATCGTCCGCTGATCGGCACCGCCACGACGACCAGCTCTGTCGAGCCTAAGAGCATTGCCTATCTGTTCTACCGCGGCGTGGAGGGCAGCACGGAAGAGCCCGTACTGCTCAACACGCTGGTGGGCACGGAAGGCACCGGCGCTTCCATCACATGGCAGGATAACGGCGACAACACCTGGACCTGTACCTTTACGGCCAGCGAACTGTATCTGCCGCAGTATACCTCCACGGGCGAAAAGTATGTGTATACTTTCAAGGAGGTGCTCAGTAGCGCTGTTGACACCAACTACACCCAGTCCACCACCGATCGTGTGGCGGAGGGCGGCAGCATCACCAACACGCTGCGTACCCTCAAAACCACCGTGCAGAAGAACTGGGTGGAGCCCAATAGCGACACCAGCGTGCGTCCTGCAAGCGTGAACGTGAAGCTGCAGCGCAAGATCAGCACCGATACGGGCTGGACAGACGTGCCCGCTGTGTCTGCTGTACTGTCCGATGCGAACCAGTGGAAGTATGACCATCCGGACGATCTGCCCTGCTACGATCCTGACGGCAATGCCTATACCTACCGCTGGGTCGAGGTGGTTGATGACAATGTGGTTGAAAACAACGGCACTACGCCCACCTACAAGGTGAACTACTCCACCACCGGCATCGACGGCAATGCTGCAGCTACCGGCAGCACGAACGCTGTAACTGTTACCAACACGCTGCGTACCTTCAAGCTGGCTCTGACCAAGGAATGGGATCACAGCGCGCTGGGTGATTACCAGTATGTGAGGCCGCAAAGCATTGAGCTTACGCTGCATCGCAAGGTGGGCAATGCTGTTGACGAGCAGTACACAAAGGCCATCACACTTACCCCCCAGAACCTTACGGCCAACGATGAGGGTCAGCAGGACGGCACCACTGTGACCGACCTGACCACCTGGTCCGTTGAGGTAAGGGATCTTCCCGCATACGATGCGAACGGCAATGCCTACACCTACTATGCCACCGAGGAGGCCGTGAACGGCTATTCCGGCAGCCTGACCTCCAATGAGATCACGGCGGACGAAAGTGTGATTGGCGGCAATACCGTGCCTGAACTGGAACTGCGTAACACGCTGACCTCCACACAGATCAGTGCTGTGAAGGTTTGGAGTGCGGGCAATGCCGAACTGGAAAGCGCGACCCGTCCTGCAAAGGTCACGCTGACGCTGCAGCAGAGTGTGGATGGAGGAACCACGTTCACCGATGTGAAGAGGGCCAATGCCTCCACCACGGTCACAGCCAATGCGGAACCTGCTGACTACACCGTGAGCTTCGCGGGCCTGCCGCAGTACAGCAAGGGCCAGCAGGTCATCTACCGCATCATTGAACACAGCGCCAATGTGCCTGATGGCTATAAGGTGCTCAACAGTGGTGTTGCTGCTGAGCAAAGCGGAAAGCTTGTCATTACCAACGAGCTGGATGAGATCGCGATCTCTGTGATCAAGAAGTGGGAGGGCGACAACGAAGAGATTCGCCCGAACATCAATCTTGAACTGTGGCGCAAGGTGAATGAGAAACCCGAGGCCGCGCACCAGCATGTGGGAACGTTTGAAAACATTGAGGCTGGAAAGAAGTATACGTGGAGCCACCTGCCCCGCTATGGCGGCACCGGCAGCGAAACCAACGGCGTTGTCAGCGGCAGGCGCGACCAGTTTGTGTATTATATCAAGGAGGTTTTCACAGACAGTTCATTTGACTCCAGCCGTTACTACACCACTCAGACGACGGACGAAAGCGTAACCGGTTCCAGCGAACTGTTCATGCTCGAAAGCGCGGACGTTATCATGACCAACAAGCTGCAGCCCATCCGCCTGGTGATTGTCAAGCAGTGGGATCACAGCACGCTGGGAGATTACGCCTACGACCGTCCTGAAGAACTGACCATTACGCTGCAGCGCAGAGTCAATGAAACGGTTGACCCCAGCTTCAGCGAGCAGATCAAACTGGTGAAAACCAGCACTGAGACCGGTACCTCTGCCGATCCGGGTGGAACTATGTGGCAGTCCAGCTACGAGGAGGGCCTGGACGCCTACGACGCGGCGGGCAATGAATACACCTATTTCCTCACCGAAGATGAAATGCCCGGCTACACGCTTGATGGCAGCCAGAGTGAAATTGATGCAGACTCGAGTGGTCTGGTCGGCGGCGAGAACCAGATCAAGGGCACCGTTACGCTGAAGAACACCCTCAAGACCACCGATGTAAAGGCGAAGAAACTGTGGCCTGAAAACAACGCAAACGAATCGGAGCAGCGCCCTGAAAAGGTGACGCTCACTCTGCAGTCGAAACTGGAAGGCCAGACGGATGATCAGTTTGCTGACGTACTCAGCAAAAACGGTTCCGTCGTTGTGAAGACGGCTGCTGCCCCTGCCTACGAAGTGACCTTTGAAAAGCTGCCTGTCTGTGATAAAAACGGCACGAAGATCGTGTATCGTGTTGTCGAAAAGCAGGCGCATATCCCCGACGGCTACGTCAAAACGGCAGATCTGTTCAGTACGCTCAATGGTGATACGCATGAGATCACCAACACGTTCCTGCCCATCAGCATCACTGCTCAGAAAACATGGGTGGGCGATACGGCTGACGAAGACGATTTGCCTGTGATCGATCTGCAACTCTGGCGCAGGATCGACGGCGAGGATGATTCAGACGAACTGGTGGCCACGCAGACCAACGCGCAGCCTGACACACTGTATACCTGGGACAATCTTCCCACGCATACCGGCCTTGGAACCGAAACAGGCGAGCTTGTAAGCGGGACGCGCAGCCAGTATATGTACTATGTGCGCGAGGTGTACGCTGACGAAGCCGAAGCCGACCGCTACACGCCCACGCAGGCGCTTGTGTCCGGCACATCCGGCGCGACCGGCGGTGCACAGAACGAACACGAACTCGCCGTCGCAAATACGGCTGAAGTGCTGCTGACCAACACCCTCAAACCCTTCCGGCTCACCATTGAGAAAAACTGGAAGGATGGCGAGCTCTTCAGTCTCATCCGTCCGGCTGACTTGCAGGTGGAACTGTGGCGTTATACCATCGATGAGAATGCTGCTGAAAAGGTGAACGGCGTTGCCCTTACCTGGGTCAAGCCGGAAGCTGAAGCGGCCGACGACGTGTGGACCATCAGCGTTTCCGGCCTGCCTGCGTATGACGTATCCGGCAGGGAATACACCTATTTCGTAAAGGAGATCATTCCTGACGGCTACGAAAGCAGCGGCATCTCCAACAAGCTGCCTGCGGATGGCTATGCCGGCAACATGGACGCTGACGCTGAGGTTCCGGTGCTGACGCTTGCCAACACCGTGACTACGCTGGAACGCCATGCAATCAAAAAGTGGACTGATGACAACATCACCGACGTGCAGCACGACTGGACCGGCTACCGTCCTGCAGAGGTAACGCTGGAACTGCAGTATACCCTTACGCCGGATAACGACACCAGCTGGCAGCCCGCAGGCGCAGCGGTAGGCGTTGCAGCCGACAGGACGGCGCAGACACTCAGGGTTGATCAGTACAACGGCACAGTGGTTCCCGCCGGCAGCACATACGGCTTCAGCTGGCTCAACCTGCCGACGCATATCCTGGAAGGCGGCACCGCCAAACCGGTTTCCTACCGTGTTGTTGAAAAGGATATGGCCAACGGCTATGAGGATTCCTATGTGCTCGAAAACAACGTTGTCACGGTCGACAACACGCTGAAGCTCACCACTCATCCCGTAACAAAAGTTTGGGTGGACGAGGACAACCGCTACGGCATCCGCCCGGCGGAACTGATCGTCACGCTGCAAAGCACGGCGGAGGATAACCCGACGGCCTGGCAGGACGTGAAGGATTCTTCCGGCAAGGTGCTCACCCTCACGCTTGACGAAGCCAACCAGTGGAGCGGCACCTTTGAAGACCTGCCCGAAGTGGATGCAGACGGCAAAAAGCTGCTGTACCGTGCTGTGGAACATGAGGTTCCCAATGGCTACAAAGCAGCCCAGACCGGTCAATCCACCCTGACCAACACGCTTGATTCGCTCATCCTGAGCGGCCGCAAGCTGTGGAGCGACTGGGATAACCAGTACGGCGTACGTCCTGAACAGATCAAGCTGATCATTCTGGCCAACGGCAAACCGCTTGTGCCGCAGCCGCAGATCACCTTTGAGGTAGATGCAGCCGACAGCAATGTCTGGAACTATGTGACCGGTCAGCTGCCCAAATACGTGCCTGAGGTGAAGGACGGCGTGCCTGCTCTGACCGAGGCGGTTTACACCGTGAAGGAGGAGTACGTCAGCGGTTACCGCACCGAGGTGGACACCGTGCCCACTGCTCCCGGCACGCAGCAGGATATGCTTGTGGCTGAGGATATTCTCAACGAACTGTCCTGCCTGCTGGAGATCGACAACGTAACGGCCAACGCGGCAAACCCAGGCCTGACCAATGCAGGCGGCTTCGTGGGCGTGGCGGAAAACGGAGCGACGATTCGCGATATCGATCCCTACATTGCAAGCAAGCTGTATGTGTCCTGGAAGAACGAAGGCGAATGGATGCATGACGCCGGTTTCACCGTGCGTTATCAGGACCATGGCGCTGAAACTTTCCAGACCATCACGGTGGCAGATATCAGCGATCTGTCCGCACTGCGGGCTGTGTATCCCGATGCCGCGCTGCAGGTGCTTGAAGACGGTACCCGCAGGCTGACCCTTGCCAAAGACCCCAGCGGCATGCCGTACAAGACGCGCGTGGAGGTGCAGTTCCTGCCCACCATCGCGGTGGAAAATACCACGTACCGCAACCGCTTCGGCTCCGTTGCTGTTAAGGACGGCAAGTACAGTGCAAAGTATGACGGACGCTATGTGAAGCAAACGGTTTACGGCGACGCGCAGGAAGGCTTCATCGCCGATCTGGATCATCTGCAGATCGGTCCGGTGGGCAGCGTTGACGGCCAGTATCTGCTCAACACAGGCGCCACCTATCTCAAGCCCGGAAAGGACGGCAGCTTCAGCTGTGCGATCACCCTTGAAATCGCCGGCAGGGAAGAAACCGTAACCATCAGCGGCAAGGTGGATGTGCGCGAGCGCAACGCCTACGGCGAACCTGTACGCATCACGATTACCGTGTTCGACATGCCTGCATGCCTGGATATGGGCATTCCCTTCGAACTGGACAGCATTCCTGACACAATCGCCAAGACTGGCGACCCGCTCTACATCGCGCTGGGTGTAACCGGCGGATGCGGGCTGGGATTGCTGCTGCTGTTCATCCTGAACAAGCGCAAAAAACAGAAGGGTTAATCAAAACCAAACGGCCTTCTTTTCAGGAGGCCGTTTTTTGATATCCATGCTTTTGGAAAGGGAAAAAGCCGGTGCATGCCGAAATAATAACAGGAACAGCATTTCGCAGATCGTGCAAAAGCAAGGAGCTGTATAAATTATGAAAATTCTGTTTGTCACCAGCGAATGCGCGCCGTTTTCCAAGTCCGGCGGACTGGCGGATGTTGCCGGTTCTCTTCCGCCTGCCCTGTGTGATGCAGGCGATGAAGTGGCTGTGATCACGCCCATGTATCAGTGCGTGAAGGAGCACTTTGGCCAGCAACTGACCCGGGTGCTTGAAACCACGGTGCGCCTTGGCGGCAACGAGTATTACTGCGGCCTGTGGCGCGGCGATATGAATGGCGTTACCGTGTGGTTTGTCGATAACGAGTCGTTTTTCCTGCGTCCGCGTCTGTACGGATACGATGACGACAAGCTTCGCTTTGCGTGGTTCTGCCGCGCTGTGATCGCGCTGCTCAACTCCCTGGACTTTGTGCCGGAGATCCTGCACTGCAACGACTGGGAGACCGCGCTGGCAGTTATCTATCTCAAGAACGACCAGATGGCGCACGAAGAGCTGCACCGCATCAAGACGGTCTTTACCATCCATAACATTGCCTATCAGGGCCAGTTTGGTGCAAATGAACTGGCAGATACCTTCGATCTGCCCTGGGGATGGTACGACGGTGGACTGGGTTATGAGTTTGAGGGCCGCCATGATATCAACCTGATGAAGGGCGCCATGCTGATGGCTGACGCTGTGTCCACTGTGTCGGCAACGTATGCGCGCGAGCTGCACCGGCCGGAATTTGGCGCGGGATTGCAGGGTGTGGCAGATATCATCGGCCGCAGAATGCGCGGCATTCTCAACGGCATCGATATGGATCTGTACGATCCCATGAAGGACAAGCGCCTGCCGTATGCCTTCTCTGTGGTGGACATGGCCGGAAAGGCAAAGTGCAAGCAGTATATCCAGCGTGAATTTGGCCTGCTGGAGGAGCCCAAGTGGCCGCTGTTGTCCGTTGTCGCCCGTCTGGTGGAGCAGAAGGGTATTGAACTGATCAAGGAAATCCTGCCGCTTCTGATGGATATGGGCGTGCAGATGATCGTATATGGTCAGGGCGATGCGCAGTATGAGGCTTATTTTGAGGAGTGCCGCCGCCGCTGGCCGGATCAGTTTGGTTTTTCCAGCGATTACAACGATTACCGGGCCAGCCATGTTTTTGCGGGCTCTGACTTCTACCTGATGCCCTCACGATTTGAGCCCTGCGGCCTGTCGCAGATGATGGCCATGCGTTACGGCACGGTGCCCATCGTGCATGAAACCGGCGGATTAAAGGACTCGGTGCGTCCTTATCGTGAGTTTGACGGCGTGGGCGACGGTTTCTCGTTCTCGCCCTATCACAGCTATGAACTGCTGCTGGCCATCCGTCAGGCACTGAAGGTGTACTTCTGCAGCCCGGATACTTTCCAAAAGCTGCGCCATCGCTGCATGCTGAAGGATTTTTCCTGGGAACGCAGTGCACAGCGATACAACCGCATGTATGCGGAAATCTCTGACGAACGTCACGGTCAGACGCTTTCGTTTGAGGACGCCTATCAGATGCTGGCGGACGCCTATCTTGCTGTGGACGCTGAAAACCGTCGCCTGCACAAGAATGACGTTCTGCCGCATTATCATCGCACGCTGCAGATCACGATGGTGGGCCGTACACATGGCATCATCAGCATGGAGTTTGATAACGAGCAGCTGCATGTATATCCGTATGCTATGCCGGATGCCGATGCTGCCGTCACAGCAAACTTCGACTACCTGATGGGCATGGCCAAGGGCAAGTATGGCTTTGACCAGCTGTATCTGATGGGTCAGCTGAAAATCACCGGCAACCTGTCCAAGGTAATGGAGCTTCGTCCGATGCTGACGTGGCCGAAATAAACGAAATCTCCGTCCTGTGCGAAAACATGGGACGGAGATTTGCTTTGTTGATGAGCATTTTGCAAAGGAGCGCTGAAAAAGTGAATGATATTCATATAAAATACGCGGATGCAATGCATTCGATTGAAACGAACAAAAGAAATATGTTATAATATGATGCTCCCTGAAAGAGCGCTATAACCTGAACATGGAGACCATGGATGAAAAAATGGATCTTTCCGTTTGCACGGCGTGCAATGTTTCTGCTTGCACTGCTGAGCAGTATCGTGTGGCTGGGCTTTGCCATGCAGCCGCAGGACAGTGCTTTGGCGCCGTTTCCAAACACTGTTACGTTTCGTGAATTCTATGAGCTGAAACCCAATACAGTCGACGTGCTGTTTTTTGGATCCAGCATCGGCGTGGCTGCGTTCAGCCCTATGGAACTGTACAACAATTACGGTATAACAGGCTATAATCTCAGCAGTGCGGAACAAAGCCCTCCAATCAGCTACTTCTGGCTGCAGGAGGCTTTGCATACCCAACGTCCGAAAGTTGTGATGCTGGAAGCCTTCTTTTTGTTCAACTATTTTGACTACTATTACAAGCCGCTGAATACTTCCGAAACCAGAGTGCGTCAGGCGCTGGATCCCATGAGATGGTCGCCTGTCAAGATCAATGCCATTCGCGAGATTTGCGAGCTGGACGAATCCTATCATGCGTTTGAATACTACTTTCCAATCATCCAGTATCACGACCGCTGGAAATACATCAATGCGGAAGAACTTTCCAAAAAGGATGAACGCGGCCTGATGGGGTACAGCCCGGGGTTTGAAACGCATGTAAAGGGCATGCCATATGAGCCTTTTGAACGGCTGTATGATGATAAACTTGAAATGCAGCCCGTTATGCAGCAGTACCTTGCCCGCATGGCGGAACTGTGTCAGGAAGAGGGCATTCAGTTTGTGATCGTCAAGACGCCCACAACAGCGCACTTGCTTGAAAAACATAATGCCATTCGCGAGTTTGCAGACCAGTACGGGGTGGACTTTATCGACTTCAACGAAAGCGAAGTTTACTATGACGGCCTTGATTACTGGTACGAGGACGACAACAACGATGCTGAGCACACCAACCATTGGGGCACAGTCAAGGTGATGGATTATCTGGGCAACTATCTTTTGGAGGAATGCGGTCTGGAACCGCACGAAGATGACCAGTGGGCCAGTCTGAGCGAGCTGTATCAGCAGCGCATTGAAGCTGGCGAAGAAGCTGCCCTGAGTGAAGAAGAGTAAGCAAAAAGCCTTCTGCTGTATGTGCAAAACAGCAGAAGGCAGCTTTTCTTTTTGCGGCCGATGGTGGTATAATACAGACAGCAATCCGAATACCGGTGCAGGAGGCTTTCATATGGTTAAAATCATCTATGACAAAGGCATTCCGTTTATCGATATTAATGGCGAACGTTTTGATCCGGCTGCTTTTCGTTCTTTCCGGCCCCGCCCGGACAATGTGCTGCTGGCTTCGCGCGCAGGCATCGAACTGATGCAGATCCTTGTTTCCGGCCTGCCGTGTACTTTGCAGGTGCCGTATTCCATGTACGGCGGTGTATGGATGGGCGACGGTGTGTATGACTTTACGGCGTTTGACAATCAGTTTGCCATGTTCCGCCGCTATGCGCCCAATGCCTATTTCAATGTGATGCTTCAGCTGGACGTATGCCCGTGGTTTGCCCAGCAGCATCCCGATGAGGATACCGACAGCTACCATCACATCAGTGAACTGGCGCTCAATGAGGACTGGAAACGCTCTGCCGCCGATTATCTGAAAGCGTTTATCACCTATGCGGAGGAAAAATACGGTGACCGCATCTGGGGCTACAGCATCGCTGCTGGCCTGTCCAACGAGTGGTTCGACGATTCGCTCATCGACAAAAACTTTGACCGCGAAAACACGCGCCTGACCAAACTGTGGCGCGATGCAATCGGAAAGCCTGATGCCAAGGTGCCTACAGTCGCATCGCTGGACACCGGCTGCGATCTGCGCAAGCCCGACAGCGATGAATACCGCTATCTGGAGCTTGCTACAAATCAAATCAGCAACCTGATCTGCTACTTTGCAGCTGAGGCTCAGAAGGTGCTTCAGCATCAGAAACTGTTTGGCCTGTTCTATGGGTACGCGATCACCTCGGGTCCACTGGTCTACTGGAACACCAACGGCTACGAGCAGGTGTGGCGTTCGCCTGATATTGACATGCTTTACTCGCCCGCAGCCTATCATGAAAACCGTTTTCTCAGCGGCGTGAGTTCCTATCAGTACACGGTTGACTCCATCCGCCTTAACGGCAAACTGTACCTGCACGAGAATGACCACCGCACCGATCTGGCGCGGTTCCCGCTGGAAAACGGCACCATTCTGAAGGATTGCTATAACAGCTTTGAAGAGTGGCGCGAGGTTTTCCGCCGCGAGCTTTGCAACGTGATGCAAAAGCAGGCGGCTTTCTGGTGGTTTGACTTCTTCGGCGGCTACTACAGCGCCCCGGAATATGCAGAAGAACTGAAACTGGAAACGGAGCTCTTCCATAAAATGGCGCAGGGCGAACGCGAGTCCAATGCGGAGATCGCCGTTTTCATCGACCCGATCTCGCTGATGTGCGTGCGTCAGCACACGCGCCTTGCCCATGAGCTGAGCATGAATGCCACCGATGAACTGCTGCGCTGCGGCGCTCCGTTTGAGCTGTACAACCTGAGCGATCTGCCCAAACTGGATGTCAGCCGCTACAAGATGTTTGTGTTCCTGAATGCCTATCTGCTCACGGATGAGATGCGCAGCTGGATCAAGGATCACCTTCAGGGGAAAACCAAGGTGTTTGCCCATGCATCCGCCATGTGGAACGGGAAGGACTTCAGCGCTGAACATCTTTCCGAAATGTGCGGCATGCACATCGCGCTCAGGGAAAGCAGTGAATCTGCATCGGTTTATCAGGATGCGCACTATCGTTTTTCAAAGGAAGTTCAGCCCCTGCTTCAGGTGGAGGACGAATCCGCCGAACCGCTGGCATATTTCGAAGACGGCGCCGTCAGCTGCGCGCGCAAGGGAGAATACGTTTACACCTGCATTCCGCAAAGCCCGTGGCAGCTTTGGCGCGATATCGCCAAAGAAGCAGGCGTGCATATCTGGGATGAAAACGGCGGAGGCACGTCCATCTGCTCCCAGTTTGTGGGCGCCTATACCACGCTGCGTGAAGACTGCGAGCTGCACATGAAGGAAGACGGCATCTACCGCGAAATGTTCCATGACCAGACTTATGAATGCAGGGATGGTGTGCTGAAGTATACAGTACCCAAAGGAACCACGATGCTGTTTGTGAAGGAAAAATAATCGTCTGCAAAAACAAGCCACGCCGGATGAAATGGCGTGGCTTGTTTAATATATGTACGGTTCAAAAGGCGTGTATTCGCCCGCACGGAACATGGCGTAGATCACGTCATAATGAGGATGTTCGCGCCAGCCGCCGCGGGTGGGCAGGCTTTCATCATCCACATGACAGTCGGGATGAAGCTCACGCACGGCTTGCACCTGTTCATCAGGGATTTTGCTGCGGCCGCACCAGAAGCGTTCCAGCGCAGGCAGATCGTACAGCGGAGAGATATCGCGCAGCTGGTCGCTGCAGGACAGGTTCAGATCGCGAAGGTTTGCCAGTGATGAAAGCGGCGACACATCTGTGACGTTGGTGCTGAAGGCTTCCAAATATTCCAGATTGGTCAGTGCCGAAAGCGGCGTCAGATCGGTGATGCCGTAATTGGGGCTGATGATCAGCACGCGCAGTTCGGTAAGACCGCTGAGGAAGCTGAGATCAGTCAGCTTGTTGTGACCCAGGTCCAGCGCCTTGAGACGCGTGCACATGCGCAGCTGGCTCAGCTCGTTCGTGGTGTGGTAATCGTCACGCTTGTTGGTGATCTGGCTGCGGTGCAGCGTGGAAAATGCTGTGGCGTCGGTTCGCACGGTATGAATATCAAAGCGCAGCGTCCACCCGAAAAACACATTCGGATAGGTGTCAAACAGCCACTCCATGTCCTTGCGGGGAAGCTTGCTTTCGAACATCCGCACTTCCTGCAATTGCGGCAGCTGTTCGACAAGCGCGGAAAGTACCTGTGCGTCATCCACCTGCACGCCTGCGGCGTCAAAGTCCAGGACGGTGGCGTTTGTATCAATGCTCAGGCCGAAGGCTTCCACGTTTTCGGCACAGGCAGCGCCGGTCAGAAGCAGACACAAAAGAAACAACAGCAGTGCTTTTTTCATGCGGCAGCCTCATCGGAGAAAAGCACCGTCTTCTGGGCGTTGAAGCCCATGCAGATCACAGCGGCAGCCATGGCCACGTAATCGATCCATGTTGCCCAGGGCATTTTGTCAATGGCATATTCCACGAAGATGACTACGCCGACGCATGCGGCAAAGATAAGCCAGTGCACAAGGCTTTTGCGCAGCGCATGGCGACGGCACAGGGCAACCAGCATGACGGCAGCGATGATGAGGGCGCTGGTCAGCTGCTGCATGCGCACAAAGCCCCACTGGATGGACTCCACGCGCAGGCTTTCGCAGAAGATCTGCGAGGCAGCCCACCAGAGGAGCGCAATGGAAAGACGATGTCCTGGCAGCTTGCGGATCAGTACATAAACCAGCACGGCCAGTGCACAGAGCGCCTCCAGGTTGAACACGGCGGCGCACCATTCGCCGTACATGTTCTGAATGGCAAAGGGATAACGCTGCAGCCATGCGGCGTCCAGCATGTCGCCCCAGCCAAAGTCGGAAAACGCCTCGGCAAGGCGCAGCAGCGCAGCGCCGAAAAGACCGGCGGGCACAAACGCGTCAGCAATGCAGGCAAAAGGCTGGTTTGTCAGCCGGGCAGTCAGCGCGGCAGCTGCAATGAAACCAAGAATACCGCCGCTGAAGGCGTAGGAATAAGGATCCACAGGGAAGAGCGGGCCGAAGAAGCCTGCACCCATCAGGTCGCAGGTCAGGATGTAATAAAGCCTTGCACCGGCAATGCAAAACACCAGCGACAAAAGACTCATCCATACGCCACTCTTCCAGCCCAGACGGCTGCGAATGGCGGACAGAATCAGCAGTACAGTCGTGACAAGCGCGGCGAGCACTGCGGCTGCCATGTAGGGGAAGGTTGTCATTCAATCACTCCTGATAGGCGCTGGCAAAATAGATGATATCGCTGAGCTTGCGATGGTGACGGTTCTGGACTGCGTTGATCTTCTCATTGTGGAAGATGATGGCCGTGGAGTTGCCGCCGTCGAGGTTGTAGGCGTTTTCCACGTTCAGGGTGTTCAGGAAAGCCGCCCACTCGTGCAGGGTAAGACCGCCGTCCTTGGACTCGCGGTCACCTTCGCTGACGGCGCAGATGTATTCCAGCTCGCCCTTCTTGACCTGCGCGATGGCAGCGCGCTGGTGGCGTTCCAGCGAGCCGTTGAACGATGCGCGGTAGTTTTCTGCAAGCGGCTGACCATTAACGATCAAACCGGGGCCGAAGCTGAAGGTGTTGATGAGCGACAGATCGCTGTACTGCGCCAGCTTTTCATGGCTGCAGTCCTGCACGATGGTAAAGTCGCCGTTGGCGTCGATGAGCAGCATGTCGCGGCCATCAGCCATGCGTTCGGCATACACCCGGCCCTGACGCACCAGATAGGAACCCACGGTGGACAACTGGTAATAGCAGTAGTCGCCATTGATGGCCAGCACCGCGTTCATGCGGTTGGCCATATCCTTGACGGACGCCACCTGCTTGCGGTTGAAGCCGTAGGCGGAAGCGCTGCGAAGCTGGCTCGGGTCAGCAATGCGGATGCGGGCCACATAGCACACCGTCTGCTCCCAGGGATAGGTCTCAATGGAGATGCTCAGGCTGGGATCTTCGTAATGCGTGCCGTCGATATAATAGCTTTCATTCACAGGCTGCGCGGGGGAATCATCCACCGGCAGGGGAACGATCTCACCGGCGCAGGCGCAGCTGCTCAGGGTCAAAAGAACGCACAGGCACGCAGCCAGCCGCTTGAAATTCTGAAACATGGTCACACTACCTTCCAGCCTTTTGGCGTAAATGGTCAAACATCAATCAATATACCATTTTTCTTGCAAAAAGTCCATAGTATGACATGCACGAACACCAAAGGGAGGCCTGTCAGCCTCCCTTGTATTTATTCTTCTGTGAGGAATGCCTCCAGCCGCGCGCGGCAGCGCTTCAGGTCGGGGGAAAGTACCATCATGCCATTGACCGTTTCTTCTGAAAAAGCGCCTTCAAAGGGAACATGCGCCGTACGGATGACAGCTTCGTCCAGCTTTGCAATGAGCGGAGCAAGCTGCGTAAGGTCACCCAGAGACAGATCCGTCTGCACACGGCTGATGTTTTTGACCGCTAGCTTCAAAAGCGTCCAGCGGTCCAGCTGCGCCATCTGCTGAAGCATGGCGGCGATCAGCGTATGCTGGCGCGAGGTGCGCTGGAAATCGCCATCCAGCTTGCGCAGACGGCTGTAGCACAGCGCCTGAAACCCGTCCAGCCGCTGCAGCCCGGCATCTGCCATAGTCTCACGGCCATGATCCTTCAGCAGCTGGTTCAGATAGGCGAGTTCGGCCTGCGTGATGTCGACCTGCACGCCGCCCAGTTCATCCACCAGATCCGAAAGCACAGAGAAATCCACCGTCACCGTGCGGTCGACCGTAATGCCGAAGTTTTTTTCGAACGTTTGCTTCAGCAAGTCCTCGCCGCCGTAGAAATAGGCGGCGTTCAGCCGGTTTTTTCCATGCCCGGGAATGGAAACGTACAGGTCGCGCAGAAATGACGCCAGCCGCACCTCTCCGCTTGGGCTGATCTGCGCAAGCATCATGGCGTCGCTGCGCCCGGGCTGATCGGCGGAACGCGCATCCACGCCGATGAGCAGCACGCGCAGCCCCTCATACGGCTGGGCCGATGCGGCAGAAAACAAAAGCAGCAGGGCAAGTACCACTGCCGTCGTTCTTTTGAAAAACACAAAACCCCTCCTTTGCGTGGTCATAACACTATAACGCAAAGGAGGGGCTGTTTCATGCCTGTGGAAACATCAGGTGTAATCGGTGTCGAACTGCACCACCAGCTGATAGCGCTCATCCAGCGAATGCGCATAGGCGGTAAGCGTGCGCAGCAGCATGTCGGGGTCACGGAAGCCGGCCGGCAGCACACAGTCGAAGATCACATTCGTGTGTTCCTGCCCCGGCACCACGCGGAAATCGTGCAGCGACAGCGCCGGGTCGATGCCGATCAGGAAATCTGTCATCTGCTGGCGCAGGCGGTTGGTGGATTCGTCCGTGGTGACGATGGGGTCCATGTGGATGCAGATGGGCATGTGCAGCTTGTGGCCGATCTCGCGTTCGGCGTCATCGATCATTTCGTGAATGTCGAGGATATTGCCGTCGGCACTTACCTCAGCATGCACCGATGCGACGCAGCGCCCAGGGCCGTAGTCGTGCAGCACCAGATCGTGCAGACCCAGAATGCCCTCGCGCTTGAGCAGCAGCTCACGGATCTGCTGGATCTTTTCCGGGTCGGGCTTGCCGCCCAGCAGGCTGTCCAGCGTTTCGCTGCATACTTCCCAGCCTGCCTTCAGCACGATCAGTGCCACCAAAACGCCCATCCAGCCGTCCAGATGCCAGCCCATCAGCATGCTCAGCAGCACGCTCACCAGTACTGCGCCGGTGGCCAGCACGTCGCCCAGACTGTCCTTGGAAGCCGCCAGCAGCGTACCGTTGTGGATGGAACTGCCCATTTTGCGGTAGAACAGGTACAGCCACAGCTTGCCCAGCATCGATACGGCCAGTACGGCCAGCGCTGCCAGCGAGGCATTCACCGGGGCCGGGTTGAGGATGGAGATCACGCCGTCTTTGAGCAGCGTTACGCCCATTACAAGGATCAGCACGCCTACTGCCAGCGAGCCCAGATATTCCATACGGCCATGGCCGAAGGGATGTTTTTCATCCACGGGCTTGCTGGCGATGCGAACCGTGATGAGCGTTACAATGCTGCCCGCTGCGTCGGACAGGTTGTTGGCAGCGTCCGCCGTGATGGCAAGCGAACGGCTGATGATGCCAATCAAAAATTTGGCGCCTGCCAGCAAAAGGTTGACAACGATGCCGATGCTGGAAGCTACCGTGCCGTAAGCGGCGCGCACTGTGGGATCGGACACCTGTTCATGGTTGCGGATCAAGCGTTTGATAAGCCATGCGGTCAACAAAAACCGCCTCCTTTGGTTGCTTGGCTGTTATATGCACAGCATTTGCCCATTATACCAAAAAGAGACCCTGTCTTCAAGACAGAGCCTCTTTTGATGTATGCCATTATTTGAGCAGCAGGAACGCGCCCTCTTTGATGGTGGGCAGGCAGATGGTATCACCTTCCACAGCCACGGTTTCCTCGCTGTAGGGAGTGTACAGCGTGGCGCTGGTGGCCTTTACCTTGTTCAGGGTCAGCTTCACGCCTTCCAGGGTCTTGTTGACGGTGCTGATGTTGTTGAGGCAGGCCAGCGCGTAGCCTTCGCCCTCGATGACCTGCACCATCATGCTGCGGCTGGAGGAAATGATGATGGGCTCGATGCCTTCAGCTTCCAGCATGTCGATGACGTTGTGGGCGGCGTCCTCATACTTGACGAAGGTCTGGCCCAGCTTGTACAGGGACAGGGTGGAATCCTCGCAGGTGTACACAGCGCCGCCGTTGTCGGCAAAGGCCTGCAGATCGGCCTTTTCCTGCTCGCTGAGCAGAGAATACTTCGGCACGATGACCACCTTGAAGCCCAGCGGGTTGCTCTTGAGCATATCGCTTTCAGTCAGGTCGACCGTGATGCCCTCGGCGCGTACGTGCTTGTAGAGGGACTTGTACAGCTCCAGATAGCTGTTGCGCACGGCGTCGGCATCGTTATCGAGCGCATCGGCGCTGACGAAGGCATGGTCGGAGGAAAGGATCGCCACGCCGCAGCGCTTCTTTTCGGCATTGATGATCACGTCGGACAGCTTGTTGAGCAGGCGCACCATGTCCAGCTTCTGTTCGTAGTTTTCAGTCTTGGTGCCGTCGTAGTTGACGAAGCCAAAGCCGTTGCCTTCGGGGCTGTCGGGGAAGATGTGGTCGCCGCGCCACTGGTAGTACATGATGCCCTTGATGCCTGCGCCGATGGCGGCGTAGGTCTCCTGATAGAGCTTCTGCAGGGTAATGTTGGTGCGGGCGTCGTATTCGATGAGCCAGCAGTGCTTGCCGTTGAGCGCAGCGGCGGATTCGGCATTGTCCAGCACCAGGCAGGCATGGTAGTAGCTGGCGCCGTAGCAGCTGAGGTAGTGGGTGATGCCCACGGTATCCATGCCCTTGGCGTTGTCAAAGTAGTTCACGCCGTCCCTGCTGTTTCGCGCCAGCGTCGGAGCGCTGGTCAGGCAGGTGAGGGACTCGATCTCGGGGTCAACCTTTTTGGCCACATCAGCGGTGTGGTTGAGGAAGTTAGACAGGGTCTTGATGGAGAAAAGCCTCCAGTTCACCCACTCGGTGATATCCTCGCCCTTGGCGGGACGCGTGCGGGGGGGATCATAGTCTGCAGCGGCTTCGGCAGTCATGATGCCCTGAGCGACCAGCCACTTGCGGTAGGCGGCGATGGTAGCGGGGTGATAGTCGTATATGCTGTTGCTGCGGGGCGGATGCGGATAGTGAGGCTCGTTGTAGGTCTGGAAGGACACGAGGTTGGGGTGTTTGCTGTACAGCTTTGCCAACGCCACAGTACCCTCGTCGTTATCCCTGAGGATGCCTTCGTGATACATGGAGTTCTGCAGGAAGTCATACCAGACGGTGGTGTCCATCTCGTTGCCTTTTTCGTCCAGCATCAGAAAATCGTCATAGCCGCTGAGGTTCATGGAATAGCCCTGCAGACGCATCATGCTGGCAATATCGACCTTGTCGCACTCGTCCAGCATCTGCTCGATGAACTCGGTATGCACTTCGATTTCGCCATTGACGCGGCGAACGTCGCCGATGGAAGCGCCGCGTACCAGATTGAAGCCGGCTTCCTTCATTGCACGGATGTCCTTTTCCATTTCGCCCACGCGGTCGCCGGTCTCCGGCACGGGAACCTTCTTGGCATGGTAGCTGGGATAATAGGACAGGCCTACGCAGAACACGGCCTTGCCGTCCTGATAAAGAATGCCGTTTTTCATGGAATACATGATGAAAGGACCTCCTGTTTGTCAACGATTTCGAAAAAGGGACTATTCAAAGCATAGCATTGCCGCATTGCCTTGTCAATCCAGATTTCGTATCCACTTTCCAAAGACGAGTGCAGAAAATCGAAAGAATGCAGAAGAATCTTCCATGACCGTTGAGGGGGATAAAAGAACCGTTGAGCGAAATTTCCTGACAGAAGGGCCCCAAAGTGATATGATACATATGCAAGGAAGAAACGGAGGAACGCCTCATGGAATTTACACTCAACATTGATCCCAAATGCCGCGAAACAGTGGTGGCGAATGTACACCGGCGCACAGCCCTTACCGATGAGATCGAAGAACTGGTACGAAATTATACGGGAGACGATCAGCTGCCCGGATATACCGAGGATGACATGCGCATGCTCACGTTTTCGGAAATTGAGCTCATCTGCGTGCAGGAAGGAAAGACCTTCGCGGTGGATAACAGGGGCCACGAATATCGGTTAAAGCTGCGCCTGTATGAACTGGAGGAACGGCTGCCGCCCAGTTTTATCCGCATCAATAAATCAGCCCTTGCCAACGAAAAGCATTTGATGCGGTTCAGCGCCGGCTTCAGCGGAGCGGTGGACGCGGTGTTTCGCTGCGGCAGAAAAGAGTACGTTTCCAGACGGTGTTTTGCAGAAATCAAAAGGAGGATCAACGCAAAATGAAAAAGCATGTGGTGGAGTTTATCAGGCGCGGTATGATGGCTGCATGGGGCGGCCCGGTGATTTTGGCGATTATCTATGCCTGTCTGGGCTCAAACGGCGTGGTTGAAACGCTGACGGTCAAAGAGGTGTGCATGGGTATCCTTTCTTCGGCGGTGATGGCGTTTATCGCTGCAGGAATCCCTGTGGTGTATCAGGTGGAACAGCTGCCTCTGCCTATGGCGATCCTCATCCATGGCGGCGTGCTGTATCTGGACTATTTGCTGGTGTACCTCATGAATGGCTGGCTGAAATCCCAGCTGGGGCCAATCGCAGCGTTTACTGTTATTTTTGTCGCGGGTTTTGCACTCATCTGGCTCATCATTTACCTGACAACCAAAAAGCAGATCAACCGGCTCAACAGCAAAATGCAGGCGCAGTAATAAAAGTCAAAAAAACGCATCAGACAGTCATGGCCTGATGCGTTTTTATCTGCAAAAAGACCGAAGCGCTCATCACGCTCCGGTCAGGGAAAATTACATTTTTCAGGCCTTCTTCGCCTTGCGGTTGAGGCGCAGTTCCTCAAGCATGGCCCATACATAGCCGTTGATCATGTTGGCGCTGTACACGCCGGCCAGAATACCCACGATGATGGGCAGACTGAACTCACGGATGGCGTCCACACCCAGAACATACAGGGCAACGATGGTCACCAGCGTGGTCAGGGTGGTGTTGATGGTGCGGCCCAGACTCTCACGAACGGACACGTTCACGATCTCTTCGCGCTTCAGGCCGGCATAGGCGGGCTTGCGGTTGTTCTCGCGGATGCGGTCGAAGATGACGATGGTGTTGTTGATGGAGTAACCCACGATGGTCAGCATTGCAGCGATGAAGGAAGAGTTCATCTGGATGAAGCTGCGCAGCAGCACCATGAAGCTGAGCATGATCAGCACGTCATGCACCAGGCCGATCACAGCCGCCAGACCGGACGCGAAGTCGAAACGGACGGCGATGTAGATCAGCATCAGCACGCTGGCCAGCACGACGCTCAGAATGGCGTTCTTCACCAGCACCTTGCCCGCAACGGGGCCGACGTAGCTGGCGGTGGCAGTGGCGGTATCCATGGCGGGGTACTTTTCGATCAGAGCAGCCTCCAGACCATTCTGCAGGGTCTGGATCTCGTCGTCGCCGCCCAGCTGGGGCACGCGGATCTGCACGGTGTGACCCGCTTCGCCGGAGGTGGACACGGTGTACTCGGTGATGCCCTGAGCCTTCAGAGCTGCTTCGATATCGGCCTGCTCAAAGGCAGCGCCCATGTTGTACTGAATGTTCAGACCGCCTGCAAAGTCAATGCCGTAGTTGATGCCCAGTCCGCACAGGGACAGTACCAGCGCAAGCACCATGATGGCAGCGGAAACGCAAATGCAGATGCGGGAGCGATTCTGGATCTTCATCATTACTTCGCCTCCCCTTCGTTGGCGGCCTTGACCGCCACATACAGCTTGGTGTTGGGCCACACGCGCACAAAGCGGGTGAGCAGGAAACGGGTGACCACGATGGCGCTGATCATGGAGGTGATCACGCCAAGCAGCAACGTGGTGGCAAAGCCCTGCACACTGCCCGTACCGAAGACCAGCAGCACCACAGCAGCGATGATGGTGGTGATGTTGGCGTCCAGAACGGCGCTCATGGCGTTTTTGAAGCCAATGCGCACGGCGTGGATCATGGGACGGCCTTCGCGCACTTCTTCCTTCACGCGCTCGAAGATCACGACGTTGGCGTCAACCGCCATGCCGATGCCAAGGATGATACCGGCGATGCCGGGCAGGGTGAGCTGCACGCCGGGCACCACAGCCAGGAACAGGAACAGCAGGATGATGTAGATCACCAGCGCCCAGTCAGCCACGATACCGGCCATGCGGTAGCGGATGATCATGATCAGCATCACGATCAGAATGCCGATGACAGCAGCGGTCACGCTGGTGGACAGAGCGTCCACGCCCAGCGTGGCGGAAATGGTGTCCAGCTTGTCCTGGCGCAGGTCAAGCGGCAGAGCGCCGGACTGCAGCTGCAGGCAGATGTTTTCCACTTCATCAGCGGTAAAGCTACCGGTCACCAGCACCTTGCCGCCGTAGATGGCTTCGTTGACGGTGGGGCTCATCAGCACCTGACCGTCCAGCTGGATGGTCACATTCTGGCCGATGGACTGCGCGGTCATATCGCCAAAGAGCTTGTCGCCCTCGCTGGTCAGCGTGAAGCTGATGGCGGGCTGATAGCTTTCGTCCACGGTGGGAGTGGCGGCCTGCAGGTGACGGCCTTCCATGAACACGTTGCCCTGGGGATCCAGGAACTCAAGCTTCGCGGGGGAGCCGATCAGGTCAAGCACTGCGGCGGGATCGGTCACAGAGGGGATCTCCACGCGGATGCCGCTGCCGCCCAGCTGGCTGACGGTGGCTTCGGGGTAGCCCTTTTCGGTCAGACGCTTCGAAATGACGCCCATGGTGGAGTCCAGCAGGGTGCCGAAGTCGTAGCCGGCTTCCTCCAGTTCGTCAGACATGGTGGCTTCGTATTCCACATACACGCCACCCTTGAGGTCAAGGCCCAGCGAGATGGCCTGCGGCCAGTTTTCCACGTCAGCGGTGGGCAGCCAGGGCAGCAGCTTGTACAGGCCGCGGCTGTCCAGCCAGGTGCCGTTGAGGCCCAGGAAGCCCACGGCCAGGGTGAGTACCAGCGTCACGCACAGCGCGACGATCGCGCCGCTGCGCTTGTCAAGCTTTTTGCGCACGCGATATTTGTTGCTCTTCATATAGAGTCAACCATCCTTCCGTTTGATATTTGGTGGGGTTTGATGCGGGAAGGGGCGTTTGTCAGCCGCCGGCCATCTCCGGCCTGAACAGCTGATATACGCTGTTTTCATAGCGCACGCTGCGCAGCACGTGGCCGTTGGCGTCGCGCGGCGCAGCAGATGCAGCCATGCAGCAAATTGCCAGTGCAGCCGCACACACCGCCAGCTTCCATTCGGGACTGCGCGCCGGAGCGTCGGCAGCCGAAGGCGCCTGCGGCGCAGGCAGGGGCAAAAGCACTGCATGCTGATCGGCCGGTGCGGGCAGCAGCCTTGCAGGCGCGGCCTCGTCAGCCGGAGTGACGACCAGCGCGCTCAGCATCAGCAAAAACAGCCCTGTCAAAAGCGCTGTCAGCCATACTTTGCGCACGATTGTCACCTCCATTTTCGCATGCTGTTTTGAAAACGCGTAAAATATATTATACCGTTCACCGGTTTGTTCGTCAAGAGCGCCAGTTTTTGACAGAATAGAAAGAAAATTTGTAGAAACTGGGCGAAACACTTCCGTTTCTTCCTTGAATGTGGTATAATACTGGAAAATCTCAAAATCGAACAGGAGGTCTTCATCCATGGCTGAATCCAAACCCACGGCTGCCCCTGCCCAGAACAAAACACCCCTTTTTGCCGTGTGCATTGCATTGGTTGTCGCTGTGATCCTTGCGATCGTCGGATTCAGCGGCAAGAACTCCGCACTTGATATGAATGCTGAACTCTCTGCTCAGCTGGATGCGCTCAAGGCAAACGTCGCCGAAGTGGAAGGCAAGCTGACTGCATCTGCTGCTGAGCTGGAAGCCAAAACTGCTGAAGCCGCCACTGCTGTCGCCGATTTGGAGGCTGCTGCCGCTGCTCAGGCTGAAGCGGATGCAAAGATTGCCGAGCTGGAAGCCGCGAAGGCCGAGGGCGAAACCAAGGTTGCTGAACTGGAAGCCGTGAAGGCTGAAGACGAAGCCAAGATTGCCGAACTGGAAACCGCCAAGGCTGAAGCGGAAACCAAGGTTGCCGAGCTGGAAGCTGCAAAGGCTGAAGCAGAAGACAAAGTTGCTGAGCTGGAAGCCGGCAAGGCTGAAGTGGAAGCCAAAGTTGCTGAACTGGAAACCGGCAAGGCTGAAGCGGAAGCCAAGATCGCCGAGCTGGAAGCTGCCAGGGCCGAAGCGGAAGTGAGCACCGCCGCGCTGGACAGCGCCAAGGCCGATGCTGAAACGAAGGTCGCTGAACTGGAAGCCAAGGTTGCTGAAATCGAAGGTAAGGTTGCCGAGACAGAAACCGCCAAGGCTGAAGCTGAAGCCAAAGCTGCCGAACTGGAAACCGCCAAGGCAGATGCTGAAGCCAAGGTTGCCGAGCTTGAAACTGCAAAGGCTGCTGCGGAAACCAGGACCGCTGAAATCGAAACCGCCAAGGCCGAAGTTGAAAAGCAGCTGGCAGACGCCACTGCCGCGCTCGAAGCCGGCGCACAGCAGGTCGCCGATCTGCAGGCTCAGGTCGAAGCCCTCTCCGCTGCCTCCGCGGCCGCCGAGTAAAAATCAAAAAAGTTTTGCTGCGCCCTGCTTTGGCAGGGCGCTTTTTGGTTGCAAAGTCGGATAAACTGTGGTAAAATAACCCCGTTCCGTTTCAGGAACGGCGAAGGAACCGCAGCTTTCCTCAGCCCTCAGAGAGCCGGCCCGTGGCTGCAAGGCCGGCGGCTGAACCGCTGTATCCCGCTTTCGTCTGTGATCGGCCAATCCCCGACGCGTCGCCTGCGTTACAGGGCGCTAAAGGTGAAACGTCTGCCCAAAGCAGCATCGTTTAAGCCGGGTGGTACCGCGAAGGCTCCCTTCGTCCCAGCGCATGACAAAGAGTCATGGCCGGGAGCGAAACGGAGGCTTTTTTCATATCAACAGTTCAAAAAGGAGAGAACAACCATGGCCAAGGAAGAAAAGAAGCAGAGCATCGCAGCGTTTATTACTCCCCGCAGCGAAGATTTTTCCCAGTGGTATACTGACGTGATCATCCAGACCCAGCTGTGCGACTATACGCCCGTGCGCGGCTGCATGGCCATCCGTCCCTACGGCTACGCCATCTGGGAGCGTATTCAGCAGGAAATGGACAGCCGCTTTAAGGAGCAGGGCGTTGAAAACGTGTCCATGCCCATGTTGATTCCCGAAAGCCTGCTGCTTAAGGAGGCCGAGCATGTGGAAGGCTTTGCGCCCGAAGTGGCGTGGGTCACCCACGGCGGCACCGAAAAGCTGCAGGAGCGTCTGGCTGTGCGCCCCACCAGCGAGACCATTTTCTGCGAAATGTACTCCCGCTGGGTGCAGACCTGGCGTGATCTGCCCATGAAGTACAACCAGTGGTGCAGCGTTATGCGCTGGGAAAAGAGCACCCGTCCCTTCCTGCGCACCAGCGAATTCCTGTGGCAGGAGGGCCATACCATCCACGCCACCCCTGAAGAGGCCGAGGAAGAGACCCTCAGCATGCTGGAGCTCTACCGCGAAGTAGCTGAGGACGTGCTGGCGCTGCCTGTGTATGTTGGCCGCAAGTCCGATAAGGAAAAGTTCGCCGGCGCCCGCGCCACCTATTCCATGGAAGCCATGATGCAGGATGGCAAGGCCCTGCAGGCCGGCACCAGCCATAACTTCGGCACCAACTTTGCCGAGGCCTACAACATCCAGTTCCAGAGCAAGGCCGGCAAGCTGGAGTATGTGCATGAGACCAGCTGGGGCGTTTCCACCCGTCTGATCGGCGCCATCATCATGACCCATGGCGACGAGCGCGGCCTGCGTCTGCCCCCCGTCATTGCGCCCATCCAGGCTGTCATCCTGCCCATCGCTGCTCATAAGCCCGGCGTGCTGGAAGCCTGCGAAAAGCTCAATGCCGAGCTCAAGGCCGCCGGTATCCGCGTGAAGCTGGACGACCGCGACACCGTTTCCGCCGGCTTCAAGTTCAACGACTGGGAGCTCAAAGGCGTGCCCGTACGTGTTGAGGTTGGCCCCCGCGATCTGGAAAACGGCGTTGTGACCGTCTTCCGCCGCGACCTGTGTGAAAAGGTCACCCTGCCCCTGGAAGGCCTGGCCGACGCCCTCAAGGATCTGCTGGCTGGCATCCAGAAGACGCTGTACAACCAGGCCAAGGCCTTCCGTGACGAGCGCACCAAGACCGTCAGCAACATCGATGAGCTGGGCGAGCAGGTGCAGAACGGCTTCGCCAAGGCCATGTGGTGCGGCGATCAGGCCTGCGAGGACATGATCAAGGAGAAGTTCAACGCCACCTCCCGCAACATGCCCTTCGATCAGGAAGCCCACAAGTGCGGCGACACCTGCGTGTGCTGCGGTAAGAAGGCCGACAAGGTCATCTACTTCGCAAAGGCTTATTGATGATGATGCATCAGATCCTGTGGGACTGGAACGGTACGCTTTTGGACGATCTTGCCTACGGCATCAGCGTGCGCAACCGTACCTTCCCAGCCTTCGGGCTTCCCACCATTGAAAAGATCGAAGACTATCACGAGCAGTTCACCTTTCCTATCCGCCTGTATTACGAACGCGCGGGCGTGACTGACGCCAATTTTGTGGAGGTCGCCCACGCGTGGATGGGGGAATA
Organism: Clostridia bacterium; assembly: GCA_017473345.1. Classification (GTDB taxonomy): domain Bacteria; phylum Bacillota; class Clostridia; order Christensenellales; family Aristaeellaceae; genus Limiplasma. The sequence goes on along the minus strand of JAFULL010000047.1, from coordinate 9,805 downwards.
TGTGCGCGGCTTTGCAAACGTACCGCTGCATGCAGATGCACTGCAAACGCTGCAGCGCTTTGCACGATCGGGCCTGCGGCAGGTGGTGCTGTCCGCTACGAAGCGTGACATGCTGGTAGAACAGATCGCACAGTTCAACATTCAGCATCATTTTCACGATGTGCTGGGACTGGGCGATATCTACGCCGGCAGCAAGGAGGATATCGGCAGACAATACCTGCAAAACTGCGGGATCGCTGCTGAAGAAACCTGCATGATCGGCGATACGCTGCATGATGCCGACGTGGCGCGTGCCATTGGCGCGAAGTGCATTCTGGTGGCACGTGGCCATCAGAGCCGCGAAACGCTGCTGACAGCGGGCGTGCCTGTGGTGGATACGCTTGAACAGGCAGCGGATTGGATTTTTGAACAATAAGCAAAGGAGAAAACGGCAATGCGCAAGCTGAATGCAAACAAGCAGTATCAGTACTGGCCTTGGCAGATGCGGGGCCTTGCTTGCCGTACCTTTCTTTAAGCTGACAAGGTGTCAGCAAACGGCAAAAAAGCAGGTCCCCGGCTGAACGCTGGCGGACCTGCTTTTTTTATTTTTTATCTGAAAGGGTGAAAGAAAATGTATGAAGTACTCAAACAGTTTTATGAAAACTACGACGAAGACGGCCGCCTGCTCACCCGTTACGGTCAGGTGGAATACCTGACCACCATGCGGTATATTCAGCGCTATCTGCGGCCCGGCATGCGCATTCTTGAAATTGGCGCAGCTACAGGGCGCTACAGCCATGCGCTGGCACGCATGGGATATCAGGTGGATGCAGTAGAACTGCTGGAACATAATATCGCACTGTTCCAGCAAAATACCCACTCCGGCGAAAACATCACCATCACCCAGGGAAATGCTGTTGATCTGTCCGCTTTTGCGGATGAACAGTATGATATTACCCTGCTGCTGGGGCCTATGTACCACCTGATGAACCAGAGTGAACAGTTGCAGGCATTAAGCGAAGCGCTGCGCGTTACCAAAACCGGCGGTATATTGTTTGCAGCCTACTGCAACAATGACGCAACCATGGTACAGTACTGCTTCGGCCGCGGCATGCTGATGGAGCCCCACTATCGCGCCCTTGTCGACCCGGTCACATTCAAGGCGCGTTCTGACCCGCAGGAATTGTTCCAGCTGTACCGCCGTGAAGATATCGAGGAACTGATGAACCATTTTCATACACAGCGGCTGCACTACGTCGGCACGGACATGGCAACAAATTTCATGCGCCAACAGATTGAAGAGATGAGCGACGAACTGTACGAGCTGTACCTGCAGTACCATTTTTCCATCTGTGAACGGGTCGACATGGCCGGCGCAACACACCATATACTGGATGTGCACAGAAAAAGGTAACAAAAAAGACAGCTTCCGCTGTCTAAAAAGGAACCCTTGTCCTAATGGTGGGATTCTCAAGGGCGACAGCCCTTGAGCGGTGGGCGTGGGAGGCAGCGCCTCCCAACGTCGTCTTCCCCCCCTTACTTCGCGTCTTCGACCCACTTTTTCCAGGTCTCCTCGTCTGCGCCGACGGTGACTTTTGCGCCGTTGCGTACGATGGGGGTGCGCAGGGCGGAGGGATCGTCCAGAAGGGCGGCGGCGATGTAGCGTTCGTCGCTCATGTGGGCGACAGGACGCTCGAGAGCTTTCTTGCCTTCACGGTCAACAAGCGCCTGCGCACCAACGGCGCGGATGAAGGTGTCCAGCTCTTTTTGGCCCAGCTTGTGCTTTTTGAGGTCCATCAGCTGATAGGGAATGCGGCGCTCCTTGAAAAAGCGCTCGGCTTTGAGCACGTCGGGGTTCTTTTTGCTGACGTAAATTTGAATGTTCATGCGTTGTCCGCCTTCCGTTTGAGGTTGCGGCGAATGTCGCCGCCGATGAATAGCAGCCTGCGGCAGCCGGTGGCGTCGAGGAAGCGGGAGGTGACGCGCTCGGTGTAGCGCTCCTGCAGCTCGCTCATGGTGAGGTTGGTGCTGATGACGGTGTGACGGCCGGCCAGCTGACGCTCGTTGAGGAGGTTAAACAACTGGGTGACGGTCACGTTGTTCATGAGGGGCTCGGTGCCCAGATCGTCGATGAGCAGGAGCGGCGCATCCATCATGGGCGCGAGGATGGAAGAGTCATTTTCCATATAGGCACGGCGCGCCAGCTCAAACAGACGGTAGGCGCTGGTACAGGTGGGCAGATGGCCGCGCTGCGCCACACGGTGGGCGATGCACTGCAGCATGAAGGTCTTGCCAAGGCCGCTTTTGCCCATCAGCAGCAGGTCGCGCACGGGCGTGGCGGGGAAGCTGTCGGCATAGGCTTCGCATACGTTGCGGATGGCAACGGCGGCTTTGCGCTGGCTCAGGCCGCGCTCGTCGGTTTCGTCAGAAAAGAGCGTTTCGTCAAAATCGGCAAAGGTGTGCATGTCGCCGGCAATGCCGCTTTCCTGCAGCAGGCGCTGATTGAAGGCCTTGCGCAGACAGTCGCACATGCGGCGGGAAGGATCGTAAATGTAACCCTCATCGCGGCAATCGGGACAGGTGTAGATGGGCTGCAGATAGTCCTGCGGCAGACCGTGCTGAGTGAGCTTGTCGGTGATCTGACGGTTCATGTCAGCCATGCGCTGCGCCATGCCGGAGGCTGCGCCGCCATCCTTGCGGGCATTGAGCAGCGTGGCGCGCACGCCGGCCATCACGGCGGTGTGGCGCGCGGTGATCAGCTCACGCAGGCCGGGGCATTGCTCGCAGGCCTGCGCCTGACGCTGCTCAAACAGCAGCATGTTGTCCTCGCGCCTGCGGGCATATTCCTGATGCAGCTGCAGCAAAATCTGTTCGCTGGTCATAGCTTCGTCATCTCCTCAAGCTGTTCGGGGGTGATGTCGTCATATTCGGACGGATCGTAGGAACGCTGCTCGTACTGCTGCTCCACCACGCGCTTTGCAGCAGGGGCGGCGGACTTTGCGTCCTGCGGCTGGGAAACGCGGCGCGTATGCGCAGCAAGGGCTTCTTCAACGTTGGCAATGCTTTCGTCGTGCCAGCCGGAAAGCAAAGCGTGCATGTACTGCATGGGTTTGGTCTTTCCGCGAGAAAGCTGGGCCGCCAGCTCGATGAGCGCCTGCGGCATGCGCCATTCGCTCTGCCACTGCTTCAGATAGCTGCGGTTGAGCAGCGTGCAGCCGCCCTGCGCAGAAGCGATCTTCATCAGGTCGCGGATCTGCGCATTGAGGTCTTCCACCTCGGCCAGATAGGCGTTTGCGCCCTCCACGCTCACAATGCCCTGCTTGGCCCAGGAATCCAGCAGTTTTGCCACATTGTCGATGGTGTGAACCTTGCTGTGGGTGACCACCTCGCGCGCAGCCAGCATCACCAGCTCGTGACCTCCCTCGCGCGCCATGGCATTGTACTGCAGACGCAGGCCTTCATCGACCACGGCCATGGAAATGCCAAGCGTCTGCAGAAATTCTCGCACCTGCATGATCTCGGCCTGATCGCCCTGCAGCGTTTGCTGCACATGACGGTCGGTAAGGGTTTTGGTGGTGCTGCGGCTGCGCAGGCCTTCCAGCACCTTGTCCAGATAGCCGAAGTTCGGGTTGGCGATCTTGGTAAGCTCCTTGCAGGCTTCACGGATGGCGTCGGGGTTAAAGCCCCAGTCAATAGTCCACTTGCTGTAAAGATCCATTTCGTCATTGGTGGGGGAACGCTTGAGGCCCAGATGGGTCAGCACCTTGCGCGCGCCCTTTTTGGCGGCTGCGGAACGGTTAAAGTAAGCCTCGGCGGCCTCCACGGTAAAGGCCTTTTCCTCACACAGGTCGATGGCGACCTTTTCGGCCTCCTTGAAGCTGAACTTCACGCCGCGGGTAGCGATCATGTGCTGGATGAGCATCAGCACCACCTCGGCAGGCAATTTGTACTGCTCCACCCATTCAAAGGCCAGCACCGTTTCGCCGCCGTGCAGCTTGCGCCGGTCGCCGAAGGCCGCATACACCGCCTGGGCAAAGGCTTCGTAATCGTCGTCGTGGGGCAGCTGCTCGCGCTGCAGGTGCACCATGGGCACGCTTACAAAGCGGTAGCGCGGAGGCAGGTCCTGAATGCGCTCCACCAGACGGCAGCGCTCCCAGTAGCGCAGGGCGCGTTCGATCTCATCACGATCCATGCCCAGCACCTGGCTCATGTCCTCCAACTGGTCGGTGCCGTCGGAAAAGCCGCTGCGCGCCCACATCAGTCCGTAAAGATACACCTTCACATGTCCTTCCGGCGCGGCGGGCATAAATTCGCATAAAAAGGCGTTGGATACGGGCGTGGCGTCCCACATCAGGCTCGCGCGGGCGGTTTCAAATGCAGACATGCGTGCAGTTTCTCCTTTCACCAAAGGGCAGTTATCATCAGTATACCACAGTTTTTGGCGCTTGCAAAGCACGGTTGACAGCGCCCCAAGGCCCTGTTATACTCGAAGCAACGATCCGTTCCGAAAAGGAGTGAATATACAATGGTAGAATCCCGCTGCGGTCTTTTGTGCAGTGAATGCCAGTGGCGCGAAATCATGAAATGCGAGGGCTGCCTGAAAATCAAGAAGCCCTACTGGGACAAAAAGTGCTCCATCAAAAACTGTGTGGAGGGCAAGGGCAAGGAGCACTGCGGCCAGTGCGACCGCTTCCCCTGCAAACAGCTGCATGAGTTTGCATTCGACCCCGCCACCAACAGCGAAGGAACCCGAATTGAACAGCTGACCGACTGGAAAAACGAAGACTGCTCTTCAGAAGGGAAAACCGTATGATCAATGTGGAACGCCTGACGGAAAAAGATTACGATGAAGTGCTGCAGGTGCTCAACCGCTCCTTCACCACCCCTACGCATATTGCGGATTTTGAAAAGCATTTGCCCATCATGTGGTCGCGCGAACACGACTACATGCAAAAGCATTTTGGTGTGCGCGAGGACGGCAAGCTGATTGCGGTCATCGGCGTATATGCGCTGCCGGTAAACATCGCCGGGCATGAACTGGTGTTTTCCACCGTGGGCAATGTGGGCACGCTGCAGGAGGCGCGCGGCAAGGGCTGCATGAAGGCCATGATGGACGCCGCCATGCAGGAACTGGAGCGTATCGGCGCGGACGCCTCTCGCCTGGGCGGACTGCGTTCCCGCTACAACCGTTTTGGGTATGACCATGCCGGCGCGACCTATCATTTTGAACTCACGCGCCGTAACGTGGACGAAAATCCGGCGGCGGAGGTATACACCTTCCGCGAGATTACTCGAGATGATCATGAGGGCGTTGCCTTTGCGCGCAGCTGCCAGCAGCGCAGCGGTATTTATGCGCTGCGCCAGACGCATCTTGATTTCTACATGAGCATGCGTGCGTGGGAGCATAAGCCCTATCTGGCACTGAACGCCAAGGGCGAACCCGTGGGTTATGTGTGCGCCGCCGCGGATGGCAAGGCGATCGCCGAACAGGGCGCAAAGGAAGGCGTTTCTGCGGTGGACGTGCTGGCCTCGTGGCTGCTGCATGCGGATGTGCCGCAGGTGCGCTTCCAGCTTTCTCCCACGGATGAAGCGGTGCAGGCTGCGTTTGCCATCTGCGAGGAATGGAACGTGGAGCCTGCCAGCATGTTCAAGATCATCCACTGGGACCGTGTGACGGAAGCGCTGCTGGATCTGGCCTGCCTGAAGCGCAAGCTGCCCGAAGGTACGGCGACCGTCGCTGTCAAGGGATGGGGCACGCTGGAGATGACCGTCAAAGACCAGAAGGCCAGCGTACGCCGTACCGATGCGCCTGCTGAAATCACGCTTGACCACCGCAGCGCAACGCAGTTTTTGTTCGGGCCGATCATTCCGTCGGCGCTGGCGTGCATCCCGCAGGATTCCCTGCTGAATGCATGGCTGCCGCTGCCGCTTTCGTGGAACGGTCAGGACCGTGTGTAATAAAAAAGAGAAGCCGAAAGGCTTCTCTTTTTGTGTGTTACAGCAGCTTTTTGAGCAGCTTCATTTTGGACTCACTGTAGGGTGCATAGCGCAGGGGAACGTCCGGTTTGGCAAAACGATTGAGAATGCTCTTCTGGTGCGAGAAGGCATCAAAGCTGAACTTGCCGTGATAGCCGCCCATGCCGCTTTCGCCCACGCCGCCAAAGGGCATGTGGCTGGTGGCCAGGTGCAGCACCACGTCGTTGACGCATCCGCCGCCAAAGCTGACCTCGCCGAGCACTTTCTGTTCCACCTCTTTGCTGCGAGTGAACAGGTACAGCGCCAGCGGCCTGGGACGGCTGCGGATCTGCGAAATGGCGTCGTCAAGCTTGGTATAGGTCAGAATGGGCAGCAGGGGGCCAAAGATCTCCTCCTGCATAACGGGATCATCCTGCTGCACGTCGGTGAGAATGGTGGGCGCGATGCGGCGCGCGGCCATGTCGATCTGCCCGCCGTGGCTGATGACGCCGCTTTGCAGAAGTCCCACCAGACGGTTGAAATGATGCTGGTTGATGATTTTGGGCAGGTCGGGGTTGGCCAGCGGCGCACTGGTGTACATGGCGCGAATCTCGCGGATAAGAGCATCCACCAGCTGCGTTTCACGGCTGTGATGCACCAGCACATAGTCGGGCGCTACGCAGGTCTGACCGGCGTTTAAGCACTTGCCCCACGCAATGCGTTTGGCGGCAAGGTCAATGTCGGCCGTTTCGTCCACGATGACCGGGCTTTTGCCGCCCAGCTCAAGGCTGACAGGCGTAAGGTGCGCAGCGGCTTTTTCCATCACCAGCCTGCCCACCGACGGGCTGCCGGTAAAGAAGATGAAATCAAACGCCTGCTCCAGCAGCCCGGCATTTTCCCTGCGTCCGCCTTCGACCACCGCAATATAGGCCGGATCAAACAGCTCGTCCGCCATGCGCTTGATGAGTGCAGAAGTGGCGGCAGAATAGGCCGACGGCTTGACCACAGCGCAGTTGCCTGCACAGATGGCGCCGATGAGCGGCGCGACGGTCAGCTGGAAGGGGTAATTCCACGGCGACATGATGAGCGTTACGCCGTAGGGTTCGCTGAGAATGCGGCATGCACCTGGAAGCTGGCCGATGGCAGTCGGCACGCGCCGGGGCTTCATCCAGCCCTTCAGGTGACGCATGGCGTCCTTCAATTCCTGCTTGACGATGGCGACTTCAGTCAGGTACCCTTCGTAGGCGCATTTGCCCAGATCCTGCGTAAGAGATTGCAAAATGTCGCTTTCGTTCCGTTCAATCCATCCGGCCAGCTTTCTGAGGTTTTCCATGCGGTATGCATAGGGCTTTGTGGCTTCGGTCAGGAAAAATTCGCGCTGCGAGGCCACGAGCATTGCAAAATCATCCATGATCACTCCTCCTTTGTGCAAATATTGTAGCAGGCTTTGAGGATGCTTGCAAGGCGGGATATTTGACAATCTTTTGCGTATATGGTACACTGACTGCATCCCATTTGGATAGTAAGGAGTGTGATCTCGCCGTGGACGGCGATCCGGCCAGTCTGAAGCCCCCGTTATGCACGGGTGAGGCAGGCTTTGTGTACACTCCGGTGGTAGGCGGTCAGATGCGTGACCGTCTGTTTGTGTTTCAAAAAAGCGCATCCATACAATCGTCATCAGCCCGCCTGACCGTGTGATGCGGCAACGGGCTTTTTGACGTTGGTACTTTTTAAGGAGGACCCCAACCCATGTCTGGTCAGCAAATCACCTGGCAGATCGTTTCCATGCTGGTACTGGTCGCCCTGTCGGCCTTCTTCTCTGCTACGGAAACCGCTTTTTCCACCCTCAACCGCACAAGGCTCAAAAACATGGCCGAGCATGGCGACAGGCGCGCTGCCGCTGCGCTGGCGCTTGCTGAAAACTATGACGAGCTGCTTTCCACCATTCTGGTGGGCAACAATATCGTCAATATCGCGCTGTCTTCCATTGCCACGCTGTTTTTTGTCAGCCTCATCGGCAACGGCGGCGCAGGCCTGTCCACTGCTGTGATCACGGTGATCGTGCTGGTGTTTGGCGAGATATCGCCCAAGAGCATCGCCAAGGAAATGCCCGAAACGCTGGCCATGGGAGTGACACCCTATATCCGCCTGTGCCTGAAGGTGCTCAAGCCCATCAACTGGCTGTTCACCCAGTGGAAGAGCCTGCTGCGCCGCATCTTCAATTTCAAGGAAGAGCAGGGCCTGACCACCGATGAACTGATGACCATGGTGGAGGAGGCTGAGCAGGAGGGCGGCATGGATGCCGACGAGACGGAACTGCTCAAGAGCGCCATTGAGTTCCACGACCTGGACGTGGGCGATATCCTCACGCCCCGTGTGAAGGTGGAGGGCGTGCCGCTGGAGGCTACCGTGACTGAGGCTGCCGACCAGTTCGAGCAGGCCGGCTACAGCCGTCTGCCCGTATACGAGGAAACGCTGGACCACATCGTGGGCATCGTTCACCAGAAGGACTTTTACAACCGCGTGCGCAAGGGTGGCGACTTCAGCCTGAACGAGATCATGAAAAAGGCCGTTTATGTGCCCACCGGCGCCAAGATCAGCGATACCCTCAAGCTTCTGCAGAAGACCCAGAGCCAGATGGCCGTGGTTGCCGACGAATACGGCGGCACCGAGGGCATCGTGACCATGGAGGACATTCTGGAAGAGCTGGTCGGTGAAATCTGGGATGAGCATGACGAGGTGGAAGAACCCTTCCGCATGTCCGAAAACGGCAAAAGCTGCCATGTGCTGGGCTCTGCCGATCCCGAAGAAATGTTTGAAAAGCTGGGCATTGAGGACGAAACCGAGGCCAGCACCGTCAGCGGCTGGGTGATGGAAAAAACCGAAAAGATTCCCCAGTCCGGCGACACGTTTGACTGCGGCGGATGGCATGCCGTGGTGCTGAAGGCTGACGAACGCCATGTGCAGGAGATCCAGCTGACACAGATCGAAGCTTGACGAAAGAAGGAAAACGATATGGCCAAACTCTGGGCAGGGCGCTTTGAAAAGCCCACCAACGCACTTCTGGACGATTTCCAGTCCTCCATTCCCTTTGACCAGCGTATGCTGGACTGCGATGTGACCGGCTCCATCGCACATGCCACCATGCTTGGTGAACAGGGCATTATTTCCAAAGAGGACAGCGAGCTCATCGTGAAGGGCCTCACTGAAATTCTGGATGAATACCGTGCCGGCAAGCTGATTATCGACATGGGCGCCGAGGACGTGCACATGTTTGTGGAGGCGCTTCTGACCGAGCGCATCGGCGACGCGGGCAAGCGCCTTCATACCGGCCGCAGCCGCAACGACCAGGTGGCGCTGGATGTGCGTATGTATGCACGTCAGGCCTGCACCAATGTGCGTGCGCTGCTGTTGAAACTGCTGGACGTGATCGTCGATCTGTCTGAGCAGCACACCGGCACCATCATGGCGGGCTATACCCATCTGCAGAAGGCGCAGCCCATCACCCTGGCCTTCCACCTGATGGCGTATGCGCAGATGTTCATGCGCGACGTCAAGCGCTTTGAAAACGCCTATGAAGAGGCCGACGTCATGCCCCTGGGCTCCGGCGCGCTGGCTGGAACCAGCTATCCGCTCAACCGTGAGCGCGTGGCGGAACTGCTGGGCTTCTCCGAAGTGACCGACAACGCGCTGGACGGTGTCAGCGACCGCGACTTCCTCATCAGCTTCCTGGCTGCTGCCTCCACCTGCATGATGCACCTCAGCCGCTTCTGCGAGGAACTCATCCTGTGGAGCACCAATGAGTTCGGCACTGCTGTGATGGACGATGGCTTTGCTACCGGCTCCAGCATTATGCCGCAGAAGAAGAACC
>JAFULL010000046.1 GCA_017473345.1 Clostridia bacterium | reverse complement strand
TTCTTGCGGGTGATGTCGCCGCCGTAGCACTTTGCAAGCACGTCCTTGCGCATGGCCTTGACGGTCTCGCGGGCGATGACCTTGCCGCCGATGGCAGCCTGAATGGGAATTTCGAACATCTGGCGCGGAATGACGTCCTTGAGCTTTTCGGCAATGCTGCGGCCGCGGGGATAGGCCTTGTCCTTGTGGACGATCATGGAGAACGCGTCGCAGATGTCGCCGTTGAGCAGAATGTCCATCTTGACCAGATCGCTGGGCATGTAGCCCTTCAGCTCGTAGTCGAAACTGGCATAGCCGCGGGAACGGCTCTTGACCTGATCAAAGAATTCGTAGATGATCTCGTTCAGCGGCAGTTCGTAGATCAGCTTCACACGGCCGCCCTCGTACTGCATGTCAATGAAGATGCCGCGCTTGTCCACGCAGATGTCCATCATCGCGCCTACAAATTCCTGCGGCGTGTAGATGGTGGCGGTAACGTAGGGCTCTTCCATGTGCTCGATCTCGTCGATCTTGGGCAGGTTGGACGGGTTGTCGATCTCGATTTCAGAACCGTCGGTCTTGAAAACGTGGTAGATAACGCTGGGTGCGGTGGTGACCAGATCCAGATCGAATTCGCGTTCCAGACGCTGCTGAATGATCTCCATGTGCAAAAGGCCCAGGAAGCCGCAGCGGAAGCCGTAGCCCAGCGCAACAGAGGTCTCCGGCTCGAAGGAGAGGGAGGCGTCGTTCATGCGCAGTTTTTCAAGGGCGTCGCGCAGGTTGTCGTAGTCGGCGCCGTCGGCGGGGTAAATGCCGCAGAACACCATGGGGGTCACCTGACGGTAACCGGGCAGGGGCTCGTCGGCAGGACGGTTGGCATCGGTGATGGTATCACCCACACGGGTATCGCCCACGTCCTTGATGGAAGCGCCGATGTAGCCTACGTCGCCGGGATAGAGCGCGTCGCAGGGGGAATAGCCGGGACGGAAGGTGCCGACTTCCACAATGTCAAACTCGCTTCCAGTCTGCATGAGCTTCATGCGCATGCCGGGCTTCACAGTGCCCTGCATGACGCGCACAAAGCAGATGGCGCCGCGGTAATTATCGTAGAAAGCGTCAAAAATCAGCGCCTGCAGGGGTGCTTCGGCATCGCCGGCGGGCGAGGGGATGTTCTTGACAATGCATTCCAGCACATCGCCGCAGTTGAGACCGGTCTTGGCGGAAATCTCAGGAGATTCGGAGGTGTCCAGACCGATCACGTCCTCAATCTCCTTTTTGACCTCTTCAGGCCGGGCGGAAATCAGGTCGATCTTGTTGATGACCGGCACGGTCTCCAGATCGTGCTCCAGCGCCATGTATACGTTGGCCAGTGTCTGGGCTTCAATGCCCTGCGTGGCGTCCACCACCAGCAGCGCGCCTTCGCAGGCAGCCAGTGCACGGCTGACCTCGTAGCTGAAGTCGACGTGGCCGGGGGTGTCGATGAGGTTGAGAGTGTAGGTCTCTCCGTCCTTGGCCTTGTATTCCATACGAACGGCCTTCGACTTGATGGTGATGCCGCGCTCGCGCTCCAGCTCCATGGAGTCGAGAATTTGATCCATCATCTGACGCTGCTCAAAAACGCCCGTCATTTCCAGCAGACGGTCGGCCAGAGTGCTCTTGCCGTGGTCGATGTGCGCGATGATGCAGAAGTTGCGAATATGGGAAAGACGATTTTCGTGGTTCAAAGGAACCCCTCCAAAATCTACAAAATACTACTACTTTATCATATCGGATTTTTACCGAAAAAGCAAGACGGTTATTCGTTGGCAGGATCGATTGCCTTTTGCCATTCGCCGGGCGCGGCACCGTACTTTCGCTTGAACATCTTTGAAAATGCAGCCACGTCGCTGTAGCCCACAAGCTGTGCCGTTTCCTTTTGGGAAAGATGATGCATGGTCATCAGCTCCGCCGCTTTTTCCAGCCGGTAGGATACCAGATAGTCCTGCGGCGACATGCCCACATGCTGGTGAAACAATCGGCAGAAATAATGGCGGTCAAGGCCGAGAGATGCTGCAATATCCGCAATGCGCAGCGCCTGATCGTAATGGGAGTGGATGTCGTTGAGCGCACGGTTGACATAATCTGCCGAAGTGGGACGCGCAGAGGCGTCGCGCTGCTGGGCAAGCAATGCGAAAAACTCGTGCAGAAGCGCACATACAGCCCACTCCGGCGAGGCACTTTGGTCGCAGGCCACAATGCGCAGAAACAGCGTGGACGCCCATGGTGCTCTGATCACCGGTGATTCGATCAGTTCAGCAGGCGGGGCGCTTAAGTCAAACGCCGCCCAAATGTAAGACCAGGGCTCCTTTTCGTCGGCAATGTAAATAGTCAGGTCACCCGGATGCACTACAAATATGTCGCCTGTCTGCAGTTCCAAACGCTGGCTGTTGTACACAAACGTTCCCTTGCCAGCCAGTACATAATGCAGGATCCAGTGATCGCGGATATTCGGGCCCACAGTAAAGCCGGAAGCACAGTCGCGCATGCCGCATACGCGTGGGTTGATATCCTGCAGATGCAGGTTTTTCATGACCTGTCGTTTGTACATGTATTTGCACATCCTTAAAAGTTACATTGGAATAAAACCTAGGCACACTCTGCAATGGATTTTACAAGGTTTTTCCGTTACATTATAACATATACTACTTGAAAGGAAAACGGATGATGAACACCAAAAAGAGTTTTCCGTACCACTGGGTGATCGTTGCCTGCTGCTTTATGATGATCTTTACTGTGCTCGGCTTTGCCAGCTCGCCGCGAAAGCTGTACATGGCGGTTGTGCCGCAGGCGCTGGGGATTGATTACGGGCCGTACTCGCTCAACGACAGCTGCCGCTATATCGCCACGGCGATCATGAACCTGTTTTTTGGAACGCTGATCCTTCGCGTTGGCCCGCGCAAAATGATCGCTGCCGGTTTTGCTTCTCTGATTGGTGCGCTGCTGCTCTATTCTTTTGCAGAAACGCTGCCGCTGATCTATCTGGCCGGTGTGCTGCTCGGCATTGGCATGACCTTCACCGGTACCACCATGACCAGCTACGCGGTCAACATCTGGTGTAAAAAGAACAAGGGCGCGATCACCGGCCTTGTTCTGTGTGCTAATGGCCTTGGCGGCGCGATGGCTGTGCAGATGCTGGCTCCCATGATCAACGCTGGTGGTTTTTCCTACCGGAATGCCTACCGCCTGAGCGCATTGGTGCTGGCAGTTGTAGGCGTGCTGGTGGTATGCTTCTTCCGAAATGCCCCCAAAGATGCCGAACTCCCCGGCGTCGGAAAGAAGAAAGCACGCGCAGGTACATGGGAGGGCATTGGTTTTCAGCAGGCGATCCGCAAGCCTTACTTTTATATTGCCGCCGTCTGCATTTTCCTGACCGGAATGGTGCTGCAAAGCATCGTTGGTTCTGACGCCAATCACATGACGCATGCAGGTCTGGACAAGGCCTACATTGCAGCGGCTATGAGCATTCATTCGCTGGCACTGGCAGCATGCAAATTTCTGACCGGTGTGATCTATGACCGCAAGGGTCTGAAAAAAACCATGCTCATTTGTGACGCAGCAGCCCTTGTGACATTGCTGCTGCTGATCGGTGTGAACAATTCGGCATTGGGCAGGGCAATGGCTGTGGGCTATGCGGCGATTTCTGCGGCTGCCATGCCGCTGGAGACCATCATGCTGCCGCTGATCACAGCGGATATGTTCGGTCAGAAAAGCTACGCGCAGATGCTGGGCATCATCAGCGCAGTCAATACAGCCGGCTATGCCTTCGGCCCGCCGCTGACCAATTTTATTTTCGACGCCATTGGTACCTACATCCCGGTACTGTGGGCCTATGTTGCACTGATGGCCGCTGTGACAGTCGGCTTTATGTACGCCATTGCAGCATCACACCGCGACCGCGGACAAACGGCAGCTGCTGCCTGACCAAAAAACACCCCGGACGCCATCAGGCATCCGGGGTGTTTTTTGGATGAATCAGACTTACTCTTCGTCCTCGTCGGGCAGGTCGGTGAAGAAAGGCTCACCGCAGTGCTCACAGACGGGGCTTTCGTCGTAGTCGATGTCGGCGGCCTTGACCATCACGGTCTTGCCGCAGTTGGGGCAGTCAAAGGACAGCTCCTCGTCGTCATCGTATTCGCCGCAGCAGTCGCAGTCGTCATCGTCGCAGCAGCAATCGTCGTCTTCCTCGAAGAGGATCTCTTCGATGTCGCCCAGATCGCTGTCGATGTCTTCCACATAAGCTTCCAGCTCGCCGACGTCCTCGTCCAGCTCGTTGATCTTCTGGGCCATTTCGTCCAGAAGGCTGAGCATTTCGAGAAGCAGCTTGTTTTCATTGGTATCCTTGTTCAGGCCCATGCCGTCAGCCAGGCCGCGCAGATAGGCGGCGCGATCAGTCAAATTGCTCATTGCGTTCTCCTTACAAATGGATTAGCAGCGCTCCATGTACTCGCCGGAGCGGGTGTCGATGCGGATGTGGTCGCCGGTGTTGATGAACAGGGGCACCTGCAGGGTGAAGCCGGTCTCGATGGTGGCGGGCTTGTAGGTGTTGGAAGCGGTGTCGCCCTTGAAGCCGGGCTCGGTGTCGGTAACTTCCATCTCAACAAAGTTGGGAGCGGCCACGCTGAAAGCGCTGCCCTTGAAGAACTTCATGGTTACGTTGGTGCCTTCCTTTACGAAGGGGATGGCGTCTTCCACCTGGTCGTGGTTCAGGGGCAGCTGCTCGTAGGTTTCCACGTCCATGAAGTAGTACAGTTCGCCGTCATTGTAAACGTACTGCATTTCCTTGGTCTCAACGATGGCGCGGGGCATCTTGTCGGTGGGGTTGAAGCTGCGCTCGATCACAGCGCCGGTCATGATGTTCTTCAGCTTGGTGCGCACGAAGGCAGCGCCCTTGCCGGGCTTAACGTGCTGGAAGTCGACGATGTTCCACACGCCGCCGTCCCATTCAACAGTAATGCCCTTACGGAAATCGCCAGCAGTAATCATAGTTAGTATCCTCCTCTGATTTGTATTGTGTTACAGAATGATGAGTTCACGGGTGGGCATGGTCAGCTGTTTGCAGCCGTCTTCCAGCACGATGACGGAGTTTTCGATGCGCACGCCGCCAATGCCGGGAAGGTAGATGCCCGGTTCCACCGTCATAACCTGGTTTGCCTTCAGCGTGTCGCTGCAGGCCTGGCTGAAACGGGGATTCTCGTGGATATCAATGCCCAGGGAATGTCCCAGGCCGTGGCCGAAACGGCCCTCGTAGCCCTTGGAATAGATGTGGTCGCGGGCGATGGAGTCGATGTCGCGGCAGCACTTGCCGGCAGCAACAGCATCCTGCGCCATCATCTGGGCGTCGAGTACGATTTGATAGACCTTGCGCATTTCATCGCTGGGGTTGCCAAAGGCGATGGTGCGGGTCATGTCGGCGCAGTAGCCGCCAAAGCTGGCACCGAAGTCGAAGGTGATCATGTCGCCGCGGCGAACCTTGTAGCTGCCGGGTACGGCATGAGGCAGCGAGCCGTTGGCTCCTGCTGCGGTAATGGTGGAAAAGGCCAGACCGCTCGCGCCGTGCGTAAGCATGTCAAACTCCAGCATCAAAGCCAGTTCCTTTTCCGTCATTCCTTCCTTAATATTGGGCAGCAGACGCTCAAAAGCATCGCCTGTGATGCGGCAGGCCTCTGCGATCAGGCTGAGTTCGTGCTCATCCTTGACCTCGCGCAGCTTTTCCACTGCGCCGGCTACACTCTTCCACTCAACGCCGGCAATGTTTTTGCGGCATTTTTCGAAGGTACGCACCGTTACGTAGTCGTCTTCGTAGTACAGAGTGTCGATGCCGTTGGAGGCACACAGTTCACCGGCGATCGCCTCGTGGCTGCGCTTGCCTTCCACCATGAGCACTTCAAAACCGGGCGCTTGATTTTCCGCCTGCTCGGTATAGCGGAAGTCAGTGATGATCGCGCACACCTGATGCGTAACCAGCACAAGGCCTTCGCCGGTATAACCCGACAGGTAGAACATGTTGCTGGGATTATACACCAGCACGCCCTCGTGAGCGCTCAGCTGCATCGACTCAAGCAGTTTTTTGGTACGTTCAGTCAATGTTGATCCCTCACAAAGATCATTTTGGCACATAGCCATGAGATATTGTATCATAAACAGCGCGCAAGCGCCACAGTTTTTTGCATTTTTGCGGTTTGAAATGGCAAAAAAGGCGCTCATATGGTATGATGGATCAAAGAAAGGGGCGAAATACATGCGGCTGTGGATCGATGCTGACGCCTGCCCGGTGGTGGAACTTGCCATCCGTACGGCGAAGCGGCATGGCGTGGAGGTAACGCTGGTGTGCGACGATGCACATCATATGCAGCGCGAGGGGGCCAATACCATTACCGTGCTTCGTGGAGCGGACAGCGCAGATTTGAAGCTGGTCAACCTGCTTTCACGCGGCGATGCGGTGGTAACGCAGGATTACGGTCTGGCTGCGCTTTGCCTTGCAAGGGGCGCAATGCCCATGGATCAGAATGGACGCATCTACAATGATGACAATATTGATTCGCTGCTGGGCATGCGCCATGTGGCAGCGCGTGTGCGACGCGGAGGGGGCAGGCTGAAGGGGCCGCCAAAACGAACGCATGAGCAGGATGAACGCTTTGAACAGGCGCTGGACGCACTGCTGAATGAGTACAAATGAGAAAAGGCTTCGGACAAGAGTCCGAAGCTTTTTTGTTGCCGGTATATTGCCTTGGTGTATCGCATACAGTTGAAAAACCGGGAGGAAAATGACCATGAAAAAACGATGGGTTGTATGCGCGGCCCTGATTCTGTGCGCTGTGCAGGCCATGGGCTGGCACCTGACAACAGTGACGGCGGCTACGGAGATCACCAGCCCGCACATGCGCGCCAATGTACCGGAAGGATTGTGGATCTGGATCGACGTTCACGGAAAATCGCTCACCCTGTATGAAGGAACAAGTGTAAAGAAGAAATATGTCATCGCAACAGGCACGGCCGATACGCCGTCGCCGCTGGGAACTTTTCGCATCAGCAGCCGTTTTTCCGGGCAGCTGGGCGGGTTTGGCACAAGGTTCCTGGGGTTGAATGTACCATGGGGACAGTATGGTATTCATGGTACCAACAAACCATCGTCCATCGGCAGCAATGCATCACATGGGTGTATCCGCATGCATGTGACGGATTCAGAGGAACTTTATGGGCTGGTGGCAAACGGCACAAAAGTCGTGCTGGAGGGCGGGCCGTACGGTTTGCTGGATCAGGGGCTGAAAAACCTGCAGCCCGGCGATCGCGGCAGCCATGTGGCTGCATTGCAGGCGAGGCTTCTGCAGCTGGGATATACCTATCAGTGGCCGGACGGTATTTACGGACAGGCTACGCAAGCGGCCGTCAGAAAGGCAAGAAAAGCGCTTGGACTGCCGGATGCAGACGACGCAGATATCCCCTTTTACCGGGCGATCGGGTTGATTTTATTCGAATAAACGGAGGAACGCACAATGAACTGGCAGGAAACGATCAGCTTTTTTGGAAACTGCATGCCCAAAAGCATCGGCAGGGCGCTTGCATCACAGCAGGAGGGTACTGTGAGGGAGATCCGCATGCGTGCAGGCGGCAGGGGAAGCCTGCTCACTCATAAAGGAGAACTTGTGTGTACAGGCCTGATGAGCCAGGGACAGATTGCCCAGACGGCGGAGGCACTGTGCGACCATGCGCTGTATGCCCGTGCTGAAGAACAGCGGCAGGGTTTTGTCACCCTGCGGGGCGGTCACCGCATGGGCCTTTGCGGACGAGTCATCACCCAGGGACAAAGCGTACGCGCCCTGCGTGAAATCAGCTCCATCTGCGTACGTGTGGCCGGACAGTGGCATGGGGCTGCGGATGAACTTTTGCCGCATATGATCGACGAAGACGGCAGGGTGCGTTCCACTCTTGTGATCGGCATGCCAGGCATGGGCAAAACCACCATGCTGCGCGATGCATGCCGCCGATTGTCAGAAGCCGGTATACACATGTGCGTGGTGGACGAGCGCAGCGAGATCGCTGCGATGTGCGCGGGAGTTGCTCAGCTGGAAGTGGGGCCCAATACAGATGTGCTGGACGGCTGCTGCAAGGAGGCAGGCATGCGCTGGATGCTGCGCGCCATGTCGCCGGATGTGCTTGTGACGGATGAGCTGGGCAGCACGCTGGATGTACAGGCTGTGCAGGAGGCAGCGCGCAGCGGCGTGGCAGTGATGGCCACGCTGCATGGACGTGATATGGAAACCGCCCTTTCACGGGGGATGCTGTATCAGCTTGTCCGCGACCGGATTTTTGAACGGTATGCACTGCTGGATACCCGGCAGGTGGGGCGGATCGTCAGTATATGTGACGAGCAGCTCAGGCCGCTTGCATCAAAAGAGGCTGTGTGATGCTGGGAGCTGCTGGAGCATTGCTGTGTCTTGCCTGCGGAATGGCGGCAGGCAGCTGGATGCGTGAAAGACGACTGGCACGCTGGCGTATGCTGTCAGCCTGGATGGAGGCGATCAGCGGCATGAGGGTGTTGCTGGAACAGGAACGGCCATCCCTGCCGGAGTTGCTGCAAAGCGCTGCAGAGTGCATTTCCTCAGGAACAGGAGCACAGCAGGCAGCGCAAAGGCTGAAACACACGGCGTGCTGCATCGCATCGCAGCCATTGTTGAGCGTTACGGACGCTTATGCATCAGCCTGCTGTAAAATCACTGCGACCTGGGAAAAGCAGGAGGAACGTGCAGCGATGGAACGGCTGTTTCGCCAGCTTGGCAGCGGCACTGCTGCTATGCGCGAGCAGGCGGCAGCTGCATGCCTTCGCAGGCTGAAACCACTGGAAGAGCATGCGCGTATGGAGGCTGAGAAAGGCGGAAAGCTCTGCATGCAGCTGGGCATGCTTCTGGGGCTGATGGCCGGGATCGCCCTGTGGTGACGAAGGGGGAAGGCGTATATGGTACAGATTGATCTGCTGTTTAAACTGGCGGGACTGGGCGTAGTGGTGGCTGTACTCAGTCAGGTGCTTACCCGTGCGGGGCGCGAGGAACTGGGCACGCTGGTCACAGTTGTGGGTTTGGTGATTGGGCTGTTTCTGGTAGCGGATTTGATCGCGGATCTGTTTTCCAGCCTGCAAAGCATGTTTTCGCTCTATTGACCATGGCGTTCTGGCAATGGATGGGGTTGGCTGTGGCAGCAGCAGTCATCTGCATGGTGGTACATACACAGCAGCCGCAGATCGCAGGGTTGTGTGCTCTGGCGGCGGGCGCTATGCTGCTGCTTTCTGCATTGCAGCATCTGCAGCAGGTACAGGATGTATTCGCCCGTCTGACGGCGCTGGGAGGACTGGGTGAAGGCTATCTCAGCACGCTGATCAGGGTGCTGGGCATAGGCTACACGGCCGAACTGGCTGCACAGATCTGTCAGGATCTGGGGCAAAACGGCCTGGCGTTTAAAGTGGGTCTGGCAGGGAAGTTGTGCATGTTCTCGCTCACGGCTCCGCTTTTGTTTGAAATGCTGGAAATGATTCTGGGGCTTGTGCCATGAAAAGATGGATGATTCTGTTTGTGCTGCTCTGCCTGCTGCCGGGAGCAGCTTTTGCACAGAGCCTGCAGCAGAGCGCACAGGAGATGATCGGCACACTTGACCTGAACGTGCTTGATGAGATGGCCGATACTTTGCTGGAAAGTGATGCAAAAACCCTGCTGATGCGTATGATCAAAGGGGAAACAGTCCTGACGGCGCAGGAAGTGTGGCAAAGGCTGCTCGCACAGGCGGCAGGTGTGTTTCAAAAAAGCATCTGGCGAATGACGAGGCTGATGATCCCCGCGCTGCTGGTGGCTGCTGCGGAGTGGCTGCATGCGGGAAAAAACATCGCCGGAGATGCTGCGCGCTATGCAGGCATGATCATGACGATGACACTGCTGGTGAGCGACCTTCGCGAACACACGGAGCTGGCCACACAAACGGTCGATCATATGGCCAACAGCATGCAGGCTATTTTTCCGGTGATGGTCACGCTGCTGGCAGCGGTGGGCGGTACAGCAAGCTCTGCCTTTTATCAGCCGGCAGTCATCGGCGCAGCCGGCGCCATGACGACCCTTGTGCATCAGGTAACGATGCCGCTTGCGGTGAGCATGGCGGTGCTGACAATGGTGGGCGGCCTGAGCGAAGGGCTTCGACTGTCGCGCATGTGCCGTCTGTTCCGGCAGGCGGCAGGCTGGACGCTGGGCCTGGGGTTTACGATTTTTGTCGGTGTGATGACAGTGCAGGGGGTAAATATGGCGGCGCTTGACGGCGTCAGCATCCGCACAGCCAAATACGCCATCGACCACATCGTACCAATCGTGGGCGGCATGTTTTCGGATACAGTGGATACGCTGGTGGGGTGTTCGCTGATCGTGCACAATGCGGTCGGCCTGCTGGGACTGCTTGTCCTGCTGTCAACCCTTCTGCTGCCGCTCATCCGAACGGCGCTTACAATGTTTCTCTATCGTGCGGCTGCTGCGCTCATTCAGCCTCTTTCGGATCATCCGCTGTGCCGTGCCATCGGCGGATATGCAGATGTATTTTCCCTTTTGTTTATCATTCAGCTGAGCGTTGGCGCCATGTTTTTTCTGCTGGTGGCACAGCTGATAACAGTCGCAGATCTGACGGTGATGCTGAGGTGAATGCGGGTGAATGATTTTGTGCGCAGAATGGCTGTGCTGAGCGTGCTGTGGTCAACGTGCGAACTGTTGCTGCCGGAAGGCAGAAATCAGCAGATGGCGCGCATGACGGTGGGCGTGCTGATCATGACTTCACTGCTGTCCGGGGTGAGCGATTGGGCCGGGCAGACGGTCAGGTTGCCTGCATGGTCTGAACAGGTGATGGCAGCGGGAGAGGAAAGCTATCAGCGCACAGCGCTGGCAGCCTACGCAAACCAAATTGAAAATTACTGCGTGAGGCAAGCCAAAAAGGCAGGATATACCGCCAGTGCTGCTGTGTGGCTGATGAATGACGGAAGTCTGGAGCGCATTGAAATGAAAGTCACTGCTGATGGAACTGTCCTCTTGTCTGCGATGGAACTGGCTTCGCATCTGGCCCAGCAGCTGGCGACAGATGAGGAACGTATCCGACTGGAGGAATTATGAAGGGGCTGCGTGACGGTAAGATGATACTGTGGCTGTCGGCAGCATTGGCTGTGTTTGCGCTGGCGCTAATGGTTGGTGAAAATGTTCCAAAGAGCACAGCCTCACAGGAGGAACGTCGGATCGCCGAGGTGCTGAGTGCAATGGCGGGAGCAGGCAAAGTGGAAGTTGCGCTGTTTTATGCTGGCGAGGCAGAACGGAGCTATACCGGAGGTCCAACCGGCGCGGTGATCGTTGCCGAGGGGGCGGCGGATATGGGTGTACGCCTCAGCCTGATCCGTGCGGCCCGCACACTGTTGGGGCTTGCGGAAAATGCGGTAGACGTATTTGCAATGGAGGCAGAACCATGAAAGATGTGAAAAAAATACGCGACTGGAATGCGTGGATACGGCGGGGCGTGCTGCTTGCGATGGTAGGTGCGGCAGTAATGCTGGCCTGCGGGAAAACGCAGCCTGTTGCTTCTGATCCCCCTGAGGTTACACCTGAGCCTGTTTACGCTGATGAACGCACGGCGCGTGAACGTGCTTTTGAAACGGATGCGCAGGCGCTGGAAAGGCTGACTCAGAGTGAAGACGAGGCAGTGCGCCAGCAGGCGGCTCGTCAGCTTGAAATCCTTGTGAAAGAACATCAGGCAGAGCTTGCGATCGAAGAGGCACTGCAGCAGAGCGGAATGGAAACAGCCTTTGTGATCGCAATGAACGGTTCGGTTACGGTCGCGCTTTTTTCTGAACAGGCGGCAGAAAAAAACAGCGCCATGATTCTGGCGCTGTGTATGGCCCACGCTGATGTGGGAGCAGAAAACGTGCGCATTATGAGCGCTTCACCGTAATTCGCCTTAAACCTGCCGCCGCAACGGGGATCATCATGGGCAGATAGAAAAGGACGTACTGCGATTTGGCTTCAAAAAGCATGTGATAAAGGAAACCGCCAAAAACTGTCAGGAGCAGCACAAGCGGCCCAAACAGCTGCTGCCAGTCCGCCTTTCCCTTGAAAAGACGGGCTGCGAGCAGCACGCATCCGATCACAAAGCCCAGATAAAGCACAAGCGTGTAGCCTTCCATGTATCCGGCCAGCAGCTGGAACAGATCGCCTGTCAGCAGCCGGTCGACCAGTTCGGGCCAAGGACTTTTATTTTCCATTACGGCGTTGGTGAAGTCGATTTCAAACGCCGTGTTGGACCACTGTGACACCATTTTCTGATGATAGAAATCAGCTGCATAGGCAGGGTCTGCTGCGAACACTGCTGCACGTGCAGCGATATCGTCACGGGCAATTTGGGCAACCCTGTCAATAGCGCCTCCGGCGGCTTCCATTGTGTCGGTGGAATAGTGATTATACCAGCCGGGCGCGCGCGAGCTTTCCTGCATGCCCATGGCCAGCCATACTGTTTGCGGCGCACCGGCGCCTATGTCAAAGCCGGTGTGCTTTTCAAGCAGCATCTGCACGCCTTTGGCCGAGCAGACAGGAAGAATCAGCATGCATGCAGCCAGAAACAGTGAAGCGAAGCGTTTAACGCTCAGCGCGCGGATGGCCAGCACGATGGCCAGCGCAAGCGCGAGAATGAGAAAGTTGGGTTTCAGAACCACAGCAATACAAAGCAGAATACATGCGATGAACAGCCAGATACGCTTTTTGAAACCGTACAGAAGGAGTGCAACAGCCCACAGGGCAGTACACATTCCGGGCAGGTTGCCATACAGGAAGGACGTGTAGAACGCCGGCTGGATGCACAGCGCCAGCATCAGCGCCGTCAGTTTCTGAATGCTGCGGTCGTGGAAACTCTGCCATGTCAGACTCAGTACAGCTGCATAGGCACCAGTCAGCCAGGCGGCGTTGAGTATGCCCTGAGGAATGGTGCTGTGCCGGCCGAAGATGCGCTGCATGATCTCTGAATACAGCAGGTACCCCGCCTGATGCGGATTGGTGCGCAGATAGACCTCGTGCCTCCACAGTTCGGCCGGATTGCCGCGCGCCAGTTCTGCGGCTGTATAGTGCAGAATGCCTGTATCATTGATTGGCACGCCGCGGTGTACAAGCACCCACGCACAGCCCAGCACAAAGGTCAGTGTCAGGCATACAGCTGAGAATACTTTCAGCGGCAGTTTCTCACCAAGCCGTACCGACAGAAAGCATACAAGCAAACCAACAACGACGCGAACTGTGTTGATCAGAAGGCTGTCCTTCTGATACAGCACTACTTCTGCGGCGATAAAACCATTGTCGATCCTGCTGGTATAGAGCATGCTATAGCCGAACAGATATACAAACAGCACAGCCAGAAAAGCGCACAGCAAGCCAAAGACTGTACGGTCAAAACGTTTCAGCGACATGCATTAATCCTTCTTTGCTTCGTCTTGCGAGGCGGCCTTTTCAAGCGCCTGCTCCCGCTCGCGTTTTTCTTCCTCACCGATTTCCCAGTGCAGCAGCAGGGTAAGCAGACTGCGCAGCAGGATGATGGCGGCAAGCGTGCCCAGCTCGTTCCAGGTGGTTACGATGACGGAACGCAGCACCTCGCTGCCGATCTTGAATTCAAGGCCCAGCATGATGCCCTGCGCCAGCTGGATGCGGGTGTGACTATCCTTTTTGATGAATCCAATGAAGCCGCGCACCATGCTGATGACGATGACGGCAATGCCGACGAACTCAATAAGAAGAATGCAGAAACGTACCAGATTTTCAAAGTTGTGTTCCAATGCGGCCATTAGTGACAGCCTCCTTCTGATTATGTTATAATATTTTGCGACGGGAGGGATTGCGACGTGCTGCTTCAATTATACATGCATTTTCCTTTTTGTAAACGAAAATGTTTTTACTGCGACTTCTGTTCAACAGTCACCAGTACGCAAACCATGGCGGCATACTGCCTTGCGCTTCAGAAAGAAATTGAACTGATGGGCCGCAAATATGCCGGAGCGCAGGTGAATACCGTGTTTCTGGGCGGAGGTACGCCCACGCTGGTACCTGCGGAATACATGGCGGGCGTTTTGCAGGCGGTACACCGTTCGTTTGACGTGCTGCCGGACGCTGAATTTACGTCAGAGGGCAATCCAGGCACGCTCACGGCAGGCTGGCTGGATATGGCGCAGCAATACGGTCTCAACCGTCTATCGCTTGGCGTGCAGGCGGCACAGGATGATCTGCTTGCGTCGATCGGGCGTATCCACAATTTCCGTCAGGCACAGGAAGCTGTGAAGATCGCACGCAGCAGCGGCATCACAAACCTGAACCTGGATGCGATGTTCGGCCTGCCTGGGCAGACCTGTGAGGATTATCTGGACACGCTGGCCGCTTTTCACGATATGGGCACTGAGCATGTTTCCGCCTACAGCCTGATTCTGGAAGAGGGAACCAAACTGCACGACAAGGTGCAGCGTGGTCAGCTGACACTTCCATCCGAAGATGAAACAGCAACGATGTATGAACAGGGGATCGCGTGGCTGGAACGTGCAGGCTACGCACGTTATGAGGTAAGCAATTTTGCACGCCCCGGCTTTGCCTGCCGGCACAACATCGGCTACTGGCAGGGCGAATGGTATCTGGGACTGGGCGTTGCGGCGCACAGCATGCTGCCGCCCAATGAGGGTCAGCGTACGCGCGGTATTGTGCAGGTAAGACGTGCAAATGCCACAAGCGTTTCCGGCTATATACGCGCGTTTGCCCAGCCGGACGCCCATGCGCCGCTGGATGACATGCAGTGTATCCGTGCACCGGAAGCCATGTTTGAATATATGATGCTGGGTCTGCGCACCACCTATGGCGTGGATGAACAGCGTTTTCAGGAACAGTTTGGCCGCAGCCTGACGCAGCGTTATGGCTGTAAGCTGGAAACCATCGTACGCGACGGCCTTGGACTGTGGCGTTCGGATGCAGGCGGACATCGCCGGTTTGTGCTTACGCCCAGAGGCATGGAAGTGCAAAATGAAGTGTTGCTGAGGCTGATGGACTGAAAAAGAAGGATGCAAATGCATCCTTCTTTTTGATCACAGCTTTTTCAGTTCTACGGTTTCGCTGATTATGATCCCACATTCTTCGGCAAACTTACGGGCTTTTTGTTCGGTGGCAATATCCAGCAGAGCGTCTGCACGGTGAGCGTCGCAGCCAAGCACAGTCTGACAGCCCTCTTCCGCTGCAATTTTCCAGAAAAGAGGGTTGGGGTAATTGCGCCCTTCTTCAAGCCCCAGCAGATTGATTTCCAGTGGCACGCCGCATTCGTTGGCCTTGCGGCAGAACTGTCGCATGTGCTTATCATAAATGGAAGGATCGCCCGTGAAGTTGATCAGATCCGGATGGGCAATATAGGTAAAGCAGCCTGTTTCCATGGCTTCCATGCACTGGCGGCAATAGCGGATAAGGCGCTGTTCATCATCGGTTTGTTTGATGCTGGGAATTTCGCCGATTTCGTTACCCATAAAATGAGCGCCAAGAATCGCGTATTCAACGCCGTGGCCCTTCAGATGGGAAATGGTGTCTGCAAAACAGTCGGGATAATATTCCAGTTCCACGCCGAGGTGGATATCAATTACATTGCTGTAACGATCGCGCAGATCGTTTATGACGGCGGCATACTCCGCTGTCTGTTCGGGCTTCATGCGGAAATTGGAATAATATCCCTCGGGGAAAACGTAGGGAGAATGATCGGAGAACCCCAGGGTTTTCAGACCCCGGCTGATAGCGTTTTGCACATATTCTTCTTCGGTTCCGGTGGCGTGGCCGCAGCGCCAGGTATGCGTGTGGTAATTGGCGATCATTGCAATGCAGCTCCTATATATAAATGAAAGAGTACGCAGCTATTATACTGCGTTGCGCCGCCGGCTTCAAGTCTGGAATATTCTTGAATCTGTTTTGAACGGAATATGAACAATCGTTAAACTCGGACGGAAAAACCAAAAAGTTCTTGACAAAAAGCAGGCGGTAGCATATGATATCCATGGTGTTAGCACTCGAGTCGAATGAGTGCTAACAACCCAAACCAAAAGGAGGTGGCACAGGTGCCTATGGACGCGCGGAAATTCCGCATTCTGCAGGCGATCATCGACGACTATATCCTGACTGCCATCCCTGTGGGCAGCCGCACCATTTCCAAGAAATACGAAATGGGCCTGAGTTCCGCCACCATCCGCAATGAGATGAGCGATCTGGAGGAGCTTGGCTACCTGGATCAGCCGCACGTAAGTGCAGGACGCATTCCCAGCGCAAAAGCCTACCGCCTGTACGTTGACCAGCTTTTGCAAAACGGCATCCTCCAGTCGGGCGACGCATCAAGCGTACGCGACCATTTCGGAAGCCGCGCAAGGCAGATGGAAGACGTCATCAGCCGGGCAGCGCAGGTGCTCAGCGGACTTACGCATTATACGTCGCTGGTCATGAGTCCCAAGGGAAAGGAGCTGCACATCCGCACCATTCAGCTGGTGCCGGTTTCATCTCAAAGCGCGCTGCTGGTGATCGTCACCGATGGCGGCATTATGCGTGACACGGTGATCCGCGTGGGCAGCGACCTCGACTCTGACGCGCTGTACGCCATCAGCCGCATGCTTACGGAAAAGCTCAGCGGGCATACTGTGACAGAAGCGTTGAGTATGCTCAATGTTGCATCGGCGGCCCATCCACACCATCCGGTGCTGGAGGGAGTGACCGAGTTCCTTGACACGGTCGAGGGCGACGCCACCAAAACCAAACTGGCTTTGGGCGGTACCAGCAACATCCTGAACTTTCCCGAGTACAGCGATGTGGAGAAAGCCAAGGGCTTCCTGAGCGTGCTGGAAACCAAGGATAAACTGATCCATCTGCTTGAAAACCACGGAGAGATGGCCTTTACTGTGCGAATTGGCCCTGAAACGGGAATCCCCGAACTGAAGGACTGTTCGCTGGTGACCGCCACCTATCGCCTGAGCGACAACACCCACGGCACCATCGGCGTGATCGGCCCAACGCGTATGCAGTATGGCCGCGTGCTGAGCATTTTGAACGCCATGGGTCAGCAGCTCAGCGAGGTGCTCGGTCAGGATAAGGAGTGACACACAAATGGTGAAGAAAAAGAGAAAGCAAAGAGGAGAAACCATGCAGGACGTTGAACAGACCACGCTGAATGAAGCGGAAATCGAAGCGGCTGATCCCGCCCAGACGGCTGAGGAAGCCGAAAACGAGCAGCCTGAAGCTGCGGCTGAAACGGTGAGTGCTGAGCTGCTGGCAGCTGCTGAAGCCCAGAAGGAAGAGTACCTGAATCTGGCGCAGCGCGTGCAGGCAGACTTTGACAACTTCCGCCGCCGCAACCAGAACGTGCGCAAGGAAGCTTTCGACGAAGGCGCCCGCGCCTTTGCTACCACGCTGCTTCCTGTTATCGACAACATGGAGCGTGCCATCGCCGCCGCTCAGAACAGCAGCGATGAATCCCTTCGCAGCGGTGTGGAAATGGTTTACCGTCAGCTGTGCGAATGCTTTGAAAAGCGCGGTATCACCGTCATCGACCGCAAGGGTGAAAAGTTTGACCCCAATCTGGAAAACGCCGTAATGCAGGGTACCGAGGACGACGGCGAACCCGGCACCGTTTGCGAAGTGTTCCAGAAGGGCTATCAGATGGAAGGCATGGTGCTTCGCCATGCAATGGTCAAAGTCGTTCCCGAATAACGGTTTTCCGTTGTTCCTCAACCATACATACCCCAAACCAGCGCATATCAGGCGCAATAACCATATTTTGAGGAGGAAATTCCACTATGTCTAAGATCATCGGTATTGACCTTGGTACTACCAACTCCTGCGTCGCCGTTATGGAAGGCGGCGAGGCTGTCGTTATCCCCAACGCCGAAGGCAGCCGCACCACTCCCTCTGTTGTAGCCTTCACTAAGGACGGCGAGCGTCTGGTGGGCCAGATCGCCAAGCGCCAGGCCATCACCAACCCCGATCGCACCATCATCTCCATCAAGCGTGAGATGGGCACCAACTTCAAGGTTTCCATCGACGGCAAGGACTACACTCCCCAGGAGATCAGCGCCATGACCCTGCAGAAGCTGAAGGCTGACGCCGAGGCTTATCTGGGCGAGACCGTTACCCAGGCCGTTATTACCGTTCCTGCCTACTTCTCCGACAGCCAGCGTCAGGCCACCAAGGACGCCGGCCGCATCGCCGGTCTGGAAGTGCTGCGCATCATCAACGAGCCCACCGCTGCCGCTCTGGCTTACGGTGTGGATAAGGAAGTTGCCCAGAAGATCATGGTCTATGACCTGGGCGGCGGCACCTTCGACGTCTCCATTCTGGAGATCGACGACGGCGTTATCGAGGTTCTGGCCACCGCCGGCAACAACCGCCTGGGCGGCGATGACTTCGACGAGTGCGTCATGAAG
>JAFULL010000045.1 GCA_017473345.1 Clostridia bacterium | reverse complement strand
TTTGACAGCTGCCTGCGCTTCCTGAACGAAGATCCCTGGGAGCGCCTGCGCAAGCTGCGCAAGGCCATGCCCAACACCAAGCTGCAGATGCTGCTGCGTGGTCAGAACCTGCTGGGCTATAAGCATTATTCTGACGACGTTGTCGAGTTCTTCGTCAAGAAGGCTGTTGAAAACGGCATCGACATCATCCGCTGCTTCGACGCTCTCAACGACCTGCGCAACATGCAGACCGCTGTGACCGCCACCAAGAAGTACGGCGGCAAGGCTGAAGTGGCCATGAGCTACACCATCAGCGACGTGCACACCGAAGATTACTTCGTGAAGCTGGCTGCTGATATCCAGAAGATGGGCGCTGACCTGATCTGCATCAAGGACATGGCCAACCTGCTTCTGCCGTACAGCGCTTACAACCTGATTAAGCGCATGAAGAAGGAAACCGATCTTCCCATCGTGCTGCACACCCATGACACCACCGGTACAGGCGCCATGACCCTGCTCAAGGCGATCGAAGCCGGCGCCGACGTGGTTGACACCTGTATCAGCGCTCTGGGCAACGGTACCTCTCAGCCCACCACCGAGTCCATGGTTGCTACCCTGCAGGGTACCGAGTATGACACCGGTCTGGATCTGGTCGCGCTGACCGAGATCGCTGCCTACTTCCGTAAGGTCGCTGAAGAGTTGACCAATGACGGCTGGCGTGATCCCGCCCGCGTGCTGTCTACCGACGCCAACACCCTCATCTATCAGGTTCCCGGCGGCATGCTGTCCAACCTGATCGGCCAGCTGAAGCAGGCCAACGCTATGGACAAGTATTACGACGTGCTGGCGGAAGTGCCGCGCGTCCGCAAGGACTGCGGTCTGCCTCCTCTGGTAACGCCCACCAGCCAGATCGTTGGTACTCAGGCTGTTATGAACATCCTGGGCGGCGAGCGTTACAAGATGGTCACCAAGGAAACCAAGGCCATGCTGCGCGGCGAGTACGGCAGGCTGCCTGCGCCTGTGGATCCTGAAGTGAAGAAGAAGTGTATCGGCGATGACAAGGTGATCACTCATCGTCCTGCCGATGACATTCCGCCCGAGCTTGAAAAGTATCGCGAGGAGATCCGTGACTACTACCAGCAGGAAGAGGACGTGCTCAGCTACGCCATGTTCCCGCAGGTTGCTCCGAAGTTCTTCCAGTATCGTCAGGCCGCTCAGCTGCAGGTGGACAACACCATGCTCAACAAAAGCGAAATGACCATGCCTGTGTAATTACAATAACAAGCAAAAAGGAAACCTCTTTGGAGGTTTCCTTTTTTGATGCACCAAATGGGATGCTTTTCTGCTTTGCAAAACAAATAGAGCCTTTCGCAACAAAATGTAGCGTGACTTTACATGACAAAAACGCAATAATGTGTCAGGTTCATACATTGAAATGGTTGTGATTTGCACTGAAAAGGTAAATCGGTTATACTGAGTATACTTTAAAACGTAAGGTGGAATACGCAATGGCAAAGTGGCTTAACAAAAGGGTCGTACTGTGCTTTGTGGCGCTGGTTCTGATTTGTATGAATCGTGCCTGTGCCCAGCAGGAAGATGTATATGATTATGAGTGGTACATTCAGCCTGCGCAGCGCGAGGAGGGAAAAGCATACCTTTCTTTCTGGTGCGACAATGCGCCTGTCAAAGTGACACATGCTCCTGATCATCAGGATATGCCTTACTTTTGGGATATATACTATCAATATGAAGAAAGCAATGGCGTTGCTTTCAAAGTGGAACGCGTAACGGAAGTCTTTTTTAATGAAAAGAATGAAGTACGCGATGTTTATGTATCTACCGGCGCAGGATGCAGCCGTTTCTGCCGCAGCATCACCATTCAGGCAGGCGAAATGGGCGGAACCAATATTATTCGTCCAGTGTCATCTGATACGGGCTTCGGCGTTGCAGTATCTGGCACGGATGCAAATGGAAATGAACTGACTTTTGGTTTTTATGTGCCGCTCTCTCAGGAGATCCAAAAAAATTACACGCTGAGCGATGTGACCAAAACAACTGCGAAGGAAGAGGGAAAGGCCTATATGGCACTGGTGCCGACGGAAAATCCGGCGCCTCTTCTGAAAAATGCAGAGCCTTTTGACGGTGGAAACGGCTGGTTCTATGGGTTTGAAATGAGCAATCAAAGCGACGTGGCATTTTTCCCTGATGAACTGATTGAAGTCGGCTTTTACAATGGCCATATGAGCTGGAAGACGACCTATTCTGCGGCACAGCTGACCGAGTGGGGCGCTCCCGCTGTTTACGAACAAAATGTAGCGTGGACGATGACGGGCGGTATGCCTGAGCAGGATGTATCCGGTATCGGCTATCTGCTGAACGGTACGGATGCGAATGGAAATGAACTGGAGTTCACCACTTATATCGAGCTTGAAAGGAAATAATCATGTCACAAACTTTGGGCCAGCGGATTCGTCAGGCGCGAAAAGCCAGCGGTATGACACAGGATCAGCTGGCTCAAAACATACCTGTTTCACGCCAGACAGTATCCAGCTGGGAAAATGACCGTACACAGCCGGATTATGAAACGTTGCAGAAGATAGCCGCTTTGCTGGGAATTGGTGTGGCGGAATTGTTTCAAAAAGAAGAGCCTGTACAGCCTTTACCTGGCGCATCGCAGCCGCCTGAAGAGGCGCTTGAAATATTTGAAGAAACACCGCCAGTCAGAAACAGAGGTTGGCATTTATCAACCAGACAGATGTCAGCAGCAACACTGGCAATTGTACTTGTCGTACTGGCTGTTTTGACTGTATGGCATATCCTGCCCAAAGTCGACACTCCTCCGCTGGAATGGTTCATGAGCGAACAAACGCCTGCTGAAAATGCAGCGTTTCTGAAATTGTCAGCCAGTCAAACGCCTGTGGTGGCTTATGCATATCCGCAGGGTACACCCCCTCGCTGGTCTTTTCGTGTGATTATGGAGGAAACGGGCGGCGTTCCTTTGAATATTCAGCAGATTACAGAAACATTTTTTAGCCATGAGTGGTTTGGAAAAACCGTGGCAGCCCGTCAGCATTACGTTGATCCCTGGGTGATTCAGCAACATCTTGGCAGTCAATATATGGGCGCCGGGGAAGTGCGGATGCTGGGGCTAAACCTGGAGGGTGACAGCCACACAGCCGGTGTTGGTATTGCTGTTGATACACCGGATGAAAACGGAAATATACAGGTTTTTCACATCTTTATCCCCTTTGAAAACCCCTGATGTAAAGGGAATGTAGCGTGAAGTTTCTTTGGTATTGTGATAGAATATTTTTAATAAATCAGCAGAGTGCTGGAGGATGGTTTTGTATGAAAAGACTTTGCATGTGGCTGGTATGTGCGTTTCTTTGTCTGTTTGGCTGTGTTTCGGCGGCCTGCGCCAAAACGACGCCGTTGATGGATGATGAGCTTTTTTACTTTTATACGCCGGAAGGACTTCAGTTTTCCGATGATTCCTATGAAAAAAAGGATGGACTGTTGTCTGTTGAGATTGATGATGACGAGACTGACTGGGCTTCGGCAATTGCATGGACGGGCGAAGACAATGTGTCCATTGTAATTGGTCTCAAAGCGCCGCAGGGTGTGAATGTGGGCGATTGGCTGATGCTCAAAAGTGGCAAAAACGAAGCAGAAGCGCTAAAGTTTATTGAATACGCTGAAAAAGAGCCGCAGTTTGATGATTTCTGGCGCATTGAGCAGATCGACGAAGCAACACGCCGCGTGCGTGTCAGCCAGCGCAATGGCACGCCTGATCTGGACTTTGGCATTATGGTGGGCGAGTATCTGTCCAGCGTGGAGTATATGGTTCCCCTGACCCATGAACAGGTCTATGTGGTTGGCTGGTATGATAACAACCAGCAGCTGAAGCCCTCCATCGGCTATCAGAAACTGAGTCTTGCGTTTACACACACCGAGAAGTCTGCTTTCCATGTCAAAGGACCAGTGAAAACGCCTGCCACCCGTATGACTGCCAATATTTATGGAAATCAGTATGTAACCAGTCATCCCGTTGACGGTGTGTTGACATATGTCTTTGCCTGCGACGAGACGGATAACAATCCTGACAATGATATCAGCAATGCTTGGGTAACCACGAAAATTAAAGCCCCGGAAGGGGCAACCAGTTATGCATTCGGCAATATGAAAGGCCGCAACACCGGAACGCTGGAAGATGGATATACCAGCGGAATGGGTTCGTCGCTCAATAGCTTTGAGCGTGCCAAAAGCAGCAACTCTGCCATCAGCTTCTACAAGTGGAATGAGGAAACGCAACAGGATGAACTGATGGAGACCACGCAGCTGCAGATCAATTTTGAAACGTCGAATAATCTGCCGTGGCCTTTTTATGAATATGATGACGCTAAAAAAAATAATGAGAAACCTGAAATTCAGCCTGTTCCTCTTGAAAGGCTGAAGGTGGAAAACGGCGCTGCTAAAACCGGATATGATTATCGTTATGATCCTTCCACTGGTCATCTGAACACCTTCTATCAGAGGAATTCTGCCAGCAATTCTTCGTCAGCTGAAGGTGAATTCTACTATTATGTGGAGCCGTATCAGGAAAGGGATGAGGAGACTGGCGAGGTGATCCGCGAGGCAAAGTATTTTAAATACACAAATATGGAGCGCAGCGGAGGTATTTTCGGCAAAGGCACCAGTACAGTTGCAGACTTTTCCATGGAAAGAGAATGGGGCGGAGCCGCTGAGAGCGTGGACAACTATCCTCCTTGCCAGCTGTACGAAGCCTTCCGCAAAATCAAACCGACTGACAATAAGATTGCCATTTATTATCCCGGCAGATTTTTGCCCCATTATATGGCGAATCTGATGATCATCTACTGGTACGAAAATCCGGATGATGAAGAACCCATGTACCGTGAGTACCTGTGGGAAACCACAACGCCCTTCGTTGCGGTCGATTATTACAGGCCAACTGCTTCGGAAAGCAACCTGCCCAAGCCTGTCACCAGACCGCATATCATTGCGCCGGATGGTATGGATTTGAAAAAGGTAAATTTGGTCGTAACCACCTATCATCAGGAGGGCGACAATGCGCAGCACTATGAACTGAGAATGGAAGATGATAACGGTAATCCTGTGGAACTGGCGGAAGGTGTTAC
Source organism: Clostridia bacterium (assembly GCA_017473345.1). Taxonomy (GTDB): domain Bacteria; phylum Bacillota; class Clostridia; order Christensenellales; family Aristaeellaceae; genus Limiplasma. The sequence continues at coordinate 4,127 of JAFULL010000045.1, read as the reverse complement.
CATCTACCTGCCTTATCCGGAAGGCTGCGATGTGAACAGCTTCTGCACGCTTCGGCACTATTCATCCGATCTGTACAGTGTACACAGCCCCAAGCTCAACGGCGTACCTGTCATCGTAACGGCTACGGAATACGGCCTGAAGTTTGAAACCCAAACCTTCAGCCCCTTCATCCTTTCCTGGGAAGACGAAGAGGAGGAAGCAGCCGCCGTGCCCCAGACCGGTGATGCTTCCCATCCCGGAATGATGACCGTGCTGCTGATGTTGTCTGCAGTCGTATGGCTGACGCTTGCCCGCCGCAAAGCCCAAAACCATTAAAAATCTTCGCCGCCCTCCTGACAGGAGAGCGGCGATTTTTTGCTTTTCAATGCGGTTTTCTTAGAGGGAGAGGACGAGAGGGGACCTTCTTTTGCAAAAGAAGGTCCCCTCTCGTATAAACCCCAAACGATCAATCACCCAGATTGATACCCATGTTCCTTGCGGTAACCAGCACATGGTCGTCCATGGGAACGGGCTTGGGTACGCCGGCGATGTCACTGAGCTTGTTGTGGATGATCTCGTTGCCGTCGAGCGCAACGGTCACGCCGTAAATTTCATCGCGGATCAGTTCGGCAGCATGTACGCCAAACTGGGTGGAAAGCACACGGTCGTAGGCGCTGGGGCTGCCGCCGCGCTGGATGTGGCCGGGCACCACGTGACGGGCTTCCACGCCCACCATTTCCTGCAGCTCAGCAGCAATGCGCTTGCTGATGCAGTCGTAGGGGAGGGATGCGCGATAGGCGGCGCGCTCCTTCTTCTTCATCTTGGCTTCTTCCTTGCTCAGAGCACCTTCAGCCACAGCCAGAATGCTGAAGGCCTTTTTGCTCTTGGCACGCGCTTCAACGGTCTTGGCAACTTCCTTGATATCATAAGGGATCTCGGGCAGCAGGATTACATCTGCGCCGCCAGCAACACCGGAATACAGAGTGAGCCAGCCAGCCTTGTTGCCCATGATCTCGATGACCATGCAACGGCCGTGGCTGGTAGCGGTGGTGTGGATGCGATCGATCACGTCAGTGGCAATGTCAACAGCAGTATGGAAACCGAAGGTAAAGTCGGTGCCATAGATGTCGTTGTCGATGGTTTTGGGCAGGCCGATCACGTTCAGGCCTTCCTCGCTGAGCAGGTTGGCAGTCTTGTGGGTGCCGTTGCCGCCCAAGGTGACCAGACAGTCCAGCTTGAGATCTTTATAGGTCTTCTTCATGGCAGCGACCTTGTCCACGCCGTCATCTTCCACAACACGCATGTTGCGGAACGGACGGCGGCTGGTGCCAAGAATGGTGCCGCCCAGCGTGAGAATGCCGGAAAAGTCACTCTTTTTCATTTCTTTGTATTCGCCATCGATCAGACCGGCATAACCATTCTGAATGCCAATAATCTCAGCATCAAACATTTCATAGGCAGCGCGTGCAACACCGCGAATAGCTGCATTCAGGCCAGGGCAGTCGCCGCCGCTGGTAAGGATGCCAATTTTACGTTTCATATCCATGTGCCTCCCTGTATGCCAAACTTTTTTGTATTATACCATGTGAAAAAACAAATGACAATCAGGTTTCTGTCTTGCTTCTGTTCCGGATACTGGTATAATAACAGCACATTAAGTTTTTCATTTGCCGGAAGGAGACCAGAGATGGCGGACGGATGGAAGCTGAATCAGCCGGTATTGCCGAAAGACCCGGGCGAAATATATGCGCTTGAAGAAGCGGTGGAGCAGGCGCTTAATGAAGATGGCGAGCTGCACGGCATGCGTTTTGTAGGGGAAACACTAGGTGATCTGGAAGGCAAAACGCTGGAATTGTCGGGCTGCGTTTTTGAACGCTGCACGTTCGGGCAGCTGGATTTCGGCCGCATGAGCTTTGTGGACTGCGTATTTGAAAAGTGCGAACTGAGCAATCTGCGTATCACCAGCGCTGCGTTTCAGCGTGTGAGGTTTGTCAATTGCCGCATGACCGGCATGGAGTGCATGCGCGGTGCGCTGATGAGCGTGGCGTTTGAAGACTGCATGATGGACTACCTGTCGCTGTCGGAGTGCAAGTTGGATCGGGTGATTTTCAGTGGATGCCGTCTGCGTGAAAGCCTGTGGGCGGATGTCAAAATGCCCAAGGCCCGTTTTCAGAATACCGATCTGTCACGGGCTCAATGGATGCGCACACCTTTGTCAGGAATGGATCTTTCTACCTGTCAGATCGCAGGGTGGAATGTTTCACTGTTTGATTTAAAGGGCGCAAAGGTGACGGCTGCACAGGTGATTGAGTTAAGCGGATTGCTGGGTGTAGAGATCGTTTCGTAAACATTTGAAAATGCTGCGTTTTGGCAGCATTTTTTTTGTAAATAAAGTTGACAAGTCAACAATAAAAGGGTATAATGCCGTCCGTTGCTTGTTGATGAATCAACAAGCGAAATGAGGAGGAAAGAATATGCTGACTCGGTATGAGCATTTTTCGTACATGATTTCCTGTGTTTCCCGCCACATTCAGAAGATTGAACGGGATGAAATGGAAAAGTATGGTCATAAGGGAGCTTACGCTCAGTATCTGGCGGCGATGAGTCGCTATCCGCAGGGTGTTACCTCCGTACAGCTGTGCGAAATCTGCGACAAGGATAAAGCGGCCGTTTCGCGCGCTGTTACTGAAATGGAGGACAGGGGACTGATCGTTCGCAAAAGCGACAACGACAGTCATTACCGCGCACAGATCCTGCTGACGGCTGAGGGACGAAAACTGGCAGAGTTTGTGTTCGACAGAGCGCAAAGCGCTGTGGAGGCTGCCGGCCAGGGGTTGACGGACAGTGACCGCGCTGTTTTCTATTCGGCACTGGAACTGATTTCCTCCAATCTGCAGAAGCTCAGCCGTGAGGGCATTCCCACTTTAAACAAAAGGAGCGTTGAAAAATGAGCGTTCGAATTATCGTTGATTCCACCTCGGACGTAACGCCCGAGGTAAAGCCCAGGGTGCTGACTGTACCGCTGACCATTCGTTTTGGCACGCAGGAATATGTTGACGGCGTTACGATCACCAATCGTCAGTTTTATGAAAAGCTGATTGAAAGCGATGAGCTGCCCACTACAAGTCAGGCAGGCCCCGACGCTTTCGCGCAGGTTTTTAAGCAGCTGCGTGACGCCGGCGATACGGCTGTGGTCATCACGGTTGCCTCGAGGCTTTCCGGTACCTATCAGAGCGCTTGCATCGCTGCACAGGACTATCCGGAAGTACATGTGGTGGATGGCAAGACGGTTGCGATCGGCACGGCGATTCTGGCGGAACTGGCGCTGCAGCTTGCAGACGAGGGACTCACGGCGGACGAAATTGCTGCTCGAATCGAGGAAGAACGTGAAAACGTGCGCCTGATCGCTATGCTGGATACGCTTGAATATCTCAAGCGCGGCGGCCGTATTTCCAAAACAGTCGCCTTTGCAGGCGGGCTTTTGTCCATCAAACCGGTCGTTGCAATCCGCGACGGTGAGATCCAGGTGATCGGCAAGGCGCGTGGTTCCAAGCAGGGTAATAATCTGCCGATGCAGGAGATCCATAACGCTGGCGGTGTGGATTTTACCAGGCCCCTGATGCTTGGCTATACGGGTCTGAGCGATCTGCTTTTGCGTAAATACGTGGAGGACAGCGCTGACCTCTGGAAAGATCATTGCAGTGAACTGCCCGCAGCACTCATCGGCAGCGTTGTAGGTACGCATGCGGGCCCGGGCGCTGTGGCTGTAGCATTCTTCAAACGCTGAAAATAAGGTTGCCTTTTTTCAAATGGCATGCTAGTATGGAATCAGATTTTCTGCTGCAGCCATATACAAGGAGGGGCATCCATGGACATCCGCTATTCCTGCAACCAGCGTGATTTCAAGCGCTACACCACCCAAGAAACCCGCAAAGAATTCCTGATTGAAAAGCTGTTTGTGGCTGATGAGGTCGTGCCTGTTTATTCCCACGTGGACCGCATGGTAACTGTTGGCATCATGCCCGTCAGCGAGAAGGTATCGCTGGACAAGGGGATTGATATCTGGGCCAATTTCGGCACCCATTTCTTCCTGGAACGCCGCGAACTGGGTATGTTCAACGTCGGCGGCGAAGGCACCGTCACGGTG
>JAFULL010000044.1 GCA_017473345.1 Clostridia bacterium | reverse complement strand
TCCGCTGATGATGCAGATTTATGCGGATGTGCTGGGTATGCCAATCTCCGTCAGCCGTTGCAAACAGGCTCCGGCACTGGGCGCGGCCATTTATGCCGCAGCGGCAGCGAAAGAACAAACGGGATATCCGGATGTGTTTGCTGCTGTTGAAAACATGGCAGACCGGAATTTTATGGTCTATATGCCCAACGAGCAGCATCAGGCCGCTTATGAAGCCCTGTACCGTGAATATTGCACGCTGCATGATTATTTTGGCTGCGACGAAAACCGTGTTATGGAGCGGCTGTATGATCAGAGAACAAAGGGAGGAAACCAACCGTGAATCTGTTTCATTCCCCTTACCCGGACAAATATGACGTGTTGGCATTGATCTGGAGGAAGCCAAGCACCGGCTTCTGAAGCTGTGTGTGGAAAACGGCGTATACGTCTATCTGCAGACGCCTGTGGCCGATGTAATCATGGATGGAAAACGCATAACAGGTGTGGTCGTATTGACTCCCAAAGGGCTTGAGGAGCTGTATACCTCCGTTGTGGTGGATGCAACCGGCGACGGCTTTGCAGCCATGCGCGCAGGCGCTCCCTTTGAGGTGGGACGCGCATCTGATGGCAAGTGTCAGCCTGCGGCACTGGAATTCACCGTCGAAAATGTGGATAACAGCCATCGTTTCTTCTGCTATGGCGGCAGCGATCCCGTCACGCTTCCGGATGGTCGGCGCTACAGCGAAGTATGCAAGGAAGCCTGTGCTCGCGGCGAACTGCCGGAAAACGTGAGCATTGTGCGCATTCACCATACGCTTCGAACTGATGAACGCAACATCAACGCTACGCAGGCAAACGGTTTTGATACCCTGACCCCGCAGGGCAATACAGCGGCGGAATACTTGCTGCGTGAACAGATCCCGATCGTGATAGACTTTCTCAGAAAGCACGCGCCGGGATTTGAAAACTGCCGTCTGAAATCCTCCGCCAGCACGCTGGGCGTGCATGAAACCCGGCGTTTTATCGGCGATTATGTGATTTCGGATGAAGATGTGGAAAAAGGCGCGCGCCATGCCGATGTGGTAGTTCATAAGGCGTGGTTCCTGATCGACATCCACAATCCTGCAGGCGGCGGACAGGCGGAAAAGCATTCCCAGCCAGCCACGCTGTATGATATTCCCTATCGTAGCCTGCTGCCCAAGGGCATTGAAGGGCTGCTGCTCAGCGGACGAAACATCTCCGGCACGCATCGCGCGCATGCGTCCTACCGTGTTATGGGCGTAGCCATCCCAACGGGACAGGCCGCAGGCACAGCCGCTGCGCTCAGTGCGCAGAAAGGCTGTACGCCGCGCGAACTGGATTACCATGCCGTACAGCAGACGCTTGCTGATTACGGCGTTCAGCTCTTTACCGAAGGATCATCCTGCTGAAATACGGCGAAACCAAGGTAAAAAAGAAAAGGAGACTGCTGATGTGTAAGGCAATTCCCATTTGCAAACAAGTGCCCGTCGTCGGCATCTATGACGCTGTCGTTGTCGGCGGCGGCCCAGCAGGGCTTACAGCTGCCATTTCCGCTGCGCGCGCCGGTTTGCGGACTGCGCTGGTGGAAAAACTCGCTTTCTTCGGCGGTACGGCTACGGCAGGTTATGTGGTGCCCATCAGCGGCTTTTTTCATCAGGGACATCGCGTAATCGGCGGCATTGCATGGGAAATTGTTGAACGCCTGCAAACCATGAATGCCGCGCAGGTGGAACTGCCCAAAGGTCATGTTTCCTTCCATGTGGAAAGCTACAAGCTGCTGTGCGAGCGCATGCTTGTGCAGGAAGGCGTAGCGCTGTACACCAATGCCTCTCTAACGGACTGTATCGTTGATGGCGACCGGATCACGCACATCGTTTTTGAAGGTCCTGACGGTGCAGAAGCACTCAGCGCGCGCTGCTTTATCGATGCGACAGGCGATGCCGTTTTGTGCCGCAAAGCAAACGTGCCCATGCAGCAGAGCGACGAACTGCAGCCCATGTCCCTGTGTTTTCTGCTGGAAGGTGTAGATCTTACGACCCCGCTTCTGCGGGACAGTATTCATCATGACGGCAAAAACGGGCGTGGCTCCTGTCAGCAGGAGATTCATGATTATCTAGCCTCCTGCATGGCAAAAGGAAAGTTGACGCAGTTTGGAGGTCCATGGTTCAATTCGCTTGTACAGGGAAATGCAATAGCCGTTAACATTACCCGGCGTGCAGGAAATGCTGCCAATCGTGCCGAACGCACCCGCACAGAGCTTTTGCTGCGGGAGGATATGTTTGCCATTGTTGCACTTCTGCGCGAAAAATACCCTGAGTTCAAGCACTGCAGCATAGCAGCATCCGGCGTAAACGCGGGCGTGCGTGAAACACAGCGCATCGCCGGCATCGGCTGCATGACGCTGGAATCCATGCTTTCGGAAACAGAACCTGAATGCGCCGTATCGCGCTGCGCCCATCCGATGGACATCCACAGCGCTACCAGCCAATCACAGCGGCTTACGCCGCTTGTTCATGCGCCCGGCATCCCGCATACGGCACTGATTCCCCAAAAGATCTCCAATCTTTTAGCTGCCGGACGCTGCCTGAGCGCTGATTCGCACGCATACGCTTCTCTTCGTGTACAGGCTACCCTGATGGCCACCGGCGAAGCAGCCGGTGTGATGGCCGCGTTTGTATGCAACAAAGGCTGTGCCTTTGCAAAGCTTGATCCTGCCGAACTGCAAAGTAAACTTGAAATGCGCCATTTACTGCCTGAGATCGACCCAAAACAGGAGTGAAAAGCTTCTGCATATATTCAGCAAAAGCCCCCGAAACCCTTACCGTTTCGGAGGCTTTTGGTATGGTTGCTGATGAAACCGGTTTTCTTTCAGGCTCTGCTGTAATCCATCACAACGTACACTCAGCACTGCCGGCGTCTTTTTTATGGGAGAGCATCCACCGGAACACAGCTTCGTTGCTGTAGGTGTCGCTCCATGCATCATGCCCGTTTTCAGGATAGATCGTCAGGATGGCATTTCCGCCGAAGCGGTTAACGGCATTCACCATCTTTTCCGATTCTTCCGGCAATACGGTCGTATCCTTTTGCCCATGAAACGCCCATACTGGCACATGCTTAAGCTGCGCGGCATTCGCATACATACCGCCGCCGCAAATGGGACAGATGGCTGCAAACAGGTCAGGCATGCTCATTGCCAGCTGCCATACGCCGTATCCTCCCATGCTGGCTCCCATCAAGTATACCCGTTCAGGATCCGTGTAAGCTGCGCTTGCCACATGCTGTACAAGTTTTTTCAGCGACTGATAGATATCAACCCACGTACCGGCAGAGCATTGCGGCGCAATCACAACAAATGGAAAATGCGGGTGTTTTTCGGTTACTGTGAAAAACGGATTTCCCTGAAGCCGATGGATGTCCTGACTGCGCGACCCCATGCCATGAAGGAAAATGATCACCGGCCACCGTTTTGCCGGATCGTAATCCCCGGGATACCGGATAATGTATGAAATCTCTTCAAACTGCCGTATTTCCTGGTTCACAGCGTACTCACTCCTGTCAAAGGATCAATATTGCAATTCGTACACATGCCTCCGGCGTGCCCGACGTTCTCCCTGCAGCGGTTCGCCGTTACACTTCAAATGTTTCACCGTATGCAGGCGTAAAGCAGGGTCTTTGCTGTTTCATCAAAAGGGCTTCCAGCTCCTCCGGCGTGACTCCACCGGGCAAAATGCCGTAGTGGAACGGAATCACCAGTCTGGCATCAATACGCTCCGCCAGCACAGCCGCATCCTGCGCATTCATGTTCTTGCCCACCCCGGCATTGAAACACAGGAAAGCCGCATCCGGCTGATGGGGCACGCGTGCCGCCAGGTCACACAAAAGCGCCGTATCCCCGCTGAAATACAGCGTTTTGCCTTCATGCACGATCTCATACCCCAGGGCATATCTGTCCGAGTGGATGGCCGGCAGCGCACGGATCGCAAAAGCGCCCAAAGTCACTTTCGCCCCCTCATACAGTTCAAAAAAGCAGGGACAGTCCTTCAGCACCGCATGGGAAGAAGGCGGGCCAGCAAACATCAGGCGGGGCTGCCTGCCAAGCAGCATCTGCACCGTTTGCGGGTCCGTATGGTCGATGTGCGCGTGGGTGAAAAGAACCAGATCATAGTTCCTTTCCAGCCATTCCTGCTTCACCGGCAGCAGGCGATGCCTGTCCGCACGCCGCTCTCCCAGAGCGTCGCTCCAGTAGGGATCAAGAAGGACAGACGTTTTTCCATCATCCAGAATAAAGCCGGATTCTCCCAGCCAGGTAATCTTCACAGTCATCCTCCTCACGGCGCATTCTTGGGCAGGAACTGCGCATCCACGCCGCCATCCACCACAAGCTCCGCGCCTGTAATCACTCTGGATTGATCGCACGCCAGGAAATAGGCCGAGTTGGCAATATCCTCAAAATCGGCGATATCGCCGATAGGCGAACGGTCGCGGCGAACCTGCCGCCATTCCTCCGTCTGTGCTGCCCAGCGTGCGGTTTTAATGGAACCGGAAACCACCACATTCACCCGAATACCGTATTGACCCCATTCCACTGCAAGGGCTTTGCTCAGCGAAACCAGACCGCCCTTGGAAGCGATGTACGCGCTGCGGTCGGGAATGGCTCTCCGGGCAGTGTTGCTGCCGATCACCACGATGGATCCGCCGCCTGCGTCCTTCATCTGCCGGGCGGCTTCCCTCATCAGCGAAAAATTCCACACCAGATTGGTTTCAAGCACCTGACGCCAGTCTTCCAGCGGCACCTCCAGGGCTTTTTGTCCCATGCCCAAATCAGCCGCATTGAGCACCAGGGCTGAAAGTACGATACCGCGATCCTGCAGGCTTTGGAACATCTGGCGAACCGCTTCTTCGCTTCCTGACTGAGACTGGAAACCCTCTGCCTGCACTTTGAACTCTTCAGCAACGGACTCTGCCGCGGCTTTGGCTTCCGCCTCGTTGCGGCTCGTGATTACAACATTCCACCCCTCCCGGGCGAAACGCCGGGCGATTGCAAAACCAGTGCCGCCGCTGGCACCTGTGATCATCACAAACTTTTCCATATTGTTCCCCCTAAATGGCAGGCCGGTGAAACGTGTCCACCGGCCTTTTCCATGGCTTACAGCATGGTCTGGGAAATATCCAGATTCTCGTTTTTGGAAGCTTCCAGTTCCTTGGACCAGTCCAGTTCGCGGTATTCCTCACCGCGGGGATCGGTCTGGATCCAGTTCACCAGTTCGCTGATCATTTCGTAGCTCCAGGCCTTGTCGATCTGGGCCGTGGTCCAGCGGCCGGCGCGGATCATTTCAAAACCAAAGTCGTCCTTCACATGGGTCTTGGCTGCGCCATCCACCACTTCTTCCGCCAGATGCGCAGGGATGAACAGCACACCGCCGCCCGCGCCAAACACGATATCGCCAGGCAGCGCGATGGCCTTGCCGATGCGCGTAGGCGCATTGATGGACGTGATGCAGAACTCACGAATGGGAGTGGGATCAACACCGCGGTAGTACACCTGCGTGTCTACCTTTTCCATCTGCTCCACATCGCGAACGCCGCCCCAAATCACGGCGCCGCCCGTCTTGGTGCGGGTTTTGATGGCAGTGGTCAGATTGCCGCCCAGGAAGGTGCCCTTGTAGATCTTATCATACATGTCGCAGACAACCACGTCGCCTTCCACCAGGCTGTCGATCACCCACTGGTTAAACATGCCCTTGCGGCCTTCGCTTTCGCCCTGGTTCATCATCACGTCAAACAAGTCCGGGCGGGTGGGAGCATAGCAGCAGGTGACAGCGCGGCCGATCAGCTTGCGGCCGTCGTTGTGCAGTGTTTTCAGATTGCCTTCAAACTGGCTTTCGTAGCCCTTGAGGAAAATGGGCTTCCACACCTCTTCCAGCGTCATGCTTTTGAGGGCCTCCAGCACACGGTCGGGCACCTTGGGACGGCCGTCGGCAAAACGCTCACCCTTCCACAAAGGGGTCAGCTGAATGACAGTTTCCGGATCATAAAAGCGAATCATTGAAGTATTTCTCCTTCCTGCAGGCTTTATGCCAGCACAAGCGTCAATTTGTGGTCTTTGCCAACATGCAGGTTGCCCTTTACGGTGCAGCCATCCTTTTCAGCCGTCACCTGATATTCGCCCTTGAAACCGCGCAGCGCCGCCTTGCCGTTTGCATCAGCAATCTTCAGCTCATTGGTCATCCACTCGCGCTTGATGAGCTCATACAGCGCGTAATAGCTGGGCTTTTCCTTAAAATTCTGATCCATCAGGCAGCCGAGGCAGTCGCCTTCGTTTTTCCAGGCCAAACCATCCTTGAAGTTCCAGTAGATGATGCCAGCCATGTTTTCGACGCTGAACCACAGGCGATAGAGGTTGCGGGCGATCTCGGCCTGCAGCGCCTCGCCCTGCTGACGGGTGCCTTCAAAGGTGGAAGGAATGGTGACTTCAGAAATGAACATCGGCAGGCCCAGCTTGTTGAACAACTCATAGGTTTTAAGCATTTCCGTCAGGCCCATCTTTTCGTCACGAATGTGTTCCATACCGGCCTGAGGCGTGAACAGATGATACTGAATACCCAGCGATTTGATCGGCAGCTTTTTGTCCATCACTCGCTTGGCGACTTCGTAATACTTTTCACGCATGCGGTTATGGACGTGGCTTGCCTCGTTCAGTTCCGTATCCACACTTTCGGGGAATACGTTCTCAGCGGCCTCAAAGGCCCAGTCGACCATGGTAAATTCATCATCCAGCAGGCAGAAGTCCGGGGTACGGCGAGGCGCACAGAAGGCTTCGTTAATGACGTCTACGATGTCCAGCTTGTCGCCGCAGTGCTCGGCAACCTTGCGGAAGTAGTTGGCAATCTGCTTTTTCAGTTCCTCCGGATCTTTGGACGCCCAATCTGGACACCAGCGTTCGCAAAAAAGCGGCTGGCCCTTGACTTTCAGGTTGTACTTTTCAGCAAACTTGATGATGCGGTCAATGGGCGGGCGGCGGAAAATATCCAGCACGCCCTCTTCAAAGCGGAACTTATCAGGTTCAAACTCCGTCACAGCCCAGCACAGCGTGGTGGTAACCAGGTTGAACAGGCGACCAAAACTGTCCTGATACTCCATCTCCTGCTCACCCAGATCGCCCACCATCAGGCCGTTGCAGCCGAATACAAACTCGTGATCCAGCTGGCGCACGGTGATCTCAGCCTCTGGTACAGGCTTACCCTCAGCATCAACCACCTGCACCTCAAAGTCTGCCTTGCGATATTTTTCGATATTGGCGTCAATCGTGGGATTCAGTTTTTCCCACTCAGCATGATAAGCTTCATACTCTTTCTGAAAAGGCAGGTTTGTAATCACAGACTTTTTTCCTCCTTAGGTTGATAGGAACACTTCGCATATGTGCAGCTATACAACTAGCAAAAGCGATTTAGAACTGGCTGCGGGACAGATGACGCTTGGTATCGGGACGTTCGCCGTTGAGGGCGGCCTCCTTCAGGTTCTTGAAGCGCTCATGATAGAAGGCCACCTTTTCCTCATCCAGGGTTACGCCAATGCCGGGCGCATCCGGAACCTTCATCATGCCGTTGCGGTACTTGTGCTTGCCTCCAACAATGATATCATCCAGCTCATGGTGATAATGGCCGTCGATGGAATAGCTGATCTGCGGGGTGGACGCGGCCAGCTGGATGTTCACAGCGGTGGAAACGCCCAGTTCGGCGCCGGCGTGCATGCTCATGCCCAGACGGAAGGTATCGCACACGGCAGCCAGCTTCTTGGTGGCCCAAATGCCGCCCCACTTGTGGGGGTCTGCCAGGATGATATCCACCGCACCTTCGCGGATGCCAACGGGCAGCGAGTCAAAGTCCACCACGCACATGTTCGTGGCCAGAGGCGTATGAATATCCTTGCGCAGGCGTGCCATGCCCTCAATGCCCCAGCAGGGATCTTCCAGGTATTCCAGACCGATTTCGTCCAGTTCCTTGGCGATCTTGATAGCGGTCTGGGGGCTCCAGCAGCCGTTGGGGTCGATGCGCAGCTTGAAATCCGGGCCGAAATGCTCGCGGATGGCGCGCAGCACCTTGATCTCGTGCCACGGATCATGGGCGCCGCCCTTGAGCTTCAGGCAGTTAAAGCCATAAAGATCCACGGCTTCCTGACAGAACTTTACGATATCTTCAGGCGTTTTTTCACCGCCCTTGCCGGTAACCTCATCCTTCAGGCGGAAGAAGATATAGCCGGAGAAGGGCACTTCATCACGATAGCGGCCACCGATCAGATCGCACAGGGGGCGGTCCGCCTTCTTGGCGATGATATCCCACAGAGCGATCTCGATGCCAGCCACAGCAGCCAGGCCAAAATAGCCCTGGAAATACGCCTTCATGTGGAAGCGTTCCAGAATGTTTTCAATGTTAAAGGGATCCTCGCCCTTCAGTTTGGCGGCCATCTGCTGGATGCTTTCCTCGATGCCGTCATCGCCGCGGGTTTCGCCGATACCCACGATGCCTTCATCGGTATAAACCTTGATCAGCGTGCGGGTGGTGGAGCCGCGATAGCCCTGGGACCAGAGAATAGGAGCCTCGAAGGGGACGTTTACCCGAGTGGTTTCAATGCGTTCAATCTGCATAAGAAATCTCCTTTCCAACATATCTCCTGAGTATTTTCAACGGGATCAGCCCTTCACAGAGCCTACCATAACACCCTTGGCAAAGTATTTCTGAATGAAAGGATAGACCATCAAAATGGGAACCGTAGATACCACGATCATGGCGTACTTGAGCAGGTCGCGCATACCTTCCATCGCCTGCGCTTCTTCAGGATCCATGATGGACGAAGCGTCGATGGTGTTCATCACCAGAATGTCGCGCAGGAACAGCTGCAGCGGGAACATATCGCGATCGCTCAGATAGATCATGGCGTTGAAGTAGGAATTCCAGTGGCTCACCGCGTAATACAGCGAGATGACCGAAATCACCGCCTTGGACAGGGGCAGCAGAATCGCTGTGAAGTACTTGAAATCCGAGCATCCGTCAATGGCCGCCGCTTCGCTCAGTTCATTGGGAATATTCTGTATGAACGTGCGCGTTACGATCATGTTGTACACAGAGATCGCACCGGGCAGGATCAGCGCCCAGCGGGTATTGACGATTCCCAGGTCCTTCAGGTTGAGGTAGGTGGGCACAATACCGGCTGAAAAGAGCATGGTGAAGGTAAACAGGAAGGTAAAGAAGCTGCGGCCGGGCAGCGTTTTCTTGGACAGCGCGAAGGCTGCGCACAGGGTCATGACGACGTTGACAAGCGTGCCTACCACCGTATAGAACAGCGTGTTCTCGTAGCCGATCCATACGACCTTGTAATCAAATACCTCCTGATATCCACGCAGGCTGAAATCAACCGGCCACAAAACCACCTGACCGGTGGACACTGCCTGAGGCGATGAAAAAGAGGCAGAAATCACATAAATCAAAGGATAAAGCGTAACGATCAGCAGAACGATCATCAACACATGGACAATGCCATACAGTACTTTGTCGCCGGCCGGATCCTTGATTCTTCTTTTGACCGGCTTTTTTCCAACAGAAGCTGTCTGAATCACCTGGATTTTACCTCCTTTCACCAAAGACTGGTTTCGCTCATTTTTTTCGAAATCGCGTTGACCACAGAGATCAGCACGAGATTAACCACAGAGTTGAACAGTCCGATGGCAGTCGCCAGACTGTAGTTGGGAATTTTGCCGCTGGCGCCAAGACCCAGCTTGTACACATAGGTGGAGATCACTTCGCTGGCGCCGATGTTGAGGTCGTTTTGCATCAGGTAGATTTTTTCATAACCCACGCTCATCACACTGCCGGCACGCAGAATGAGCATAATGGTTGCCGTGGGCAGAATGCAGGGAAGGTCCACCTGAAGAATACGCTTCCAGCGGGATGCGCCGTCAATGATCGCCGCTTCATGCAGCTGCGGGTCTACGGAAGACAGCGCTGCCAGATACACAATGGCGTTCCAGCCAAACTGCTGCCAGATGCCCGTCCATACGTACAGGTGAGTGAAAACAGTGGGGTTGCCCAGCGGATCGTTGGGATACTTGCCGGTCAGCAGATGCGCGAACGTGCCGTACAAACCAACGCGGGGGTTGCAGATCTGCAGGATCATACCCACGATAACCACTGTGGAAATAAAGTGCGGCATGTAGGTAATGGTCTGAATGGCTTTCTTGTAGCGCTCCTGCCGCATGCAGTTGAGGAGCAGTGCAAAGATGATGGGGATGGGAAAACCAGCCAGAATGGAATAACCGGAAATTGTGATCGTGTTTTTAATAATGGTCCAGCAGTTGTAGGTTTTGAAAAAACGGGTAAAGTTGTCCAAACCAACCCATTTGCTGCCCCAGATGCCGGAACGGATGGTAAACTTGCGGAAGGCAATCTGCGCGCCCACCATCGGCACATAGTGGAACAGAATCAGATAAATCAAAGGCAGAAGCAGAAAGCAATAGATCTGCCAATGATTGATGATGCGCCGCAACAGCTTTCTGTTCATGGATGCCTCATTTCCGAGGGGCTGCCGGTTTGACGCGGCAGCCCCCACAATTTAGTTAGCGTTTCCTTGGTTGGAAATTACTTGTACATACGGTCGTATACAGCCTGCTGTACCTTGAGGATGTCTTCCATACCGATGACGTTCAGCTGATCCAGGTAGTTGTTCCAGCTTTCATCGGAGTTGATGTCCATGCCTTCGGCGTTCATCATGAAATTGGTGCGGGCGGTCTTGATGTAGGTTTCCAGGTCGGTCAGCATCAGGCTGATCTCATCAGACTCTTCCTCGGTGTAGATGAAGCGCGGGATGTACTCGTCAGCAGCAGGATACGCAGCGCTGTAAGCATACTGGATCATGTTGGCGCCGTAAGCGGTGGTCAGAGGATTCTCGGGAATGATACGGCCGGAAGCGATGGCATATTCACGGGCCCAGGGACCGCACTGATACCACATCACGTTCTGCACAGTGCCCCACAGGGTCTCCAGCTCCTTGAAGGAAGCATTGAAGTCCATGTTCTTCATGGAAGCCTTCATGCCTTCGGGAGCCCTCTCCCAGTGTACGCCTTCTTCGCCCCAGTGGTTGATGATGGAGATGTCATCACGGTAGAACAGATCCAGCACACGGAAAGCCGCTTCGGGATCATCGCAGTCATTGGTGATCATCGCAGCGGGTTTGGGCAGGGAGGGAGTGAAGGTGGTGCGTGCAACGCCGTTGGCGTCCTTGAAGGGTTCAATACCCACATACTCGCCGATGCGGGGAGTGTTCACGGTGCCGAAGGGAGCCTGGCCCATGGTCATGCCAACCACAGGAACTTCCGCATTGACCAGAGCACGAACCTGAGCCTTGTCAGCGGTAAAGGTCATGGGATCGATCAGACCTTCATCCAGCAGGCTGCGGATGTACTTCAGGCCTTCGCGGTATTCTTCGGTAGCGGCATAGTAGAACACCTTGCCGTCCTTAACAGACTGATGCTCGTCGGCGGCATAGATATACATGTTCATGATGGCGCGCCACCAGGAGTCCTCATACTCGTTGGTGCTGGCAATCAGCGGAATTTCGTCCGCTTCGCCGTTTCCATTGGGATCCAGGGTCTTGAAGGCCTTCAGCACATTGTACAGCTCTTCGGCGTTGGTGGGGGCAGCCAGTTCCAGCTTGTCCAGCCAGGGCTGATAGATCCAGATCTTGTCGGTGGCCTCGTTGGTCAGAGACTGGTTGTACTGAGGCATGGTGTACAGACAGCCGTCAGGAGAAGTCACCAGGGGCAGGAAGTCCACGCCGGTGCGGGCGATGGCGTCCTTCAGATAGTAGCCATACTGCTCCACATAGTCGTTGAGGGGAACCAGCTTGCCGGCCAGCGCCCACTGATACAGCAGTTCCAGGCTCAGGCCGCCGGAGGTGGCGTTGGTGATGAGGATGTCGGGCAGTTCCGCTTCGGAAGTGATGGCCAGAGTAATCTGGGACATCATTTCACTGCCGTAGGTAACAAAGGAAAGATCCACGTTGGCCAGTTCTTCAATCAGCAGCGTCTGCCAGTTGGTTTCCCAGTCTTCCACGTTGGCATGCTGGCCGATACCAACGGTCAGCGCCACCTTTTCCTTCAGAAGGGGATACTCGCCGTCGGGATTGAAGTTTCCGCTGTCTGCCAGCGCCGGGCACATCATTGCCAGCGCCATGACCAGAGTCAGCACCATCGCAAGGGTCTTTTTCATAATGGGGCCTCCTTCTTTTTAATTGGCGGATTGCGCTTCCGCTCATTGCTGTCTTCATTTTAGATTTTCAGGCGCTGTGCTGTAAAGGTGATAAGGCGAATTTCAATGTGTCGACAGAGCGATTTCAATGTCAAAATGGTATCGATTCGGACCTGTTTTTGAATTTTCAATGTCTGTTTTTCCGAAATTTCCATGTTTTGATCGCCGTCGGCGCAAACTGGCCGCCGCTGTCAGATTGCGCCTTTTTCGACTTTTTTGTATAATAAGCATGCTAGTAAAAGAAGCAGATACCGTTCCACTATGATCATTTTGCATTTTGTAAAGTGAGGCTTATATTTATGCGCAAACTTTCCCTTCCACGGCGGATCATTACCCGTTTTTTTGCTGCGTTTTGCCTTTTTCTGGTCGCGCTTCTTTTGTGCGCCTCGCCCATCATCTCCCACAGCGCCCGGACGATGGAGGCACAAAATCTTCAGGTTTATCAGGACACGCTGTCCCACAACCTGGGGCTTGTCAACAGTCAATTGCAAACGCTGCAGACGCAGCTGCTGTTTTTTGGGGAAAGCAATGTCGATTTCCAGAAACTTTGCCGCGAAGAAGCCATTGATTACGTCGCCCTGCGCGATACCCATTCAGCGCTGCAGCAAATGCTGACGGACAGTTCACGTGCACGTGATGTCGTTGTGGTAACAAAAAACAACCGCATCATCACCCGCAGACAGATGGTTGTAGACCGGCTGGGGCTGATTGATCATTTTTTTAACAAAATGCTGGTTATGCCTAACGTCCATTCACTGGATGATTTCCATGAACTGGCGAAGCAGCAGGCCATTTCGCTTCCTGTTTTCAGTGAGGGCTACGGCCAGTACGACGCCCTGATCTTCTTCCAGCCCATTCTGAACAAATACGCTCAGCCTGCAGCCACCGCCATGATTGCCGTGGATATTGCCGACATTCTCAGCGCCATTGCACCCGACGGCATTCTGCAGACCAGCAATATTCATATTTACTGGAAAAACGAATTCGTTTGTCAGCTTGAAAACGCAGAAACCCGCAGTTCTCTGACCGCACTGGCGATCCACAGCGATATTCCCGGACTATCCTTTTCCTTTGATATTCCCAGCCACCTGATCAATGCGGGCGTTCAGAACGTTCTCTATACCATGTGGGCGCTGGTGTTCGCGGCACTTGTGGGTGGATTGCTGCTGATTCTGTTTTTCCTGGTCCGCATGGGCAACCCGCTGGGAGACCTGGTACAAAAAGTCAGCGCACTTGTGCCTGAGGTTCACTCCAATAACGAATATGAGCTGATCAGCACGGTCATGGAGAAACTTAATGCTGCGCTGAATCAGCAGGGCGAAGAGCTGGACATGCAGCGAAAGGCCCTGAAAAACAGTTTTCTGGAAAGGGCCTTGCTGGGCAACATTACCTCCCAGCGAACAAAGAAGGATTTCATGGCGCTGTTCCCGGATTTTCCCCAGCATTACCATCTGGCGCTGCTGCATATGGCCTTTAATCAGCACATTTCCAACGAGCATACGATGAATCTGGCTCTGTCCAAGCAACTGATCATCGAGCAGCTGCTTGCACGTCAGTTTTCGCAGCCGCTCTATCATTTCCCCGTCACCCCCAATCTGACAGCCATCATTCTGCCGGATTCTGCGGGAGGAATTGACGCCATCGAAAATCTCCACGCAGCTTTTGTCAAAGAATATCATCTGCCCATGAATATTTATGTGGTTCACTCTGACAACGGAGCAGACGGCCTGAGCGAAGCCTATGCGCACGCCAAGCGCATTCTGCGTCTGGCTGCCGGCTACATTGAAAAACGTGTCTGGTCCATCGGCAACTTCCCCAAGCAGGAGAACCTCTCCGGCACGGATTACAGCCTGTTCCAGCAATTCTATGAAGCGGTCAAGCAGGGTGAAACCGAAGCTGCCGTACGTTTTCTGCATCAGATTCATGTCAATCTGCGGGATCAGTCTTCCCCGGAAGAAGTGCTCTCCGCGCAACCCTACCGGCGTACGCTGCAGTTTTTGCATTCCATTCTCATCCGTATCAAGCAGGAACATTTTGAAGATCTGTGCGCCATTCAGCTTTTTTCACCCGATCTGGATCAGCCCCTTGCAGCGTATTTTGCCTGTCTGGAGGAATATACCTTTACTCTGAGTGAAGCCCTGCTGGTGATCAAGCGTTCCCCCACAACCTTCGGTGCCGACATCGTGGCCTATGTGGATCAGCACTTCACCGATCCTGATTTCTATCAAAAAACTGTATCCGATTACTTTAACATTTCTGAAAAGGCTTTGCAGTCAGCCGTGCGCAGCGCAACGCAGCTTTCTTTTGCTGAATACCTGGAGAAAAAACGGCTGGATCTGGCACACCAGCTGCTGTTGAAAACGGAGTTGAACGTAAAGGATATCGCCCAGCAGGCAGGCTTTGCGCTGTACAATACCTTCTACAAGGCCTTCAAACGCCGCTGGAACTGCGCGCCATCGGAATATCGTCTGCAATATAACGCCAACCAGCCGGACGAATAAGCGCACGGCAGCCGGAGGTATCGCAAGCGTTTGATAGCACAGGCCATGCGACTGTCGTTTTGACTGTTTCAAAGCAGTCAAAACACGCAGAAAACAGGCAAAAGGACATAATCGACGGTCAAAAAAAGCATAGAAAAAGCCTCCAAACCTTAAGGAATGGCAACTTTTTCCAGGGTGTCTATCAAAACCCATATATCATAAGCAAAAACCCCCGAAACCTTTACGGCTTCGAGGGTTTTGCTGGTACGCCCGATGCGATTCGAACGCACGACCTTCAGAGTCGGAGTTGTCTAAAGGGGACTTTGTGGGTGCAACACGCAGCGCAGGGCAGGGAGTGTATCTCTTTCACAGGCAGTAATAACTGTCCAGTCATGGATCTGCACGGAAATACCAACAGGCTCGACTGCATCTTCAGCGGATGCTCTTAAATCAACAGACTCTTTTGAATTGCCCGGTTCAGCATCCAGCCAGCCTCTGGCAATCAGCAGCGGCTTGATGTTTTCGATCATTTTTCATCGTTGCAGGTAATGGTACCATCCATGTTCACGATGACTGTACCAATTTGGTACGCGCCGGAAGGCATGCCCATGTACGCGGCACGCAGCATTGCATGCTTCGAAATTGCCTTGACCATATCCTTTCGGTTATCAGGGTGGGTGTTCAGAATCATAGCAGGATCCTCCTTTTTCTTAGGGTACGGTATTGATCACTCTGAAGCCCATATAAGTCAAGGCTTATCTGCAATTTTAAGAACAATATGTCCAGGCATAAGAAAAGCCTTCATGGCAATAACCATGAAGGCTGTGTACCAGAACAAAATTTCCTGTACATTCAACCAGTGCAGTTGCTTGAACAGAACGTACTCTGAAGGTTTCCTTCGTGCGAATTAGCATCCAGTTGAGCCTTGTGTTTGGACTGGTCAGAATTCATTCAACATAAAACTGCCATCTTCCCCGCTGATTTCCACAAAGGCGAAATGGTAATAGCCTGCCTCATCCCGATAACCAACGACCAGGTTGGGCATATCGCCGTACATCACAGCACGGATCATAAGCGGATGCTCCGGATCTAACTGATACTGGATATGCTCCAGCGCTGCATCATAGATCGCCTCGCCGGTATCACCGTCCCAATCTCTGAGTTCAGTATTGAACAGATGAACATGGTTCAGCGTTGTATCCGAATGCAGAACAAATTCCGCCATTGGGATATCATCCGTTTCTTCCTGCTCATACTCGCTGTAATCGTATGCAGCAAGAGGGAAATCTTCGGCACGATCGATCTTCAGGGACGACGCAGGCCCTTCGTATGCTCTGCCATAAAGATTGGTGAGCAGCGTGATTTGGCTCGGAAAGTGCGAAAGATGGTTGTACGCCTCCACGTAGTCAGCATCAACAAATCCGCATTTGCCGCCGTATTCCACATAGACACGACCATTATTCTCAACGTGGCAGTTTCGTACGATCGTGTTTTCAGGAATCAGGTCAAAGATTTCTTCAGAGCTGATGGTGGGAAACACCTCTACGCCGCCATCACAATAAAGGGTCAGCATGGCGCTGAAGGTGGTTTCGTTCTCGCTGGTTCTCAGATACTCAGCCAGGATGTATCCGCCGTATCCATCAAATTCCGCATAGTACCATTCATCTGTAAAGGCATAGCAGTTGTGCACAATGGAACCCAGCGATACTTTCACCAGACGTTTGGCGGTAGTGCTTGGAACCTCGCGCAGGGAAACCCATTCGCTGCAGTTGATTACCTCCATGTTCCCGACATATTCAAAAGGATTGTATTCTGCTGATGCAAACAACGGCAGCAATGCCAGCAGAATGCAGAGGAACAGTGCAAACCGTTTGATCATACACAAATACTCCTTGTCAGGCTTCTTTGGATTGCGGTTCTTCCTTCTTTTCGATCTTACGGCGGTTGGTTTTGGTGTACAGATAGTGATCGAATTCCACCTGCAGATTCAATCCGCCATCGCGCGCATAACCGGATGCACTGCTCTGGCTGATCGCT
>JAFULL010000043.1 GCA_017473345.1 Clostridia bacterium | reverse complement strand
TAAACAAGGTCACCTTTGCCGACGTGGCCGGCTGCAAGGAAGAGACGGAAGAGCTTCAGGAGATGGTGGATTTCCTGAAGAACCCCAAGGCCTACACCGAAATGGGCGCGCGCATTCCCAAGGGCGTGCTGCTGGTGGGCCCTCCCGGCACGGGCAAAACCCTGCTGGCCAAGGCCGTAGCCGGCGAGGCCAACGCGCCGTTCTTCTCCATCTCCGGCTCTGACTTTGTGGAAATGTTCGTGGGCGTAGGCGCCAGCCGCGTACGCGACCTGTTCGACCAGGCGAAGAAAGCCGCCCCGTCGATCGTCTTTATTGACGAGATCGACGCGGTGGGCCGTCACCGTGGCGCAGGTCTGGGCGGCGGTCATGACGAGCGCGAGCAGACCCTCAACCAGCTGCTGGTTGAGATGGACGGCTTCAGCATGAACGAGGGCGTCATCGTGATGGCCGCGACCAACCGCCGCGATATCCTCGACCCCGCGCTGCTGCGTCCCGGCCGCTTCGACCGTCAGGTCACGGTCAACTATCCCGACCTTGAAGGCCGCGTGGAGATCCTGAAGGTCCACAGCCGCGGCAAGAAACTGGATACCGACGTCGATCTGGAGAACATTGCCAAGCGCATGCCCTTCTCCAGCGGCGCTGATCTGGAAAACGTGATGAACGAAGGCGCTCTGCTGGCCGTTCGCCGCAAGAAGAAGGTCGTCAGCCAGCAGGAGCTGGTAGACGCCGTCAGCCGCGTGCAGATGGGCCCCGAAAAGCGCAGCCACAAGGTGACAGAGAAGGACCGCAAGCTCACCGCCTATCACGAGGCCGGTCATGCGGTGATCTCCAACCTGCTGCCCGATTGCGACGACGTGCACCTGGTCACCATCGTGCCGCGCGGCCAGGCGGGCGGTTATACCCTCAGCCTGCCCAGTGAGGAAAACGACGGTTACCGCCGCAACGAACTCATCAGCCGCATCACCATGATGCTGGGCGGCCACGCTGCCGAGCGCATTTTCCTGGATGATATCTCCACCGGCGCTTCCAGCGACATCAAGCGCGCCACTGAACTGGCCCGCCGCATGGTGACCCAGTGGGGCATGAGCGACGTGATCGGCACCATGTACCTCGGCAGCGATCAGGAAGTGTTCGTCGGCATGGAGTTTGGCCAGAGCCGCGAATACAGCGAGCAGTCCGCCGCCACCATCGACGCCGAGGTCAAGCGCCTCATCGACCTGTGCTACGAGCGCGCCTGCCAGCTGCTGACTGAAAACCGCGACAGGCTCACCGCCGTTGCGGAAACCCTGCTGGACCGCGACACGCTCAACCGTCAGGAGTTTGAAATGGTCATGCGCGGCGAGGAACTGCCGCCCAAGACCGAGGCCGAGCAGGTGCAGCCCAACGAGGAGCCTGTGAGCGAAGAAACCGTCTCTGCCGAGCCTGAACAGGCTGCTGAGGAAGACGGCGATCCTTTCATCGAACCCGGTGAGGAAAACAAATGATACAGCTGCCGCCATCCGCGGTAGAAGGAGGGGCGGTCCATGCCGTTAAGGCGGGCCGTCCTTCGTGCGCCCCTGCGGAAATGAAAGCAGACCTGCACATGCACAGCACGTTTTCGGACGGGGCCAAAACCCCGGCGGAACTGTGCCGCATGGCGAAGAAGGCGCATGTGAGCATTCTTTCGCTGACAGATCATGACACCGCCGCCGGTCAGGCGGAACTGGAGCAGGCTGCTGCAGCCTGCGGGGGCCTCACGCTCATTCCGGGTGTGGAGGTCAGCACCGGCGCGGACGGCAAAGTGCACGTGCTGGGCTATGGCCCGGCGGTTCACTGCGATGAGATGAGCGCGTTTCTCAAACGCACGGCATCCGACCGCGTGCAGCGTGCGGCGAAAATCCTCGACCTGCTGGCTGCGCAGGGCATCGGCATCACGCAGCAGCAGCGCGGGCAGCTTTTGCAAAACCCCAATGTGGGCCGTCCGCACATCGCACGGACGCTTGTGGAACTGGGCGTGGTAAGCACGGTACGGCAGGCATTTGATCAGTACCTTGTGCAGGGCCGCTGTGCTTATGTGGCGCGGGACCTTCCCTCCACCGCCGAAGCCATCCGCATCATGCGCGGGCTTGGCGTGGTGCCGGTGCTGGCCCATCCGCTGGAAATGGGGCATGACCTGCCCACGCTGACGGCACTTCTTGACGAATGGAAAGCCTGCGGCCTGATGGGGCTGGAGGTTTACCATACCTCGGCAAATGCCAGATCGGCCCGTCAGCTGGATGTGCTGGGCCGCAGCATGCAGCTGCTCATCACCGGCGGCAGCGATTATCACGGCGACGCCGGCAGTACCGCGCATATCGGCCGGCTGCCGTCCGGCTGGAACAGCCGCGCAAAGGACATTGACGCGCTTTTACAAGCAACACATATGTAAGGAGCCATTACCATGTACAACCAGGGATACCGCCCGGATGGTCAGCAGCCTTCGGGTCAGGCATACAGCACGCAGTCAAACTGGTACGCGCCGCCGCCCCAGCCCAAGGGCAAGCGCACACGCCAGAGCGAAAAACCAAAAAAGCAGCGCAAAAAGCGCAGCCTGAAGTGGCAGCTGATCAAGCTGCTGCTGGTTTTGGTGCTGTTTGCCGCAGCGGCTGCCGGCGCGTATTACTGGAAGCTGAAAAGCGACGTGGAGCCCTACCAGAATGTATTTCTGGACAACGTCAGCGTTGACGGCATCGACCTCAGCGGCAAAACGTGGGCCGAGGGCAGCCAGCTGGTATGGAACCAGGTCCAGCAGAAGCAGAACGGCTGGTATATCCGCCTGCGCAATGCGCGCGGCGACTACAAGGACATCACCGCCGCCACGCTGGGCATTTCGTTTGACCCCACTGCGGCGCTGGAACATGCATGGGCCATCGGTCATGACAGCAGCATGAATCTGCTTCAGCTGCAAAACGAGATCGAACTGGCCAAAATGGGTTCCAACAGTTTTTCCAGCGCTGAGCAGAGCGCGGACCTGAGCCCCATCGACACCATTCTGTCCACGCTGGAGGCTGCTGCCTACCGCGCGCCCTCCGACGCCTATATCATCAGCTTTAATCCCGATGACAGCGCCAATCCCTTCACCTATCAGCAGGAGGTCTACGGCCAGCGTCTCAACACCAGCGCGATCCGCGAGCAGATCCTCACCATGGTGCAAAACCTGCAAAGCGGCGAGATCCTTTTACAGACCGAGCTGATCTACCCCAGTGTGACGGTGGAGCAGCTGTCGCAGACGGTCGCTCTTCGCGCCCGCGCTGTAACGCCTATTGCGGACAACTCCTCTGCTGACCGCACTGAAAACATCCGCATTGCGTTTTCCAAATTCAACGGCATGCAGCTGGAGGACGGCAAGCGCTTCAGCTTCAACAAGGTCGTTGGCAAGCGCAATTTTGATACGGGCTTCCTGCCTGCCATCGAATACGCCTACGGCCTTGAACAGTGGGGCTGGGGCGGCGGCGTATGCCAGGCCAGCACCACGCTGTATCTGGCGGCGGCGCAGAGCGGCATGACCATTCTTGAGCGCGAGCCGCACTCCATGTCCGTCAGCTATACAGAGCTGGGCCTGGACGCCACCGTCAGCGACACCCGCGGCCGCGAGATCGACTTCTCTTTCCGCAACCAAAGCGGTGGCACGGTCTATATCGCTGCGCATGTGATCAAGAGCCCCACCAACCGCAAAAAGCTTTTGTGCGAGGTGCGTATCTACGGCCCGTCCATGGGCGACGTGCGCTACGAGCTGGAGGCGCAGACCACCGAGGTGATCCCCAAGCCGGTCGATCCCATCATGAAGGAAGACAAGGATGGCGACTACGTCACCTACATCGACGAGACCAAAACCATCAAGGGGCGCGACGGTTATGTGGTGGATTCTTATCTGGTAACGTACTCCGGAGACGTGCGCACCGACGCGAAGAAGCTGTACACCGACACCTATCCCGCCAAGGCGGATACCATCTACACCGGAACGCAGTTCCGCACAGGGAATTGATGCCATGAAGACAACGCTTGGATGCATCCGCCGCGCGGATGAAGAGTTTCACATGATCCAGCCCGGCGACAAGGTGGCTGTTGGCGTCAGCGGCGGCAAGGACAGCCTGCTGCTCCTGCGCGCCATGGCGCTGTACCGCATGGTGCGCCATCAGGATTTTGACCTGTGCGCCATCATGCTGACCACCGGCAAGGAAAAGCCGGACACATCCGCCATCGAGGCGCTGGCGCAGGAGGTGGGCGTGCCGCTGACGGTGCGCCACACCGAGCTTTACCAGATCCTGTTTGAGATCCGCAAGGATCCCAACCCCTGCGCGCTGTGCGCCAAAATGCGCCGCGCCATGCTTTGCGACGTATGCAAGGAACTGGGCGCCAACAAGCTGGCGCTGGGCCATCACCGTGATGACGCGCTGGAAACGCTGCTGATGTCCCTGCTCTACGAGGGCAGGCTGCACACCTTCCACCCCTGCAGCTACATGAGCCGCAGCCAGCTCACCGTTATCCGGCCCATGATCTTCCTGCCTGAAAAGCATGTCATCCACATGCAGCGCACGGTGAATCTGCCCGTGATGGACAAGTCCTGCCCGGTCGACGGTCACACCAAGCGTCAGGAGATGAAAGACCTGCTGGACGAGCTGTGCCGCCGCTATCCCACTGCTCGCGAGATGATGCTGCGCGCCCTGCGCAATCACGATCAGTACGGCCTGTGGGCCCCCGCCGATTCCACGAAGGACGTGCGCGGCTCCACCGGCAAGGTCATCGTGCCCCCGCCGAAGGAGTAGGGAGACGGCGGCAGGGAGGCGCTGCCTCCCTGCACCCACCGCTTAAGGGCTGCTGCCCTTAAGAATCCCACTTTTTGCAGCCGTTTTACGGCTACAAATGGGGGAATTGCGTGTAGAGCACAAGTATGATACAATTTGAATATCCCTTTTGTATGAAGGTGTCACGAAGGCGCCATTCCTCTTCTGAAGAAGAGGGAAGGGTGTATTCGTGATCTTTTTTTACGAAAGGATGTTTTAGAATGAAGAAAAGTTCCATGATCCGTCTTGTAGTAACCGCCATGCTGCTGGCGCTGGGTTTTGTGCTGCCCTTCCTGACCGGGCAGATCCCGGAGGTGGGCAGCAGGCTTTTGCCGCTGCATCTGCCGGCGCTCATCTGCGGCTTTGTCTGCGGCTGGCCGTGGGGACTGGCGCTGGGCTTTGTGCTGCCCATCATGCGCAGCCTGCTTTTCGGCATGCCGCCCATCCTGCCCACCGGCCTTGCCATGGCTTTTGAAATGGCGGCTTACGGCGCGACGGCAGGCGTGCTGTTTGCCCGCACGAAGCATGTGATCGTTTCGCTGGTTGGGGCGATGGTCGTCGGGCGCGTCGTATGGGGCGCGGCCAGCTGGCTGATCTACGCCCTGTTCATGCAGACGCCGTTTTCCATCGCCATGTTCTGGGCGGGCGGTTTTGTCAATGCCTGGCCCGGAATGATCCTGCAGCTGGTGCTGGTGCCGGCCATCGTGAGCGCGCTGAAGCGTGCAAAGCTAATTCCCATTCATAATGACTGAGGAGCAACTATGGAGTTTCAGGTTTACAGAGATCATTTGAGGCAAACGCCCATGATGCAGCCGCAGGATGCGGTGAAGCTGGCGTATCAGAGCGCCTACGGCTGCGGGCATCTGCTGCCGGGGCGGGAAATTTGCGTGGAGATGATCCGCAAAGAGCAGCAGCAGGTGACTGAGCAGGATGTGCCGGTGTACACGTTTATCGGCAACGGGCTGTGCAGGCTGAACCTGGCTGCGCCGCAGGTGCGCAGGCTGGATGCCGAGATGATCTGGCGCATGATGGACGGCACAGACCGTGTGGTGCGCGCCCGCAAGGACGTTGATCTGCGCCTGAAGGGCATGATCGGCGCTGTGACCGACCTTGCGCACAAGGGGGAAACAGGGTTTTCCTATCAGGCGTTGAGGACGTATCTGGACGGATACGACGGCGGTGTGGTCAGCCACACGCAGGCATATCGCGACGCTTATCAGCCGTCCTACCGCGTGGTTCTGGAGGACTATGCGCTGCTTGTGCCCGTGCTGGCTGAGATCCGGCAGGGTCATCGGGTGGTCGTCTTTGACGGCCCCTGCGGCAGCGGCAAGACCACGCTTGCCGGCAGGCTGGCAGAGTTGCTGAACTGCACGCCCATCCCCATGGACGATTTTTTTCTGCTGCCGGATATGCGCACGCCGGAGCGGCTGGCGCAGCCGGGCGGCAATGTGCATCGCGAGCGCTTTCTGGCCGAGGTGCTGACGTCGCTCCCGGGCGAGGTGCACTGGCAGCGCTTTGACTGCGGCACGGGGAGCATGATCCCGCGCTGCATCCCGGAGGGTGCGGTCACGGTGATCGAGGGCAGCTACAGCCATCATCCGGCTTTTGCAGATGACTATAAACGGCTGCAGGCGCTGCGCATTTTTGTGGAGGTTCAGGCTGATGAACAGCTGCGCCGCATTGCAAAGCGCGACCCGGAAATGCTTTCCATGTTCCAAAGCCGGTGGATTCCCCTTGAAAAAAACTATTTTGAGGCGTATGATATCAGGGGTGGCGCAGATCTGGTGATCTGCAGCCCTGAAAGGAGCGGGAAAGCATGAAGCTTGTCGTCATCGACGGACAGGGCGGCGGCGTGGGCAAAAGCCTGGTCGCAGCCGTCAAGCAGCTGATGCCCGCTCAGCAGGTCATTGCCCTTGGCACCAACGTACAGGCCACCGCCGCCATGCTGCGCGCGGGGGCTGACGCAGGCGCCACCGGCGAAAGCGCCATCCGCTACCAGTGCAAAACGGCGGACGTCATTATGGGCGTCACGGGCATCCTGCATGCCAATGCCATGATGGGCGAAATATCGCCCGGCATCGCGGCGGCCGTAAGCCTGAGCGAAGGGCAGAAGGTACTTGTGCCGCTGGAGCGGTGCGGGCTTCGCATCGCGGGCGTCGGCAAGCAGCCGCTGGACAGCCTCATCCGTGAGGCGGCGCGCATCGCCTGTGCCATCTGCACTGAAAACCGATCATAATGAAAGAAGGAAATCCCGCCATGAGTGAATGTACCCACGATTGCTCCACCTGCAGCCAGAACTGTTCCTCCCGCAAGCCTGAGAGCCTGCTGGTCAAGCCCCATGAGCTGACCCACGTCAAGCGTATCGTTGGCGTTTGCAGCGGTAAGGGCGGCGTTGGCAAGAGCATGGTGACCGCTCTTTTGGCCGTGCTGGCCGCCCGTCAGGGCCTGAAGGTCGGCATTCTGGATGCTGATATCACCGGCCCCTCCATTCCCCGCGCCTTTGGCCTGAAGGAAAAAGCCGCCGGCAGCGATCAGGGCATTTTCCCTGTGCGCAGCGTGACCGGCATCGACGTGATGAGCCTGAACCTGCTGCTTGAAAACGATTCCGACCCCGTTGTGTGGCGCGGCCCCGTCATCGCCGGTGCTGTGCAGCAGTTCTGGTCTGACGTCATCTGGGGCGACAAGGACATCATCTTCATCGACATGCCTCCCGGAACCGGCGACGTGATGCTGACTGTGTGCCAGTCCATCCCCGTGGACGGCCTGGTGCTGGTATCCACTCCCCAGGAGCTGGTGGAAATGATCGTCGAAAAGGCCCTCAAGATGGCCGGCATGATGAACATCCCCGTGCTTGGCATGGTGGAGAACATGTCCTACATTGCCTGCCCCGACTGCGACCGTCACATTGAAGTGTTCGGCAAGAGTCACGTGGAAGAGATCGCCCAGCGCTACAACATCCCGCTGACTGCCAAGCTGCCCATCGACTCCAAGCTGGCCGGCGGCATTGACAAGGGCATGATCGAGCTGTTCAACGGCGACTGGCTGGACAACATCTCTGACGCCATCTACGACCTGATTCAGAAGGAAAAGTGAGCATGATCGACCGCGAAGCCAAAATCACCAAAGCCAGAGAGCTGTTTTTGAGCGGCTATAACTGTGCGCAGTCTGTGGCAGCTGCCTTTGCGCCTGAAATGGGCATGAGCGAGGCCGATGTGCTGCGCCTGTCCAGCGGTTTTGGCGGCGGCATGGGCGGATTGCGCTCCACCTGCGGTGCAGTGAGCGGCATGTTCCTTGTGACGAGCGCGCTGCATGGTTACGAGGATGCGCAGGATACCGAGGGCAAAAAGAGCCTGTATGCGCTGGAGCAGCGCATGGCTGCTCTCTTCACGGACCGTTATGAAACTCTGAACTGCCGCGAACTGCTGGCTGCTGCCGGTATCGAGGCAAAATCCACCCCCAGCGACCGTACGCCTGAATACTATCGCACGCGCCCCTGTGTGCGCTATGTGGAGGCCTGTGCGGGCATTCTGGCGGACGAACTGGAATGAAACAAAACAGGCCCATCCCTTTTTGCGGGGATGGGTCTGTACTTTTGAAGGAGGCCATCGGCCATGATCTACGAACGCGTACAGGTTCCCTCTTCTGACGGTGCAATGATCAACATGGACGTCTATGTACCCGACCCCTGCTGGAGAACCAAGGTGAATGTGCGCCGTCCGGCCATTGTCATCTGCCCCGGCGGCGGCTACCGCTTCTGCAGCGAGCGCGAGGCAGAACCCATCGCCCTGCGCTTTGCGATGGAAGGCTTCAATACTTTTGTGGTGTGGTACCGCGTGGCGCTTCGCGGTGAGGATGAAGCGATGGGGGATTGTTATGCCTCCTCACCTGACCACAAATTCCCCATGCCGCAGCACGACGCGGCCGCCTGCCTTGCCTATGTGCGCGCCAATGCGGACAAATATATGACGAACCCTGACCGCATCGCTATCATGGGCTTCTCTGCCGGCGGACATCTGGCGGCCAGCGTGAGCGGCCTGTGGCAAAACGCTGAACTTTGGCAGCCTCTCGGCCTGAAGCCGGAGGATGTGCGCCCCAATGCGGCGGTGCTGTGCTATCCGGTGATTGTGGCGGACAAGGACGCGCATCGCGGGTCGTTTGAGCATCTCAGCGGCAGCGAGAATGTTGAGGAGCATCAGCAGTACTCCATCCTCAACTGGGTCACGGAAAACTATCCGCCTACGTTCCTGTGGCATACCTTCACCGATGGCGCCGTACCTGTGCAAAACAGCATCCGTATGGCGCATGCGCTGGCGGAAAAGAACGTGCTGACGGAATTGCACATCTTCCCCAACGGTCCGCACGGACTGTCGCTTTGCAATGATGCGACGGCTGTTGTCCCCGAAGAGGTGCAGCCGGACTGCGAGTGCTGGGCCGGAATGGCCGCGCGTTTCCTGCATAATGCCATGTGAGGTGTGAATGATGAAACATCCCATTGTTGAAAAAGTATATGCGCCCGGAACGGCCTATGCGCCGCATGCGGGAACGGATCGCTTTTTTCAGCTGGAAAACGGCAGCTTTCAGTTTGAAGGCATTCTGGGACAGGCGATCGCATTCATCCGCGATGTGCAGCTGATGGATACAAAGCTGTGGACGCTGTTTGTCAATCAGTTCCGCAAGGGCGACACCGACGACTGGAACGTCGGCTGGCGCTGCGAATACTGGGGCAAAATGATGCGCGGCGCATGCATGGTGTACCAGTGCGCGCCGGATGAAGCACTTTATCAGGTCATCGACGCCACTGTGCGCGACATGCTCACCACACAGGATGCTTTCGGCCGTTTCACCACCTATTCCAAGGAAAAAGAACTGGATGGATGGGACCTGTGGGGCCGCAAGTACATTCTGCTGGGCATGCAGCATTTTCTGGAGATCTGCCGTGATGATGCGCTGAGCGAAAAGGTGCTGGAGGCGCTCAAACGTCATGCGGACGCCATTCTGGACACGGTGGGTCCGGCAGAAGAGGGCAAAAAGGAGATCCTGCTGGCTTCGCGTCACTGGAAGGGGCTCAATTCCAGTTCGCTGCTGGAGCCTATCATGCGTTTGTATAACCTGACCGGCGAGCAACGTTACATGGACTTTGCACACTATATCGTCAGCCGCGGCGCGACCACGGCGGCCAATCTGTTCGAACTGGCCTATGAAGGCGAACTGATGCCGTATCAGTACCCCGTGACCAAGGCCTACGAAATGATCAGCAACTTCGAAGGCCTGCTGGAATACTATCGCGTGACCGGCGAGGAAAAATGGCGCACGGCCTGCATCCATCTGGCGGAGAATATTGTCAAGTCGGATGTAACGGTCATCGGCTGTTCGGGCTGCACGCATGAGCTGTTTGATCACTCGGCGGCCCGTCAGTTTGATATCGAAGAAAAAGGCATCATGCAGGAGACCTGCGTGACCGTCACATGGATGAAGTTCTGCTGGCAGATGCTGTGTCTGACCGGCGAAAGCCGCTGGGCGGATCAGATGGAAAAGTCGCTGTACAATGCGCTGCTGGGTTCGGTGAATACGGAACAGGTGACTGAAAACAACGGCTTTCCCTTTGACAGCTACAGTCCGCTGCTGCCCGGTCGCCGCGGCCGCAAAACCGGCGGCTATCAGGTGATGGAAGACGGGCAGAGCTACGGCTGCTGCGCATGCATCGGCGCGGCGGGCCTGGGCCTGGCCGGTATTGCGCAGACGGTATGTGCGCAGGAAGGACTGTATGTGAACTTCTATCATCCGGGAAAGGTGCGCGCGCTGACGCCTGCGGGCGCTGAAGTGACACTGTGCACCGAAACAGCCTATCCCGCAGAAGGCGATGTGGCCATCACCGTGCAGCCGGAAAAGGCGGAGCGCTTTGTGATCGGCCTGCGCATTCCCGCGTGGAGTGGGCAGACCAGCGCCTGCGTCAACGGCGAAGCGGTTTCCTGCAAGGCAGGCGGCTATCTGTGCATCGACCGCGTATGGCAGCCCGGCGATCGCATCGAACTTTGCTTTGACATGAGCGTGCGTCTGATCCTGCCTGAGGAATACGGCGTGACCGGTATGCCGTATGTGGCGCTCAGGCGCGGCCCGCTGGTGCTGGCACGTGATGAGCGGCTGGGCACGGCGGTGGATTCGCCGGTGGATATCCGGGCGGATGAAAACGGCGTTGCCTGCACACAGGCAGCAGAAGCTCCTTTCCCGTGCACGGTGTGCCTGTCCGTTGAACAGAAGGACGGCAGCGCCTTCAAAGTGGTGGACTATGCATCCGCCGGAAAGACCTGGACGGATGAATCGCGCATGTGCGCATGGATGCTGAAATAAGCAAATGAAAAAGACCTCCCAACGGGAGGTCTTTTTCGCTGCCTTCGTTATTTTCCGGAGCAGCCGCAGCCGCTGCGCTTTGCAGCGCACTCCTTCGCATAGGGACAGCCCACGCAGGTTTCCCCGCGCTTCTTGGCGCGCACGATATACCGCGCAGCCAGGCCCAGAATGAGAAGAACGACCAGAATCACGATGACGTTTGCCATATGAGTAATCTCCTTGTTAATCAGGCACGGGCCTTCAGCTCGTACTCAGCCTTGAGGTGGGCGTTTGCCTTTTTGATCAGGGAAACGATCACAGCCGCAAAGGCAGCGACGGCGATGAGGCCGGGCAGGAAACCGGCGCCAAAGCTGCCGGTGGTGATGAGGGTGCCCACCTGGAACACAGCGTAGCCGATGGTGAAGCCCACAGCCAGCTGCAGGCAGATGCCGCCCCACAGCCACTTGCTGCTCTTCATTTCGGAGTTCATGGCGCCGATGGCAGCGAAGCACGGGGGAGAGAAGAGGTTGAACATCAGGTAAGCCAGAGCGGCGACCTTGGTGATGGCGAACACGGTCGCGACTTCAGCGCCCGCGCCTTCCATCAGGGCCAGCTCTTCGGTGTCGATCAGGTTCTCAAGGCCCACAAAGCACACGGCCAGCGTG
This sequence comes from Clostridia bacterium, assembly GCA_017473345.1. Classification (GTDB taxonomy): domain Bacteria; phylum Bacillota; class Clostridia; order Christensenellales; family Aristaeellaceae; genus Limiplasma. Next base: position 534 of record JAFULL010000043.1, on the reverse strand, counting down.
CCGACCACGTTTTCCTTGGCGATGAAGCCGGTCACGGCGGCGGCAGCCAGCTGCCAGCTCAGCACGCCCACGACGGGCACCAGCAGGTAGCTGAAGGGACGGGCGATGGAAGCCAGGATGGAAACATCAGCGCTTTCGGCGATCTGGAAGTTCCAGGCGAAGGTCTGCATGATCTGCACGGCGGTGTTGCACAGCAGAATAATTGTGCCGGCCTTCACGATGTAGGCCCAGCCGCGGCTGAGCATGGACATGAACGCGCGCTTGAAGCTGGGAACCTTGTATTCGGGCAGCTCAATAATGAAGAAGGACTTGCGGGACTTGTAGCCGGTGATCTTGTTGATGAGCAGGGCGCACACGAAGATCAGCACGATACCTACGAAGTACATCAGGGTGCCCACCCAGGAAGCATCGGCAAAGAAAGCGCCGGAGAACAGGGCGATGACGGGCAGCTTGGCGCCGCAGGGCATGAAGGGGGCCAGCATGGCGGTGGCGCGGCGTTCACGCTCGTTGCGGATGGTGCGGCAGGCCATAACG